>DYSU01000003.1:18531-71735 GCA_020726335.1 Thiomargarita sp. | reverse complement strand
CCGCATCAAAGCTTGTTTTATCCGCTGTTGCATCCAAATCAAAGCTGTCCAAGCTTGCGTCTTCACCTGCGTCCAAACTTAAACCGTCCAACGCACTGTCTGAATCCAAACTCAAATCATCGCTGATGCTGGCATCGTCTGGGCCATCCAAACTCAAATCAGCCGCGTCTAAACTTTCATCCAATTCATCCGCATCAAAGCTTGTTTTATCCGCTGTTGCATCCAAATCAAAGCTGTCCAAGCTGTCATCATCATTGGCCAGCAATTTATCTGCGAAGTCGTTCATCATTGAACTGTCTACGGGGGGTTCTTGGCTGTCGCCGTCTAGGCCTAAATGGTCTAAAAACGCATCGTTGTCTTGGCTGTCGCTCAAATCCACATCGTGGCCATCATTGGGTTCAAAAGCCAAATTGTCTTGGTCGCCATCATGTTGTTCATCAAAGCCAAGGCTGTCCTCATCATGGCTTTCCAGTTCAGCCAATAAATTGTCGCCTTCATCCGAAAAGTCATCATCCACATGGGTTAAGCTTTCAATGTCAAAATCCAAACCGTCATCATCTTCGGTTAAATCGGGCAAGTCATCCTCATGATTTTGTTGATCAAATGTTTTTGCAACCACAGCACCTGTGACAGCGGCCACGGTGCCTGCGATGGCGATGTCGCCTAAATCAACCCCCGTTTTGGCATCTTTGGCATCGAATTGACAGCGTAATTTTTCTACCGTTTGCCATTGCGCGCTGTCTTGGCCAACATACTGTGTCAATCGTGCCGCATGGTCATCAAATTCATCGCCTTTGCGCTCATTGGCATACAATTGTAATAAGCGCAAACGGTAATCAACGTTTTCAGGTTCGCTTTCCAAAGCCTTGTTGAGCATGTCAATCGCTTCATCTTGGCGACCATAAGACAACAACACGTCAATTTCTTCGTCTAAGTTCTCATAAACATTGGATTTTTCATCTTTATCCCATTTACCCAAACTGTCCAACAGCGCGTCCACATCGGTGTCGGTGTCAATTTCGTCGGTTGTTTTGGTTATGGGCGTGCTGGGTTCAACTTGTGGCCATTGCGCTTGTATTTCTTCCAGCTTCACCATTTCTTCGGCTTCAACTTCTTGTTGTTGTTTGCGTTTTCTTTTGAGCAATAAAGCCAAGATTAACGACAGCACCAATACACCGCTGCCTGCGATTCCTTGCCAACCAAACGGCACCGTGGCCACCAATTCATTCAATTGACGCAACCATTGAGATTCATCCGTGGCGACATGGGTATCAACCAAAGCAGAATCAATAGGTTGCAAGGCGGATGGGGGGGGTTCTGTGTTGTTTGCCTCTGGGATGGCAACGGGGGATTCTGTGGGCGTTTGCACCACAGGCGCGGTCTCGGGTTGTTCGGTTGCAGGTTCGTCAACATCGACAAGCTCGGGTGCAGGCTCTACAGGTGTTTGGGTCGCATCGGGGGCTGGTTGCGCGGGTTTGTCTGCCACGTCGGCTAAGATTTTTTTGACTTCAGCCAAATCAGGTGTTTTTATCGCAGGGTTGGGTTTGGCCGTTTCCGTTGGTTTTGGCGTGACGGCTTCAGCGGCTTTGGCTTGTTTGGCCACCGCTTTTTGTGCATTCATTTGCTCAACCATCTGCGCCAATGTGCCTTTTTGCAAGGCAATCAATTTGTCCATTTCGGCTTTCATTTCTTCGAGCAACACTTTGTTTTCTTTCACTTCTTGGTGCAAGCGGTTGTTGTCTTGCTCTAAAGATTGGTTGCTCTCAGTCAAGGTTTTAAGCTGTTGTTGTAACGCTTTGATTTGTTTATTATCGCTGGCGGCTGTTTCAGCCGTTGCTGTGCCGATGTCGCTGTCACTGGCAGGCGGGCTGAGGCGAAAGGCTTTGCCTAAAGCCATTTTGCTTTCTTGGCTGGCAGGTTTGCTTGCCACTGTGGTGACTTTGGCTTGGGTTTCTCCCGTGCTGCTTTGGCGGTAATCACGCCATGTTTTATGGTGGGTTTTGAATAAATTAAGGGCTTGTTTTTGGCTCAATTGGTTGGCTTGCGTGCCTGAAGGCAAAATCAAGGTTTCGCCTTTTTTCAATTGGTTCATATTGCCCGCAAAAAAGGCTTGGGGATTGGCATCAAAAATCGCGGCCATCATTTGTTCGTGCGAAACCCCAGCAGGTTTGTGCTGTTGAGCAATCGCCCATAACGTGTCGTTGCTGGCAACGGTGTAGCGGCCATCGGCGGTTGCCCGTTTGCGGCCTTTTTTGCCGCTACGCGCAGATTTTGCAGATTTTTTGGTGGTGGCCAAAACAGGATGATCATCGCCAACAGCGGTGGCTTGTTTGGTAAAAGGTTCCATTTGCGCGCTGGCAATCGCAGGGGGTTCAGTGCTTTCGACTTTATAGGTGGGGGGGTCAAGCAAAATGGTGTATTCGCGCAACAGCCGTCCGTTGGGCCAGTTGACTTCAATCAAAAAATTGAGAAACGGTTCTTTAATCGGTTGTTGGGAATGGATGTTGATTTGTGCTGATGGACTGCCACGACGGACATCTAATGTGAATTTCAACGTGGATAATACATAAGGGCGGTCTAAACCTGCGCGGCGAAAAGCCTCGGCACTGGCCAAGACCACTTGAATATTGTCCACATCTTTTTCAGGGACTTTTAGTAATTGAATGCGGGCGTTTAGCGTTTGATTGAGTTTAGAATCCACCACCACATTGCCCAACCCCAAGGCCGATACAAAACTGCTGAACATGGACAGTTTGATGAGTAATATCATCAAGAAAAATCTTTGTGCCAACATACGTTCGTTCCTCTCAATACCCCGCATGGGAAGGTGGGTAAAATTCAACTTTTTCATTTTACTACAGAATCAGTGGTAACACCGTTTTTCCATCGCCACGCCATGAAAATTTAAGCTCAACAATAGCACAATCCTTTGTAAAACATCAACCTGCCATTGCTCTTTAATAAGATGCTTTAAGTTTTGCGACACTGACAGCGCAACAAAAAAGCCACCAAGCAACTTGGCAGCCTTTCTATTATAAATAGTCTTTAAGCAGAACTTCAGCGATTTGAATGGTATTCAAAGCCGCGCCTTTGCGGATATTGTCAGACACCACCCACAGGTTCAAACCACGCGGATGGGAAATGTCTTCACGAATACGGCCAACATACACGGGGTCAGTGCCAGCCCCTTCAGTCACCGCCGTGGGATAACCGCCATTGACACGTTCATCCAATAAGGTCACGCCCGGTGCGTTTTTCAATAAAGCCGCCGCTTGCTCTGCACTGATTTTCTCTTTGGTTTCAATGTGTACCGCTTCAGAATGGCCATAAAACACAGGCACGCGCACGGCAGTTGGATTGACCAAAATGGAGTCATCGCCCAAAATTTTGCGCGTTTCCCACACCATTTTCATTTCTTCTTTGGTGTAGCCGTTGTCCATAAACACATCAATGTGTGGCAACACGTTGAACGCAATTTGTTTGGGATAAACGCTGGGTTTAATCGGCTTGCCATTCAACAAGGCGGCGGTTTGGCTGGCCAGCTCTTCAATCGCGTCTTTGCCTGTGCCTGAAACCGATTGATAAGTGGCCACATTGATGCGTTCAATGCCGACGGTGTCATAAATCGGTTTCAACGCCACCAACATTTGAATGGTTGAGCAATTGGGGTTGGCAATGATGTTGTGTTTTTTATAGCCTGCGATGGCTTCAGGGTTAACCTCAGGAATTACCAGCGGAATTTCATCATCGCGGCGAAATTGTGACGTGTTATCCACCACCACACAACCGGCGGCGGCGGCTTTGGGCGCATAAATGGCGGATACCGAAGCCCCTGGGGAAAATAAACCCATTTGCACTTTGGAAAAATCAAAGGTCTCCAAGTCTTCAACAAGCAAAGATTTATTGCCAAATAACAAGGTCTTACCCGCAGAACGGCTGCTGGCCAACGCATAAACATTGCGCACAGGAAATTTACGTTCCGCCAAAATAGACAATAAAGTTTCGCCCACCGCGCCAGTTGCACCGACCACGGCCACATCGTATAAATCGCGCATTATGCTGTTGCACTCCCTTAATCAAACAAACGCCCCCTTATAACATAAGTGACTGTTGTGGGCAAAATAATATTGTTTTGTCTGATAAAGTTGAAGTTTTTGGCGTTTCTCAAACACAGGCTTTGAGCGAATAAAGCGCAAAAACTTTACCCGTCAACAGGTGAAGCATCACCCAAAAATCGCCGAAATCACATGATCCAACGTGCTGCGGATGTCGGCATCATCGGTGATGGGACAAACCAAGGCCATGTGACACGCGGTTTTGGGCGCGATGCCTTGTTGGATTAAATTGGCCGCATACACCAACAAGCGGGTGGAAATGCCTTCAGCCAAGCCATGGCCTTTGAGATGGCGCGCACTGTGGGCAATTTTGACCAATTTGGCCGCGCTGTCATCATTCAAACCCGTTTCTTTGACAATGATTTGCGTTTCCAACGCGCTGTCGGGGTAATCAAAGTCCATACCGACAAAGCGTTGTTTGGTCGATTGTTTCAAATCTTTCATCAAGCTTTGATAACCGGGGTTATATGAAATCACCAATTGAAAATCAGGATGCGCGGCAATCAGCTCGCCTTTTTTATCCAGTGGCAAATTGCGGCGGTGGTCGGTCAGCGGATGAATCACCACAGTGGTGTCTTGACGGGCTTCAACAATTTCATCCAAATAGCAAATCGCCCCGATGCGCGCCGCTGTGGTCAAAGGCCCATCCAACCAGCGCGTGCCGTTGGCATCCAATAAATAACGACCCACCAAATCCGATGCCGTCATGTCTTCGTTGCAAGCCACGGTAATCAATGGTTTTTCCAACTTCCACGCCATATATTCGATAAAACGCGATTTGCCACAACCTGTAGGCCCTTTAATCATCACAGGCAAGCGGGCGGCATAGGCGGCTTGATAACGCTCAATTTCATCTGATTGGGCTTGATAATAGGGCGCGTCGCTGATGCGATAAGTGTTTTTATCCGTCATGGTTTTTAACTCAATTGAATACGATAAGCCATCATACCGATTTTTTATCAAAAAAACCTCTTAAGCCTGTGTTGCGGCAAAACCGCTACAATGGGGGATGAATAAATATCTGTTATTAAGCGTATTATTGCTATTGATCCATATTGCGCTGTTTGAGTCATTGCCGATAGACTTGTGGTTGCAAGATCATTTTTTTGATTTTTTGCGGCAAACATGGCAGGTGGACAAAGAAAACCCGCTGTGGCGGTTGCTGTTTTATTCAGGCATCAAAAAATTATTCATCGGCTTTGTTTTGATCGTGTTGATTGCACTGGTTTTTTTTCAAAAGAATCCCACAGTGCAAGCTTATCGCCAAGGGCTGTTGATTGTGCTGTTGTCGGTGATTATCCTGCCGTTGGGTGTTTCGCTGTTGAAAGCGGTGAGCAACGTGCCGTGTCCCAAAGACATCCAACGCTACGGCGGCGATTATCCGCACAACACCTTGTGCCACCGCCATCCTGTTGAAATACGAGGCTTAAAGCGTATCAAATGTTATCCCGCAGGCCATGCCAGCGGCGGCTTTGCCTTGTTATCGTTGTGGTTTTTATTCAAAACCCGCAAAAACCGTTGGCGCGCTCTGTGGGCTGTGTTGTTGCTCAGTTGGACGATTGGCGGCTATAAAATATTGATCGGCGACCATTTTTTAAGCCATACTGTGGTGTCAATGTGGCTGGCCGCGATTTTGGTGTTGCTGGTGGCCAAAGCGGTTTATTCTCGGTTTTAAGTGAAGCTCATGGATTCAGTTTTATTAAATATTCAACAACTTAACAGTTGTTATGGCGTGATTCAAGTCTTGCACCAAGTCAATGTTTCAGTGCAACAAGGCGAAATCGTCACCCTCATCGGTGCCAATGGCGCGGGCAAATCCACTTTATTGATGACGGTGTGTGGCGACCCCAAAGCCACCGCGGGCAAGGTTTATTTTGCAGGCCAAGACATCACCGCTTTGCCCACCCATGAGATTATTCACGCAGGCATCGCCCATGTGCCTGAAGGACGGCGGATTTTTGCCCGCATGACGGTATTGGAAAACTTGGCCATGGGCTGTTTGCAACCGCAACACCATAAAACCCAATTGGCGCAAGTATTTGATTTATTTCCACGTTTAGCCGAAAGACAAGAACAACTGGGCGGCACTCTGTCAGGCGGCGAACAACAAATGTTGGCCATTGCCCGTGCATTGATGAGTCGCCCGCGTTTGTTGTTGCTGGATGAACCGTCGCTGGGGCTTGCGCCGCTGATGGTCAAACAAATTTTTCAAGTTATTGAATACATTAATAAACAAGGCATCAGCATTTTTCTGGTGGAACAAAACGCCTGCCACGCTTTGCGTCTTGCCCATCGCGCTTATGTCATGGTCAATGGCCGCATTCATCTAAGCGGCACAGGCCAAGCACTGTCACAAAACCCTGACATACAACGCGCCTATTTGGGCTTATAAAGCCGCCGTTTATGGGCAAAAATAGTGGGCGGGAAATTTTTCGGTGATCATGATGACGGGCAGGCCTTGGCAATAGACCCGATAGGTTCTTGAATACAATATGGATTGGGCAGATAAGCCAAAATACTGCGCCAAATCGCCGGCTGTTTGGCTGTGGCTGGCGATAAATTCCCGATACGTTTCTGTTTTATATTTTAACCACAAACGGCCAATGGGCTGTTGCGATTCGCGCAATTCTTGCCAAAAATCAGCACGCAAACGGTCAGGCACCAACAGCGAATGCGCATACACCCAATTGGTTTGGCTGTGTTGGCCTTGCAACAGAATTTTTCTGTCCAACACGTTTTGCCCCGCCTGAATTTGCAACGCAGGCATGTCGTTTTGGCAAGTGTATAAATCTTCAGCGATTTTTTGCATTTGAATCGGCTCGGCCAAATACGCTTCTAAAATTTCGGTCAGCGTGCCATCGGTTTTCAACATAATGCGTTGAAACACACTCAATTTAGACCACTTTAATACAGATTTCATCACGGTTTACCACGGACGCGGTTCAAACAAACGGGATTGTTTATTTTGGCGCATTTCTTCTAACATGAATTGGTTTTTTAATAAATGGCTGGCATCACCTTCCACATGGCTGAGCCAATGTTTAACCTGTCGTTCAGAAAAATGCACAGCCAAAGGCGGGCGGGCGGTGTTTGCCTCTGTTTGCGTTTTTTGTTGGTCAAATTGGTGTACCGCTGGGCTGTCAATCGGTTCATAAGTTGAGGGTGGGCGGGGCGCAACGGTTTGTTTGCCGGCGGTCATCGCTTGTTGTGAGCTGTTTTTGCTCGGTTGCGCAAAGCCGTTTTGTCCTGTTTGGATCGCTGTTTGGCCAACGGGTTGGCTGTCGCTGTTCGCTTGCTGTTGTTGACCATGCCCACCTTCTTTTGTGCCGCTTCCCTTTTTTTGAGCATTTTCAGTTTGTTCGCTCGGTTGTGCTTTGCTCTCATCCTTTTGTGGGCTGTTTTTGCTTTTTTCCGCTTTGGGCGATTTTTTCGGTGGTTTTTTCGGCGGCAAGGGTTTGTTTTGCTGTTTTTGTTGTAAAGCCAATAACTTACGCGCCAATGCTAAATTAAACGCGCCGTCTGGGTGTTTCGCTTGGATGGCCAATAATTGTTGATAACTTTCAATCGCTTGCGGGTATTGCGCCATTTGAAAATAAGCGTTGCCTAAATTATACAGCGCGTCAGCGTGAACTTCAGCCCGTTGCGGTTGTTTGAACGCCACAGCGGCATCGGCAAAACGGCTTGCACGATACAAAGCCACGCCGCGCCGATAAGGGTCTTGAAACTGGTTGGCCGCTTGCGGATAGTTTTGCTGGGCAAAAGCCCAACGGCCTTGATGCTCGGCACTTTGAAACCATGCCGCTTGAGATGAAAAACTGAACACCGCTAACAGCCAGAACTTCATAAAGCGGGCTAATGGTGTTGTGTCCAACGGGTTATTTTCCTTTGGTTTTTACTGTGTTGAAGCCAAAGGATTCCCATGCTTGCATCCCGCCACGGTACCATTTGATTTTGTGTGCGGGATAGCCAAAACTGAGCAAGGTTTTGATGCTGATGGCTGATTGACCGCACCAAGGCCCGTTGCAATACAAGACCAAGGTTTTGGCCTCGGTAAAATCTAATAAATCATCCACTTGCTTCACGCCAAATTGTTGGGTCATGATGTCGGTGATTTCAAGGGTGTTTGCGCCGTTTTTCAGGTTGAATACAGTCCATGGAATGTTGATTGAGGCGGGAATGGTGCCTTTTGCCAGCCAATCGGGGGTGCGCGAATCAATCACTAAAATGTCTTTGTCGCCCCAACTGCTTTTGTCCAGATAAGCCAACACCTCCAATTCGCCCACGGTTTCCACCCCTTCGGCTAGGTGCATGGGTTGAATGCAAAATGGCGGGCAAGCGCGTGAAGTTTTGGCATAATCATCGGCGATTTTATTGTCAGGGTTTTGGTTGCGTTGAAGGGTGATTTCTTTGCCCGCATGTAACACGTCCAAGCTGGGCATGTCGGCGGTGATATTGACTTCTAATGCATGAGAAATCAAGGGAATAAGGTAAAATAACCCTAAAAAATATCGCACGGTTTATCCTTTGGTTGGGGGTGACTTATTAAAAGCGGTCTCGTACAATGGATATTGGCACTTTACAGGAAGCAAGCGCATGATGGAAAACTATACCACGGCCAATAGAGATCAACAAGAATTGGACAAATTCGCGGCTTTGGCCAGCCGTTGGTGGGATGCAAACAGCGAATTTAAACCATTGCACGACATCAACCCGTTGCGCTTGAATTTTATTGACCACGCCTTGCCACTCAAAGGCAAAACGGTGTTGGATGTCGGTTGTGGCGGCGGTATTTTGGCCGAAAGCATGGCGGCGCGTGGCGCGGTTGTGACGGGCCTTGATTTGGCCACAGCGTCATTAAACGTGGCCAAACTGCATTTGCACGAATCGGGTTTAAACGTGGTTTATCAGTGCATTGCGGTGGAAACACTGGCACAACAACAGCCTGCATCATTTGATGGCGTGTGTTGCATGGAAATGCTCGAACATGTGCCAGACCCCGCGTCGGTGGTGCAAGCGTGTTTTGATTTGGTTAAACCCAACGGCCTTGTGTTTTTTTCCACCCTCAACAAAAACCCCAAAGCCTATTGCCTGGCGATTGTCGGCGCGGAATATCTGCTGGGTTTATTGCCCAAAGGCACACACGATTATCAAAAATTCATCACCCCCGCGCAATTGGCGCGTTGGGCAAGACAGGCGGGCTTTGAACTACAGGCAATGAAAGGGATGGGCTACAACCCTTTTACCCAAAAATACCGCTTAAACAGTGATGTGTCGGTCAATTATTTATTGCAGGTTAAACGTCCGCGTTGCAGGGTATCCAGTTGAACTCACGCTATCTCCATGATTTATTGCCGATTTCACCCGCATTTGACCGCCCGATTCGCCATTTGAGCTTGGACAGCCGCCAAATCGGTCAAGGCGATGTTTTTTTCGCCTGCCAAGGCCAACAACAGCACGGCAAACAATTCATTGCCCCAGCGATCAAAGCGGGCGCGGCGGTGATTTTGCTCGAACAAACGGGCGAAATCTTTGAACAAGACGGCGTGTTGCACATTCCCTACCCGAAGCTTGGTCTAAAAGCCAGCCGTTTGGCGGCACACTTTTATCAACGCGCCAGCGAAAACATGCGCGTGATTGCGGTCACAGGCACCAACGGCAAAACCTCCATCAGCCATTATATTGCCCAGAGCTTGCCCGCGCCTTGCGGCTTGTTGGGTACGCTGGGTTATGGCGTTTATGGCCAGCTAAACGCAGGCTTACACACCACGCCCGATGCCGTGTATGTACAACGGCTGTTTGCCGAGCTGGCGCAACAAGGCGTTCAGAATGTGGTGATGGAAGTCTCATCCCACGCCTTGGCACAACAGCGCACAGCCGATGTGGCGTTTGATATGGGGGTGTTCAGCAACCTGAGCCGCGACCATTTGGATTATCATCCAAGCATGGCCGCTTATGCCGACAGCAAACGCCGCTTGTTTTTCGATTATCCGCTGACGGGCGCAATCATCAACCAAGATGATGATTTTGGACAAGAATTGTTGCATCAATTACCCTGCAATATGCACGCGCTGGGCTACAGCCTGCAAAACCCCAAAGCCGCGCTTTATGCCCAATACCAAATGGTGGCCACAGGTTATGAACTCGACATCCAAACGCCGTGGGGTGCCAGTCAAATTCACAGCCCCTTGCCCGCGCTGTTCAATGTCAGCAATTTATTGGCCGCACTGGGCGCGCTGTTGTTGGCGGGGGTCGATTTAAGCACAGCCAGCCACCGCTTGGCACAACTCAAGCCTGCCGCAGGACGGATGGAACAAATCACCACGGCCAACGGGGTCACGGTCATCATCGATTATGCCCACACCCCCGACGCGCTGGCCAAAGCATTGGCCAGTTGTCGGGCGCAATGTGAAAAACAATTGTGGTGTGTGTTCGGTTGTGGCGGCAACCGCGACCCAGGCAAACGGCCATTGATGGGGGAAATGGCACAAAATTACGCCGACCACATCATTTTGACCAACGACAACCCCCGCAACGAAGACCCTGCGCAGATTATTGCCGATATTCAACGCGGTATGCACCCGCCCACCCTGTGTTTGTTTGACCGACAAACGGCCATTGAACACGCGCTGAGCCATGCCCAGGCAGGCGATTGGCTGTTAATCGCAGGCAAAGGCCATGAATCTTATCAAGAAATCAAAGGACAACGCTTTGATTTTAATGACAAAGCGGTGGTGGCGCAGTTTCTCGCCAATCCATAGACAAGACAGATTGGACATATGGACTAAAATTGTTTCTAATATCAGCACGGGATTTTTAAACGCGGTTACGACCATGAACAACATATTGAACCTATTCGCGCAAAGTATTGCGGTGAAACAAGCCAGCGTGTCGCTAGCCCCAAAAATCGCACAAGCGGCGGCGCAGATGGTGGCTTGTTTAAAACAAGGCGGGAAAATTTTAGCCTGCGGCAATGGCGGTTCGGCGGGCGATGCCATGCACTTTGCCGCTGAATTGCTGAACCGTTTTGAACGGGAACGCCTGCCCTTGCCCGCGCTGGCTTTGAGTGCCGACAGTTTAACGTTGACGGCGATTGGCAATGATTATGGTTATCAACAGGTGTTTGCCAAACAAATGCAAGCGTTGGGCAATGGGGGTGATGTGTTGCTGGCCATCAGCACCAGCGGTTCATCGGCCAATGTGGTTGAAGCCGTTAAAGTGGCTCAAGCGCGCTCCATGGTGGTGGTTGCGTTAACCGGTAAAACAGGCGGCGATATCGCGCCTTTGTTGCAAGCGGCGGATGTGGAATTGCGCGTGCCAAGCGATTCAACTGCGCGGATTCAAGAGGTGCATTTGTTGCTCATCCATTGTTTATGTGATTTGATTGAACAGGCATTTATCTAGGGGGGTTTGTCATGAAAAAATGGGCGTGGGGATTCATCATTGGCAGTTTGCTGTTAAACGCGTGTGCCATGGGGGTGTTGTTGACAGCCGCATCGGTGGTGACAGGCAGCGGTGTGGCGATGTTAAACGACCGCCGCCATCCTGATATACAGTCCAGCGATGGCGAAATCGCTAAAAAAATCAATCAATTGATTAATAAAGAGCCGTTTTTGCAAAACAACACCCGCATTTTTGCCGAAACCTACAACAAGATCGTGTTGTTGACGGGCGAAGCCCCGAATGAAGCCCAAGCCGTTTATGCCAAACAACTGGCCGAAAGCGTGACGGGGGTGCGCAAAGTTTATAATGAAATTTTATCTTTTGAGCCGCGCAGTGAACAGCAGGCGCACAACGATTTATTGACTTCCACCCGCGTTAATTCCACTTTGTTGGGCTATGTTGGCATCAATGTGTCGTTGGTGCAAGTGACCGTCAACCATGACAGGGCGTATTTGATGGGCTTGGTCACGCAAGAAGAAGCGCGTTCGTTGGTCAATTTAGTTCGACGAGTGGACGGCGTGCGCCAAGTGATTCTGCTGTTTGAATACGTTAAAATAGTTAAAACTTAATGCAATTAGTTTGATTTTTATAAAACAGGACGATAACATGGAATTAGGCTTGGATTTTCAGTCAATTAAAGACAAACAACAACGGCTGGTGATTTTACGGGGGTCTCTTTGACTACGATGTTAAATTAGAGCGTTTACAAGAAGTTACCTTAGAACTTGCCCAGCCCGATGTCTGGCAAAATCCCGAACAAGCGCACACCCTCAATCAAGAACAAATCCAACTTAAACACATCATTGACAGCATGGATGCCCTCCATCAGGGCTTACAAGATGCCAAAGAATTGTTGCAACTGGCTGATTTAGAACAAGATGAAGCCACAGTGGCGGCGGTGCGCGCTGATTTACAGCTTGTTGAACAACAACTGGCGCAACTGGAATTTACCCGCATGTTTTCAGGCGAAATGGACAGCGGCAACGCCTTTTTAGACATTCAATCAGGCTCAGGCGGCACCGAAGCGCAAGATTGGGCAGAAATGTTGTTGCGCATGTATTTGCGTTGGGCAGAAACCCATCAATTCAAAGTGGAATTGATTGAAGTCTCCGCAGGCGATGTGGCGGGGATAAAAAGCGCGACCCTTCGGCTGGAAGGTGTGTATGCATTCGGTTGGGCGCGCACTGAAACGGGTGTACATCGCTTGGTACGCAAATCGCCGTTTGATTCGGGCAATCGCCGCCACACGTCCTTTGCCGCTGTGTTTGTTTCACCCGAAGTGGATGACGACATTGCGATTGACATCAATCCTGCGGATTTGCGTATTGATGTTTATCGTGCCAGCGGTGCGGGTGGGCAACACGTCAACCGCACTGAATCGGCGGTGCGCATCACCCATAACCCTTCGGGCATCGTCACCCAATGCCAAAATGAACGCTCACAACACAAAAACAAAGCCACGGCGATGAAACAGCTCAAGGCCAAGTTGTATGAACAACAGGTTTTAGCGCGCAATGCGGAAAAAAAAGTGGTCGAAGACAGCAAAGCGGACATCGGTTGGGGCAGTCAAATTCGTTCGTATGTGTTGGATCAATCGCGGATTAAAGATTTGCGCACAGGCCATGAAACCAGCAACACGCAAGCGGTGTTGGATGGTGGGTTGGATGGGTTTATTGTCGCCAGTTTAAAGGCGTTGTAGCTCAACTTAAATAAAAATCAGGCCGTCGTAAAAAATCTTCCAAGGGCAAATAATGGGTGCCATCGCAGGAAAAATTGAGCGAAATCATGCCGTTGATCAGGTTTAATGAACCTGCGCGCAAATACACGGTGTCATCCATAAACCGCAATCTTTTGAAATTTTGAAACACGGTTTTGATTTGTTCGAGCGCAACCACGGCTTCAACGGGGTAAGCACGCGGGGGATATGCCATGCAGGCTTGTTGAATTTCGCGGTATAAATGCACCCGATAACGATACGGGTCATCATACAGCCACAACGTGATGCGCGCACTGGAAAAATGAATTTTCGCTTGAAAGACACCACGTTGTTGCATCAGTTCATCAATGATGTTGATGGTGTTGTCGATGTTGTCATCCAGCAAACTTTGAATTCTTGATTGTTGAAACAAAGTGCTGCGTATTGCAGGGTCGCCTTTGGCTTGCAACCAAATGCGTCTATCGGCCAGCGCGCTGGCATTGGCGGGCAAGGACAACAGGGAAAAATCGGCAATTAAATAGCCCAAAACGATGTTTTGCGGATTGTAAATCCGTTGTACCGCGCTGATACAGCTTTTGCCATCAATTTTGCTGACATACATTTCTGATAACCACAGGTCTTGTTGTTCGGGTATGGTTTGCAGATAAGGCCGCTGGGTCAAATCTTGGCCATACGCGCTGTCATCCATTTGGTTGGGACTGATGTTACTGCTGATTTGTGACCCGCTGTTGTCAACCAAATACAGGTATTGGCATTGTTTTAAGGCGGATGGACAAGAAAACACGCGCCATAGCACTTGATTTAATTGATTTTTATCCAGCCAATAATCCACCAGTTCTTGCGCCAATGGGGTCATTGCAGGGGCGAGGTATTGAATCAAACGTTGTTTTTCTAAATCGATATAGGAATCAAACGTGTTATATTGCATTGGTTTTTCTATATTCCAGATTAAATTCATGCTATGTTACGACAAGTTTGATGACAAACATATGACAAGGTTTTTATGTCGCGTAAACCGCAACAAATCAGTGTGATTGTCACCACTTATAACCGCCTTGACAGTTTGTTGTGGGTATTGCAAGGCTTGGCGGCGCAAGATTATCAAGCATTTCAAGTCATTATTGCGGATGATGGTTCCCGTGCGGCAACCAAAAATGCGGTATTACAAACCGCTTGGCCTTTTGCTTTGTTTTATGCTTGGCAAGCTGATTTGGGGTTTCGTGCCGCGCAGGCGCGCAATCTGGCTTTGACTTATGCCACGGGCGATTATGTGGTTTTTTTGGACGGCGATACCGTGCCGCAAACTGATTTTATCCGCCGCCATTATCAATTGGCCGAGTGCGGTTATTTTGTCGCAGGCCAGCGGATTTTATGCAGTCAAACCTTCAGCCAAGCGGTGTTGGCAAAACAAATTCCGCTGTGGCGGCTGTCGGTTTTTCAAGGCTTGCGTTATTATTTGGCGGGCAATATCAACCGTTTTTTGCCGCTGATTCATGTCGGCGATGGTTTTTGGCGGCGGTTTAATCAAGATTGGCGCGGCGCGATGTCGTGTAATCTTGGCTTGTGGCGCGAAGATTTGCTGGCCATCAACGGTTTTGAACAACAATACCAAGGCTGGGGGCATGAAGACGCTGATTTGGTGGTGCGTTTGTTGCGCCATGGCATCAAACGCAAACAAGGGCGTTTTGCCACCGCTGTGTTGCACTTGTGGCATCCAGAAAATGACCGCAGTCAAGAGGCTGATAATCAACAACGGTTGCAACAATTGCTAAAAAATAAACGAATTCATGCACATACAGGTTATCAATCACCGTTCAACAGGAGAATACCATGCCCTTATGGCTTCAGTTATCATTAGGCCTTTTTTTCGCTGGGGGGATAACAGCCGTCGGTTATCAAGGGGTACAAATTGTACCGCAAGGTTGGCGTTATACGGTGCAACGCTTGGGCAAATACACCCGTAGTTTAGAACCCGGTATGGGGTTTATCATGCCGCTGTATGAGAGCATCAGCAATAAAGTGGATATACGGCAACAACATATGGACTTAAAACCACAAAAAGTCATCACGGGTGACAGTGCCAGCGTTGAAGTCGATGCCGTGGTGTTTTACGAAATTGTCGATGTGGTAAAATCCACTTATTCGGTCACTGATTTGGAAGGCTCTATTGTCAATTGGGTGGCCACAGCGATTCGGGGCGGCATGGGTTCGATGACTTTGAGTGAAGTATTGTCCCAACGTGACCGCATCACCAATGAATTGTTGGAAGATGCCGATGATGTCACCAACCCATGGGGGGTGAAAATTCATCGGGTAAAAATCAAAGACATTAAACCGCCTGAAGATGTTTTGTTGGCGATGTCAGAACAATTGAAAGCAGAAAAACAAAAACAAGCGGCGATTTCGCGGGCAGAAGGCGAACAAAAATCCATTGAATTGGTGGCACAAGGTAAAAAAACCCAAGCAAGATTGGAAGCGGAAGCGAAAAAGATCACCATGTTTGCTGAAGCTGAAGCCAACCGTGAAAGTGCGCGGTTAGAGGCTGAAGGGCGGTTAGACATTGCCAAAGCCGAAGCGGAGGCCACCCGCTTGATGTCAGAGGCGATTAGCAAGGGGAGTATTCAAGCGGTGAATTATTTTGTCGCGCAAAAATATATCACGGCTTTGAGCGAAATGGCCAGCGCGAATAATCACAAAGTGTTGTTGATGCCGTTGGAAGCGTCGCATGTGTTGGGCGCATTGTCAGGCATCGCCGAGATTGCCAAAGAAGCGTTTCAAGATAAACCGCTCAACCTAACCTCAACCCTACCATCCAGCGAAAAACTGACGGCAAGCCCGCCCACGACACCTACAAAAAAAACAACTGCGCCCACAGAGAAAAAACCCGAAACGCATGAATTGGCCAGTGAAAACCCGAAATGAACCTTGGTTTAACGCCATCTTTTGCATGGTTATTATTGGCCTGCGGCTTTGTTTTATTGGAAATGATGATTCCGGGTTTCTTTTCTATTTGGCTGGCAGCGGGCGCGTTATCTACCAGCATTGTTGTGGCGATTTTCCCTGATATACCGCTGTTGTATCAAATCATTTTGGCCTCTTTTTTCGTTATTATCAGTCTGTTATTGTCACAATTGGTGTTTAATAAATACCCACCGCATTGTGACAATCCCACATTAAACCAATGGGAATCACGGTATATCAATCGGGTGTTTTATTTAAACGTGCCGATTCATCATGGTCACGCTAAAATCAATTTAGATGCCAGCATCTGGAATGTATCCGGCCCTGATTGCCCTGTGGGTACCAAGGTAAAAATTGTTGCCATGGATGGGTTATTATTGCTGGTAGAGCCTGTCATCGAAACCCGACAACAGGAGGTCTGAAACTCATCATGTTCATCACCTTTGACGGCACAGAAGGCGGCGGAAAAACCACCCAAATCAACGCCTTGTGCCAACGACTGCAACAGAAAAACATCCCCTTCATCCAAACCCGCGAGCCAGGCGGCACAGCCTTGGGCGAACAGATTCGCCATTGGTTGCTCAGCCAAGCCATGTGTAGCGACACCGAACTGTTGCTGATCTTTGCCGCCCGCGCCGAACACATTGAGACAGTCATCAAACCTGCATTGGCCAAGGGGGAATGGGTGATCTGCGACCGCTTCACCGATGCCAGCTACGCTTATCAAGGCGGTGGACGCGGCTTGGATTTTGCGCGCATTCAAAAATTAGCTGATTGGGTGCAAGGCGATTTCCAACCCCATCTCACGTTCATTTTAGATATTCCCGTCGAACTGGGCTTGCAACGCGCCAAAAAACGCGGCCTGCCTGATAAATTTGAACAAGAAACCCTCGCTTTTTTCCAACGCGCCCGCCAAGTTTATTTGGATTTGGCCAAACAAAATCCCCAGCGTTGCCGCCTGATTGATGGCTGTCGCGCTGAATCAGACATCAGACGGCAAATTTTTGATGCGCTATGCGCGCATGATGCGCCATGCCAATTCGGCCACGCTTTCGGCGGTGGCGGGGATTCTTTTTTGAGCGAATAAATCGCCCTCGGCGGTGTTGATGCCTTCTTCGGTGCTGAAAGCCATACAAAAACCGTGGTTTTTAACAACAGTTTTGACAGGCTCAGTATAATCGCTGGCACGCCCGTTGGGATAAGCAAAGCTGAGAGGTGTTTTATCGGTTTCTGCTTGGATGCGTTGTTGACAGGTTTTGACTTCGCGCTCACAACTGTTGGGGTTGAGTTGGGACATGATGGGGTGGCTGTGGGTATGGCCGCCATAGTGAAACACATCTCGACAGCGGCGCACTTCATCCCATGTCAGCATGTCGCGTGGGATGTTCGCCCATTGTTGCGCGCTGATTTGTAATGCTTCAAACAATTGATTTTGCCAATGAATTCTTTGATCATTTTCGCTGTTTTTCAAATGGTGTTTGCAAACAGCGATCGCTTGCTTGCGGTCATCAAGGGTTTTTAACGGCCATTCTTTTTTATCCCAAGGCAAGCGCAGTTGTGAACATGGGCTGTGATTAATCGCCCATGTCACTTGGTCTGTCCAAATCAAACCGCCGTTGTCCAGCGTGTCGGTGGCCAAAAAAACGGTGGCAGGCAGGCGCAGTTTTTTCAATACGGGATAAACCGCATCGTGCATACAGCGTTGGCCGTCATCAAAGGTGATCATCACCACAGGTTTGCGCCGATCATTTTTTCGTGACAGACAAGCCAAATAATCGGTTTCTGCAATCACGGTACAATGGGCTTGCAACCACTGCATCTGTTGTTTGAATAAGGCCAAGGGAAAAGCGGCAAACGGCGTTTGTCGGTCAGACACGCGATGATACATCAACACCACCACCCCCGATTGACGCAAAAAAAAGCTGTGTCGCCAAACCCAAGGCAGGCTAAGTAACTGTTTAATCAGTTTTTTTATTAAGGCCATTGTTGACCTTTTCGTTGTTTCAACCAAGCCAACAACCTACGCGGTGTTAAAATAAGAAACAAAATCAACAGCATATAAGGTTGATAACCGCTACGCCTGACCGCTTTGGCCAAGAGTTGCCACGCAAAACGCCCCTCTGTTGCGGCATAAAAACGCGCCGCTTTCAGATAAGCTTCACCGATGCGTTGCTGAAATTGTGGATGATGTTGGCTGATTTTATCGTAATAATCGCGTTCAATTTTTTCCAGCACTTTGACGTTGGCCCGCAAAATAGAGCCTAAATTTTGGTCAGCCGACATTTGTTGCGCTGAACAGCGGTAGCGCAACAACGGACAGTCTAAACAGGCAACATCGCCTAACTGACTGATGCGAATGAAATATTCGTAATCAGTGCCTTGTGCCAACGTGCCATCTAAGCCCGTGAGTTGTTCCACCGCTTGGCGGCGTAACATCACAGTCGGCGGGTGAATGATGTTGCCCCACAGCAATTCATCGGACAAATCGCCGTAAAACAAGGGAATTGTTCGCCCAGCCTGCGATAACACGGTTTGATTGGGATAAAAGTCAGCCAATCCAGTGGCTTGCTGGATGCGGCTGTAATAGCAGCGGCTGTGGGCGTGATCGAAAATGCCTTGTTCATTGAAAGCCGAAAAATCGGTGCAACACAAAACCACAGGGGGATAGCCTTGCATCACCGCCACTTGCAGGGCGATTTTATCAGGCTCAATCAAATCATCGGCATCCAGCCAAACAATATAATCGCCTTTTGCCTGTTGCATCCCAAAATTTCTGGCCGCAGCCAAACCGCCGTTTTCTTGGTTGACAAGCACAACTTGGCTAAATGAAGCCAAAACTTCAGCGGTGTTGTCGGTTGAACCGTCATTGACTGCAATGATTTCAATATGAGGATAACTTTGTGCCAACACGCTGGCGATGGTTTCCCCAACCAGCGGTGCGCAGTTGTAACAGGGAATAACCACGCTGACCAAAGGGGTTGATGTTTGCATAGCACGTCCTTATGCCACTATTGTTGAAAATTCAGCCACACATCGCGCACCAGTTGCCGCGCTTGTCGGTCAATGGCCAACAGCACCAAGCTGTAAAACAACGCGCCTGTGAGGATTTGTAACGCCAAGGTGATGATAAAGTGGGACGTATGAATTTGAATCACCACAAAATACATCGCATAAGCGATTGAAGCGATTTTGGCCGCCTGCCACCCAGGCAAGCGAATTTTAATTTTTCGGTTGGCAACGATAAAAATGGAGCTGGCAAGCAAGGCATAACTGATGAGTGTTGCGATTGCCGCGCCTTGCAAACCGTAATCGGGGATTAAAATCATGTTCAAACCGATGTTGATGACCGCACTGACCACCACCCATTTCATCAAATAAGCTGAATTTTTATGGATATACAAACCCGCGCCCAGCAAAGCGATGGCCCCATCAATCACCAAGCCTGCAATCACATAAGGGATAATCAGCGCGCCACCGTTGTATTTGTCCGAAGCCAATATCATCAGCAAATCGCCGCCGACAGCCGACAAACCCGCAACAATGGGCAGGCTGATGATTAAATAATAATAAAGCGATTGTTCAATGAATTTAACGGTGGCGGCGTGTCCTTGCTCTGACCAAATACGCAAATACATCGGCATCACCGCTTGGGAAAACGCCACCACCACAATACCGTGTACCATTTCAGTCAAATTATAAGCGGCGGCATAAGGGCCAAGCTGGGACGCGCCCATATACCATTGAATCATATAACGGTCGCCGATGTTCAAAATGATGCCCGCCAATTCATAGCCAATCATCGGAATACCGAACAATAACATGGTTTTAAACAACGAGAGTGAAAATTGCGATCGTTGTGGCCACTGATGCGCGAACAAATAAACCGCCAAAAACCACACCGCCAAAAATTCAACAAGAAGGGTGGCGATAAAAAAACCCGTTAAATTTTGGCTGATAAAAAATAACGTGAATAAAATCAATGCCAAACTGCCATAGCGTTTCAGCACTACATAGCTGTTATACACGCCCGTGTATTCTTTGGCGCGTAAGATATTGATTAAACTGCTGTCCAGCGTTTTAATCCACACCAATACAGCGGTGATGGCAAATAAAAACGCCACTTGATCATTGTTCCAAAATTCTTGGGGAATCCATTGGCTGATGCCCAGCCAACCCAGTGTGACCAGCAAACCAATCGCGCCCATGCCGTACAACACCGTGGCATAATAATTGTCGATTGACCACGCGCCGCCTGCATGATGGCAATCAGAATAAAAGCGCAACGTGGCATGTTGCAAACCTGCTTTGGCAAAGGCGACGATTAAAGTGATGGTTGATCCAACCAAGGCCAATAAACCATAATCTTCCACCGACAACAACCGTGTCAACAGCGGGAAAGAAACCAATCCCGCCATGCTGAACAATAAATTGCCCAGAGAATAATTGGACACGCTGGCGAATAATTTAGGCTTGGCTGACACGGGAATAAACTCAATAAAATTAATAAGTTAGTTTTGAAATAACCGTTTTTTTAAACGTGGCAACACTTGACAGCGAAAGCGATAAAGTTGCCCCCGCAAGGTTTTGTTGTAGGCGATGAACCGCCATGCAATGCTTTCGTCTTTGGCCAATGAGCGTTTGAAGCTGTAATCGCCTTTGAGCATGTCAAACACTGCCGCATGGTCTTTGATCGCCTGTTCAATGGCATAGCCCATGATGACTGCGCCCGGTTTGAGCGCGGCATAATCGCTGTTAAAACCCCCTTGAAAATAATAATAGCGGTTTTGCCAATGAAAACAATACAACATCGCAATCACTTGTCCATTGATTTTTAAGTAAAATAATTTAATTCTGCCTTGATTAAACAAAGCATGAATCAAATCGCGGTGAAAGCCGATGTAGTGCGGCGATGAAAAAGCACAGTGTTCTGCGCGTTCTTGCCAACGGTCGCGGTGCAAGGCAATCAATTGGTGAATTGCGTCATCCAAAGTGTTTTCATCTTGCCAAACAGCGCAGACACCGCCTTGTTGTTCAAATTTACGGCGAAAGCGGCGAATTTGTGAACGGCGATTGGCACTGACCGATTGCAAATAATCAAGCCATGAAGGGGGCAAGGTGATATAAGGCAAATGGTTTTGCTCAAGCGATTGACAAGGCAAACCAGCGGCATGACAGCGTTGCATCAAGGGGGCAATCATGTCATCGAATGAGTCTAAATCACTGAAATCCATACAATCCCATTCGTGGCGCAGGTTCATCAAGGCATCAAGCAGATGTTCAATCACCTCGGGCTTATTTTGACCGCCAACCACCGCCAAATGGTCGGGCGAAGTGTCGCCGCCCGTGCCAAGCAAACGCAAGGTTCGCGCCGATAAAAAACGTCCAAAGGGGTCGGCTCTGAGATACAGGGGTAAAATGGCGACAAGGTCCTTGCCATCTTTTATTAATAAAATCCGTAGCTTAGATGCGCTGTTCTTGGCGTAATTGTCCCACCAATGATAATGCCATTCCCAACTCATAAAAACATTGCCTTGCGGGCAACGTTCATTTAAAGCATTCCATGCTGGTTTAAGTTGAATAAATTCTTTTATTGAATCAATTAGTTGGCATTCCATTGCGCTGTCCTGTACCCCATCAAATGATGGGTTTATCGTTATTATCAAGCCATAACAGCAAAACCCTTGCCAGCAAAAGGG
This sequence comes from Thiomargarita sp., assembly GCA_020726335.1. Classification (GTDB taxonomy): domain Bacteria; phylum Pseudomonadota; class Gammaproteobacteria; order Beggiatoales; family Beggiatoaceae; genus DYSU01. Next base: position 49,806 of record DYSU01000003.1, on the reverse strand, counting down.
AGACAAACACACATTTGATTGGCTCATCGGTTGATGTTGATGGTATATTGCGATTTGCCTGATTGAATGAGACAAAGCGATGTTTTATAAAAAGCAGTTATTGAAAAAAGCCAAAAAAATCCGTTTGCTGTTGTTCGATGTTGACGGCGTATTGACCGACGGGCGGTTGTTTTTGGGCGATAATGGGCAAGAATATAAAGCCTTTCATTCGCAAGATGGTTTGGGTATGATGATGTTGCAGCGTTCTGGGGTGAAAATCGGCGTGATCACAGGGCGCACTTCGGCGGTGGTGCAACAGCGGATGGTCTCTTTGAATATTGAATATATATTTCAAGGGCAGTTGAGTAAATTATCTGCTTTCAAACAAGTGCGCGATACACTAGAATTAACCAACACACAGGTGGCGTTTGTCGGTGATGATGTGATTGATTTGCCCGTGATGCAACAAGTGGGTTTGGCCGTTGCCGTTGATAATGCGCATGGTTTGGTGAAAAAGCAGGCGCATTGGTGTACCAAGGCGAAAGGTGGGGCGGGCGCGGCCAGAGCGGTGTGCGAGTTGATCATGCACGCGCAAGGTACTTGGGATGCTCAATTGCATTATTTTGATGAGTAGTTATGTTTTTTTTATTTCGCCGTGAAAAAGAGCCTGATGTGCCGCCTGTGATGCGGGTTTCTGCCCGTCATTTGCAACGGCAAAACGCTCAACAGGGGTTTTGGGACAGATTGTGGGACAAAATGCCGTTTGTCAGCAATCAGCAATCCGTCGTGATTCGGCCTGTCGGCGAAAGTGCTGAAGAAATTTTGCAAGACTTTTGGACAACGCTGGGCAATTTTTTTTATGCCCTGCGCCATTGGATTCCGTTGTTGGTGTTGGCCTTGTTGGCGGGTTTAAGCCATTGGGTGTTGCAGGGGTTAGAAAAAGAAGCAGTCGATAAAGCCTTGAAAAAAATCACTTATCGCTTACCTGACACCACGATGACGGAATTTGTTTCCACTTATATGGACACCGAAGGCCGCATCGGTCGTCAAGTCAGCGCGCTGGCAATGCAACATTATGCCGATGGCCGCATTAACCTGACCCGCCCTTATATCGTGTTGTATCAAAAAGGGCTGCCTTATTGGTATATTTGGTCAGAACGCGGCGAAGTCGACGACAAAAGCAAAACATATTTTCTTTTAGGCAAAACTTATTTCAAACGTTATAATACTAAAGGCGAGTTGCAGTTGAATGTTTTGACCGCTGATGTGACCTATCTGCCTGAAACAGCAGTGGCAAAAACAGATGCAAAAACAACCATTTATTCAACATTGGGTCGAACCGATACCGTCGGGATGCAAGTCTGGCTGAATGAGAAAAAACTAAAGCTCAATCAAAAAGTTAGGGGACGTTATGAATTTAACCATAAAAAATAGTCTGCTGGGCATTGTGGCTTTATTGGTGTCGATGCAGGTTTGGGCGTTGTCGTCGGATAAAGACCAGCCGTTGGAAATTGAGGCCGACCAAGCCAGCATTGATGACGCAAAAGGTGAGACCATTTACGAAGGCAATGTGATGGTCAGCCAAGGCACCTTAAATTTAAGAGCCGCCAAAGTCAGCTTAACCTATGATAAAAATAAAAAAGTGGACACCATCCGCGCCCAAGGCAACCCCGCTTATTTTAAACAACGTCCCGATGGCCGAAAAGACGACATCAAAGCCAGCGCGCAAGTGATGGAATTCAACGTCAAAGCCGATATTTTAAATTTACGCACCAACGCCAAAATCGAACAAGGCAAAGATGTTTTCACGGGCGAAAACATCACTTATGAAGCCAAACGCGGCTTAATCAAAGCCACGGGCGGAGGCAGTAAAGGCCGCGTGAAAGTGACCGTCCAACCTGATTCATTGCGACACAAAACTGAATGAGTATTTTATATGCCAAACATTTGGCAAAAAAATACCGCAACCGCTACGTTGTCAAAGATGTCAGTTTAAGTGTCAAAAGTGGTGAAGTAGTGGGCTTATTAGGCCCAAACGGTGCGGGAAAAACCACCAGTTTTTATATGATGGTGGGTTTAATCCGTTGCAATGACGGCTTGATTCATCTGAACAAACAAGAATTAACCGAACTGCCCATGCACATTCGCGCCCATATGGGTGTGGGTTATCTGCCACAAGAGCCTTCCATTTTTCGTAAAATGACGGTATCACAAAACATCATGGCCGTACTCGAAGCCCAACCCCAATTGACTCGCAAACGCCGCCGCCAACGGTTGGAAACGTTGTTGCGTGAGTTGCACATTGAACATTTGCGGCGCAACATGGCGTTGAGTTTGTCAGGTGGTGAACGCCGTCGGGTGGAAATTGCCCGCGCTTTGGCGGCGGAACCCCGTTTCATGTTGTTGGACGAACCGTTTGCGGGCATTGACCCCATTTCAGTAATGGATATTCAAGGCATTATCAATCAACTGCGCAGTTTGGACATTGGCGTGTTGATCACCGACCACAACGTGCGTGAGACCTTGGGTATTTGTGACCGTGCTTATATTGTCAACGACGGTGTGATTATTGCCGAAGGCACCCCCGCCGCCATTTTACAAAATGAGCAAGTTAAAGAAGTTTATTTAGGACGAAATTTTAGACTCTAATGAAACCAAGTCTCCAAATGCGCATGGGTCAGCAAATCACGATGACCCCCCAATTACAACAAGCCATACGTTTATTGCAATTGTCTACCATGGATTTACAAGCTGAAATTCAAGAAGCTTTAGAATCTAATATGATGTTGGAAATTGATGAAGGCAATGACGAAAATAAAAGCCACAAAGAAGACAAACCCCTAGAGTCTGATAAAGACAGCGATGGCGACAGCAGCAGCCAAGAAGTCAGTTTAGATAAAAATGAAATGCCTGATGAATTGCCCATTGACAGCGATTGGGATGATGTCTACATGGGTTCCAGTTTGCCCGCCGACCCCAATGCCCAAGACAACCGCGATTTTCTCAGCCAACAAAACACGGCCAGCGAATCGTTACAAGACCATTTGTTATGGCAATTGGATTTAACACCGTTCAACGACACCGATCGCGCCATCGCCTTGATTATCATTGATTCCATTAACAATGATGGTTATTTAACCACTTGTTTAGATGACATTTTTCAAAGCGTGCGTGAAGATGTGGAGGAATCTGAAGAGCTGAGTTTAGAAGATGTCGCCGTGGTCTTGCAACGCATTCAACATTTTGACCCTGCGGGCATAGGCGCACGCGATTTGCGCGAATGTTTGCTGTTACAACTGCGCACTTTGGATAAAAACACCCCGTGGCTGGCAGAAACCATTTCCTTGGTTGACCAGCATTTAGACGTTTTAGCCGCCAAAGATTACGCCCAATTACTGCGCAAAACCCGCCTTAATCGTGACGATTTGCAACAAGTGGTGTTATTGGTGCAGTCGCTCAATCCACGTCCGGGTTCTAAAATTGCGGTCGATGACACTGCTTATATCATTCCTGATGTTTTTGTTAAAAAAATCAAAGGATTATGGAAAGTTGAACTCAACGCCGACATTGCGCCTAAATTGCGGGTCAATCCCAACTATGCCCGTTTGGTGTCACAAATGGGTTCTAAAGCAGAAACCAACAGTTTGAAATCCCATTTACAAGAAGCACGCTGGTTTATCAAAAGCTTGAAAAGCCGTCATGAAACCTTATTAAAAGTCACACGTTGCATTGTCCAACGACAAAGCGCGTTTTTAGACTATGGCGAAGAAGCCATGAAACCTTTGGTTTTACATGATATTGCAACCGAACTTGACATGCACGAATCCACCATTTCGCGGGTGACCACCCAAAAATACATCCATACGCCACGCGGTATTTTTGAACTGAAATATTTTTTCTCCAGCCATGTCAGCACCCACAGCGGTGGTGAATGTTCATCTACCGCGATTCGCGCCCTAATCAAAAAACTGATTGCAGCCGAAAACGCCGCAAAACCGCTTAGTGACAGCAAAATTGCCGATTTGTTGGCAGAACAAGGCATCAAAGTGGCACGCCGTACTGTCGCTAAATACCGAGAAGCCATGACAATTCCGCCCTCCAATGAGCGAAAGTGTTTGGTTTAAGTTGCTTGCGTCCAGTAAAAACAAAGCTTTGCTGCGTTTTTACGCTATTCTTATAAAATCAATGAGTTCAAACAATACAGGAGTGTACTATGCAACTCAATCTTACCGGTCATCATATTGACATTACCCCTGCTTTACGCGCTTATGTCAATGACAAAATAGAACGGGTAGAACGTCATTTTGACAACATGACAAACGTCCATGTGATTTTAAGTGTTGAAAAATTAAGACAAAAAGCAGAAGCCAGCATTCACGTTGGCGGTGGTGATTTATTTGCCAATGCCGAGCATGAAGACATGTATGCCGCCATTGATGCGTTGACTGACAAGCTGGATCGCCAAGTTAAAAAACACAAAGAAAAACTCAAAAACCACCATAAAACCGACAGTGCTTTAAAAACACCCGTGTTTGAATAAAAAACCACGGTTGACTGTTCAGAGTAACTTTTTACTCTGAACACCCACGACCACATCATTATTGAGGATACATTATGTTTCGGGGCAGTATGGTTGCCTTGGTCACGCCAATGCAAGAAAATGGGCAAATTGACGAAGGGGCTTTGCGCCGTTTGGTTGATTGGCACCTGCAAAACAACACCGATGCCCTTGTTGCTGTCGGCACAACGGGCGAATCGGCCACCTTAAATGAAACTGAACACTGTCAAGTCATCAAGATTGTGGTAGAGCAAGTCGCTGGCCGTGTCCCTGTGATCGCTGGGACAGGCTCCAACGCCACCCATGAAGCCATTGCCTTGAGCCAATGCGCCAAAAAAGCGGGTGCCGACGCACTGTTGTTGGTCACGCCTTATTATAATAAACCACCGCAAGAAGGTTTATACCAACATTTCAAAACCATTGCTCAAGCTGTTGATTTACCTCAGATTTTATACAACGTTCCGGGGCGCACCGCCTGTGATTTACAAGTGGAAACCGTGGCGCGTTTAGCCCAAATTGACAACATTATCGGCATCAAAGATGCCACCGCCGATTTATCGCGTGTGCGCCAACACCGCAAATTGTGTGGCAAAAACTTTGGCCTTTACAGCGGCGATGATGCCACCAGTTGCGATTTCATTCAATTGGGCGGTGATGGCATGATTTCGGTCACTGCCAACGTCGCGCCGCAAAAAATGCACGACATGTGCATGGCCGCATTACAAGGCGATTATGCCCGCGCACAGGCCATAGATGATGAATTGGCCAGATTACACCGTGATTTATTTTTACAAGCGAACCCCATCCCAGTTAAATGGGCGGTACATCAACTGGGCTTAATCGGTGCCACCCTTCGTTTACCCTTAGTTACCTTAGCAGAAAACCACCATGAACAGCTTAAACAAGCGATGCAAAACGCCGGTGTTGGCTAAAAACGCCGTTATTTCTTCTGTCACTTTGGCTTGCTTGGTCGCGCTTGCAGGCTGTGAACTGTTGCCTGATAAACGGGTTGAATACAAAAAAACCACCACGTTGCCATCGTTGGAAGTGCCGCCTGATTTAACGGCTTCCCGCGATGATGAATTGGTCGTGCCTGACATCAACCCCAGCAACACCGCCACTTATTCCGATTACAGCAAAGAACGGCAAAAACAAGGTGATAGCGTTCAAGTCAAACAAGACAAAACCAATATTTTAAGCACAGCGGCCAATATCCAGCTCAAACGCGAAGGTGCCACCCGTTGGCTGGAAATTCAAGACAGCCCTGAAAAAATTTGGCATAAAACCCGTGAATTTTGGGGCAATGAAGGTTTCAAACTCAAGCGCGAAGACAAACGCCTTGGCGTGATTGAAACCGATTGGAATGAAAACCGTGGCGATATTCCCGATGACATGATTCGTAAAACCTTGGGCAAACTGCTGGACAGCGTGTATTCAGCCTCAACCCGTGATAAATTTTTAGTGCGAATAGAACCCAGTGCGCAAGCAGGTGGCACGGATGTTTATCTCAGCCACCGTGGTTTAAAAGAAGTCTCGCAAGGCTCTGATTTTATTTGGGAATCACGCCAAAGCGACCCTGATTTAGAAGCGGAAATGCTGTCACGGTTGATGGTATTTTTAGGATTAGAAAAAAATCAAGCACAACGGATTGTTGAAGAAAAACAAACGGTTGAAGTTGAACCCAATGCCAAACAACAACAAAATGCCCAAGGACACATCACTGCCTTGCAATTGCCCAGCGATTTCGCCCGCAGTTGGCGCAGAACAGGTTTGGCTTTGGATCGCACCGGTTTTACCGTTGAAGACCGCGACCGTTCGCAAGGCCTGTTTTTTGTGCGCTATGTACCTGATGAAATTCAAGCGGGCAAAAAAGAAAAAACCGTGGTCGATAAACTGGCTTTTTGGCGCAGTGATGACCCGATCAAAAGCCAAGATTTACAAATCAAAGTCAGCGAAATGGACGGACAAAATTGTCAAATCACCGTATTAAACCAACAAAGTCAAGCCGCTGATGCTTTGGTTGCTGACTCACTTCTTAAGCTGTTGTATTCTCAACTAAAATAACTCTAAAGACGCGCCAAGCGCGTCTTTGAGCATTCTCTGCCATTATTGTTCAAGGCATTGTGTGGTTTCATGACAAAAAATAATCTGAATGCGCTTGTTGAATTCCAACTTACGTTATTTGGTTTAAGCGAAACCGAAGCCATGCAGTATTGCATTGACATCGCCACCCAAAAGACGGCCAGCCAAATCGGTTATTTTCACTTTGTCAATGAAGACCAAGAAACCATTGAATTGGGGACATGGTCAAGCGGGACTTTAGAATTTTGTAAAGCGGTGTATGAGCGTCATTATCCCATTGATCAGGCAGGTATTTGGGCGGATTGTGCGCGCTTTAAACGTTATTTCATGCACAATGATTATCAAAGTTTGAATTATAAAAAAGGCTATCCCCAAGGCCATGTGCATTTAATTCGCCATTTGGGTGTGCCTGTGATTGAAAATGATAAAGTGTATATTTTGGCAGGCGTAGGCAATAAAGAGAAAGTCTACACGCATAAAGATATGATTTTTTTAGAAAAAATCTTGCAACTGACGTGGCAATACATTAAACAAAACAGGGTGTTGCAACAACTTAAATGCCATAAAAAAACCCAAGAACAAATTCAACAGGATACTTTGATCAGTTTTTGGCACTATGACCGCGAAATAGACCAACTGACATTCGATGAGTATTTTTCATCCATTTTTGCCCTCGCTTCCCCGACCACCTTGGCTAAATTCTTGGCCTTGTTTCCGCCTGAAGATGTCCATACCATCAATGAAATTTTTGACCACATCAATGACAAAAACCAATTTAGCTTAAAATTGATGATGTTAGATAAACTGGTTTTATTGGAAGGCAAAAGTCAAAAAAGAATTCGCGGCCAGCATTATGAATTGTATGGTTTTGTGCAAGACATCACCTTTTATAAACAAATCAAGACGATAGAATTTAAAGCCTACCATGACACGCTGACGGGGCTGGCCAATCGCCATAAATTAAACCAAGCGGTGCGCAAATTGATGGTCTATAATTTTGCGATTTTATACATGGACTTGGACAAGTTTAAACCCATCAATGACCACTATGGTCACGCAGTTGGCGATGAAGTATTGAAAATCGTTGCCAAGCGTTTAATCACCAGCACCCGCAAAACAGATTTGGTGGTCAGAATGGGGGGCGATGAATTTCTGATTTTACAATCGGATGTGCGCAACAAAGAAGATGCGGCAACGCTTGCGAAAAAAATCATCTGTGAAGTTAAAAAAGAAATCAAAGTAGAGGATTATCATTTGGACATTGGCATTTCTATTGGCATTGCGCTCAACGACAATACCCCCCCTGATTTTATTGGGTTATTAAACCGAGCAGATAAAGCTTTATACGCCGCCAAAGCCCAACAAGGCGGTTGTTTTTTCATCGACAACCCAGAATAATATTTTGTTTAAATTACAAATTTTCTTCAAAAATATCGGTAAAAATCTCTTTTATTTCATGCTGTTATTGGCGATGTTGTTGGGGGGCATCGCCTGTTGGGCGCATTATGTTGCTTTGGTTAAACCCTTGCCTTTATCGACTACCCCCGTGGTTTATACGGTGAGCAAAGGCCAAACCATGGTCAAAATTGCCCGTGATCTGGTTGAGAAAAACCACATGCCGCCGACCACGGCGATTGTCTGGGTCATCAATGCCCGGATCACCCGACAAGCGGCCAAAATCAAAGCGGGTGAATACGCGCTGGTTGCGCCGTTATCGGCCAATCAATTGTTGGAGAAATTCATCCAAGGCCAAGCGATTGAATACCGTTTGACCTTGGTTGAAGGCTGGAATTTTCACCAAGTGTTGACTGCATTGGCACAACATCCGAAAATCAAGCACACTTTGATTGGCTTGAGCCATGCTGACATCATGCAACGCTTGGGACAGCGCGATTTGCATCCTGAAGGCCAATTTTATCCCGATACCTATGCGTTTCATGCGGGGTTTGCCGATGTGGCTTTTCTGCGCCGTGCATTTAAAAAAATGCAACAAGAGCTGGACAAGGCATGGGAGAAACGACAAACCCAACTGCCGTTGACCGATAAATACCAAGCGTTAATCATGGCTTCGATTATTGAAAAAGAAACAGGCGCGCCCGTGGAACGCCCCTTGATTTCAGCGGTGTTCAACCGTCGTTTACAACAACACATGCGATTACAAACCGACCCGACCGTAATTTATGGTTTGGGTTTGGATTTTGACGGCAACTTAACCAGCGAACATTTACAGCAGCCCAATGCCTATAACACCTATCTCAACTTTGGCTTGCCGCCCACCCCGATTGCCATGCCCAGCAAAGCGGCTTTATTGGCGGCGGTGCAACCTGTGGCCGAAAATTATCTTTATTTTGTCGCCAAAGGCCAAGGCTTGCATCATTTTTCAACCACGCGAAAACAACATGAATGCGCGGTGATTCGTTTTCAATTGACAAAAGGGAGCAGTCGTTTTTATCAGCAATGCCGCCTCTGGCCTGATTGCGATGTTTGCCAATAAAACATTTAAATTCAAACAGTTAAACTAGATCAACGGGGTGATTTGATAACAATGGCCACTGGCTTCATAGCTGACGATCAATGCTTTTGCCCCTTTTTTCAGATTATTGGGTGTGTTGGCGCGCACCGACAACACCAAACTGGTGCCGCTGTGGTCTTCAAAAATCGCTTGGCCATAGTTTTCATCCACCGCCAAAGTTGAAATTTCACAGGTTTGGCCGATGAGCCGCTGCACGCTGTGATAATCGCCTTCATCGAGGGCAAACAAGCCGCGCAAAGGATAAAGCAAAAACACCGCGACATGCGCCGACAGCCACAAACAAATGAACAAAATCACTGCGCCCGCCAAAAACTGCCACCATGGATTACTCAAGCTTAAAACCACATAATAAGTGCCAAAAAGACTGAACAACCAAGCACTTAACACCATCAAACTGATGCTGATAAGGTTCGGCATTCCCGCAATACCCGCGCCGATAAAAAAACCGTCAATGCCCTCAAACGCAAGGCCGTCGATATCCAACAAGCCGATGATGACCAGCAACCAATAGGCCAGAATAATACCCAATAAAATGGTAAAAAACACGGTGGGAAAAGTCAAAAAAACGTGCCACATGCTCGGCTCCGAATAGAAATAATCGCCAATGGAATAACACCGCTTGGATTATGGCATGATAAGGTCATTGGCGATACCGATTATGCACTTAATAGGTTTGTTGTTTGTCTTTTTTATACTGTTCTTGGCGCAAGCTTTTGCGTTGCACGTTCCAATCCGATTCGCCCATTTGTTTGGCTTGATTTTGCGTTTGTTCCGCTTGTCTCGTTAAAGCAGGCGAGGCATAACTTTTGGCCGAGCCGCGCAAATAATCTGCCGCACTATCCAACAAGCCTTTGGCTTCATTCACTTTACCCGCATCACGCAAATCAACCGCTTCTTTGGTCATTTGATTGGCCACTTGCGCCACGGCATCGGCCATGACGGCTTGGTCAACTGCGCGGGCCACTGTTTCTGCATCTGTGCTGAAGCGCACAGCAATATCGGCTTGTTGTTGCTGGTTTTTTCGTTGACGCAAGTCATAATAGCCCAGTTCCACTTTGGCCAATGGCCGTTGGCTGTCTGCTGCGCTGGCAGGCACTTCCAATTGCAAAATCACAAATTTCTCTTGATTGGCGGGCAGTTGGTTCAAGCGCAGTTGAACGGTTTGGCCTTGCATATCCGCTTCGCGGCCAAACAATTGTACGGGTCTGACCTCGTTGGCGCACTGAATGGTCAAAAAAACGTCTTTGGCGATGATTGAAGTCACATCACCAAATTCGCGTTGAAAAATAGTAATTAAATCATTGCTTTGCTGTACAAACGCATGGTTGCCATCGCTGTAGCTGGCCAGTTGGGTCATCAAATCTTCATTGTAGCCTTCGCCCAAACCGATGGTGGTCACGCTGATGCCTTTTGCCCCCAATTGTTGCCCCAGTTGAGCCAATTCGCTCACACTGCTGGGGCCGACATTGGCTTGGCCATCCGATAATAAAATCACGCGGTTGACATGATTGGTGTCCATGAATTTGCCCACTTCATCCGCACCTTGCACCACGCCCGCATACAAAGCTGTGCTGCCATCGGCTTCTAGCCGCTGAATTTGGGTTAAAATGGCCATTTTATCCGCCACTTTGGTGGCAGGCACCAACACGTTGACCGTGTTGTCATAGCTGATGATGGATACAATGTCTTGGGGTTGCAGGCTGTTGACCGCCATGATGGCCGCCTCTTTGGCCGCCGCAATACGATCACCGAACATGGAACCCGATTTGTCCAATACCAGCGCGACATTGATGGGCGAACGATCACTGTTGATGGGCGAAGATGTCCCCATTAAACTGATTTTTAGATAAACTTTATCGCTTTTATTGGCCAACATCACAGGATGGGCGGCGGCTAATTTAAGTTGGACACTGGGCAAGGGGTCTAAGGGCATCGCATTGATTTGATTGGGAATAATGCTAAAAACAAAGCAATTGACACAAAGATAAGATAACAAAGGTTTTAACATGGGAAATTCTCCTGAAGTTGAACACAATGGCGAACATAACAGCATAAGCCATACCAACAGTTTAGCATGGATTTTTCTATTTTAACCGTTTTTTTGCTTTAGTTAGCCCCAAATGCTTACAGTTAATGTATAATGAAGCCATTTTTTTGCGATGCTTTTATGTTCAAAAGCATGGTAGATTGGTCAGGAGTTGTTCTTCATGTGTTATCGCCCTCGAATTTTCTATAGTTTGTGCTTTTACCTGATTTTGTCGCCATTATCCGCCAGTTTTGCATTAGATGCCCAGATAACCGATGCCAACAACCAAACCGTTGCCGCTGATTATACAGGCAAAGTGAATAGGGTGTGGGCAGATGGTTCAGTTTATCAAGGGGACATGGTAGATGGCCAACGTCACGGCTGGGGGGTATTTATTTGGCCAGATGGCAGCCGCTATGAAGGCGAATACCAGCGGGGTGTGCGTCATGGTCAGGGGCTGTATCGCTTTGTCAGCGGTGATTATTATTTCGGTGCATGGCGCAACGGTGAACGCGATGGCCAAGGCCTGTTTGTTTGGGCTAACGGCGTGCGCTATCAAGGTGATTTTGTCAAAGACAACCGCACGGGCAAAGGCCAATTGCACTGGTTGAATGGCGATGTGTATCAAGGCGATTTTCTCAATGATGAACGCACAGGCCAAGGGGAATACCGTTGGCACGCGGGTGATGTGTATCAAGGCGATTTCAGCAACGGCACCCGCCAAGGCCAAGGGCAATACCGTTGGGCAAGCGGCAGTGTTTATGTGGGCGATTGGCAAGCCAACCAACGCACAGGCCAAGGGCTGTTCACATGGTCAAATGGTGATCATTATCAAGGCGCATTTTTGAATAATCAAAAACACGGCAAAGGGGTGTTGACATGGCAAAACGGCGCAAGCCAAGATCGCTATGACGGCTTTTTTGCCCATGATAAACGCGACGGCCAAGGCCTGTTGATTTGGGGCAACGGCCAACGCCATGCAGTGGAATTTGATCAAGGCAAACTCAAACCTCAAAGGTAAACAATGCGTATTTTGGTATTACATGGCCCTAATTTGAATCTTTTGGGACAACGTGAACCCCACCATTATGGTTCAACCACGCTGGCCGACATCAACCAGCGGTTAATCGCACAGGCAACCGCCAGCGGCCATCAGCTTGAGTGCTTGCAAAGCAACAGCGAAGCGGCGTTGATTGAACGCATTCACGCCAGCCATCAGATTGTGGATTTCATCCTCATCAACCCTGCCGCCTTCACCCATACCAGCGTGGCTTTGCGCGACGCGCTGGCGGCGGTGGCCATTCCGTTTATCGAAGTGCATTTGTCCAATATTTATCAGCGCGAAACTTTTCGCCATTTTTCTTATTTTTCTGACCTTGCAAAGGGTGTGGTCAGCGGCTTGGGGGCGCAAGGTTATGACTTGGCTTTGCAAGCGGCGTTGGCACAAATTTCCAACGACTTGCAAATAAAACAATAAAGCCGTACCGCCACAACCTGACACGCGAGAGAGACTTCATGGATATTCGTAAAATCAAAAACTTAGTAGAATTATTGGAAAATTCTGACATTGCCGAAATTGAAATCAAAGAAGGGGAAGAGTCAGTGAGAATCAGCCGCCAAACCCATCAAATGGCGATGATGATGCCCCATCCGCAGATGATGCAAGCCGCCCCTGCGCCTCCTGTGGCCACGGCGGCAGAATCTGCGCCAGAACCTGAAAAAATTGATGGCTATCGGGTCAATTCGCCGATGGTGGGTATTTTTTATCGTTCGCCGTCACCGACCAGCAAATCATTTGTTGAAGAAGGCCAACGGGTGCAAGAAGGCGACACCTTGTGCATCATCGAAGCCATGAAAATTCTCAACCAAATCACCGCCGAAAAAGCAGGCACCATCACCCGAATTCTGGTTGAAAACGGTTCACCCGTTGAATATGACCAGCCTTTGTTCATCATCAACTAAAGGAGCGGCACATGCTGACCAAAATTGTCATTGCCAACCGTGGCGAAATTGCGCTGAGAATTTTGCGCGCCTGCAAAGAACTGGGCATCAAAACAGTGGCGGTACACTCCACCGCTGACCGCGATTTAAAACATGTCCGTTTGGCTGATGAATCGGTGTGTATCGGCGGCCCTCGTTCAGTGGAAAGCTATCTCAACATTCCTGCGGTCATCAGCGCAGCTGAAGTCACCGACGCGGTGGCCATTCACCCCGGCTACGGTTTTTTATCGGAAAATGCTGATTTTGCTGAACAAGTGGAAAAAAGTGGCTTTGTGTTCATAGGCCCGCGTGCTGAAACCATTCGCATGATGGGTGATAAAGTCTCCGCCATTGCGGCGATGAAAAAAGCCAAAGTACCCTGCGTCCCCGGTTCTGATGGCCCTTTGACCGATGATTTAGAGCGCGGCATGAAAATCGCGCGTGAAATCGGCTACCCTGTCATCATCAAAGCATCAGGCGGCGGCGGCGGGCGCGGGATGCGGGCGGTTCACAGTGAAGCGGCGTTGTCCAGCGCGATTTCCTTGACCAAAGCCGAAGCGGCAGCCGCGTTCAACAATGACACGGTATATATGGAAAAATACCTTGAAAATCCGCGTCATATCGAATTTCAAGTGTTGGCCGATGAACACGGCAACGCCATTCATTTGGCCGAGCGCGATTGCTCTATGCAACGCCGTCATCAAAAAGTGATTGAAGAAGCCCCTGCGCCCAATTTAAGCGAAACTTTGCGTGACCGAATCGGCGAACGTTGTGCCGCCGCTTGTCGGGAAATCGGTTATCGTGGCGCAGGCACGTTTGAATTTTTGTACGAAAACGGCGAATTTTATTTCATTGAAATGAACACCCGTTTACAAGTCGAACACCCTGTGACCGAATTCATCACGGGCGTGGACATCGTCAAAGAACAATTGTTGATTGCCGCAGGTTATCCGCTCAATTACACCCAAAAAGACATCCACGTCCAAGGCCATGCGATTGAATGCCGCCTCAATGCCGAAGACCCGAAAACCTTCATGCCCTCTCCGGGCGAAGTTACCCGCTATCACGCGCCCGGTGGGCCGGGGGTGCGGGTGGACACCCATTTATACAATGGCTATAAAATTCCGCCCTATTATGATTCAATGATTGGCAAGCTCATCACCCATGGTTCAAACCGCGAAGCGGCCATTGCCCGAATGAACAATGCGTTAGATGAAATCGTGATTGAAGGCATTAAAACCAATATTCCATTGCACCGCGATTTGCTCAAAGATGCGGCATTCAAAGCAGGCGGCAGTAATATCCATTATTTGGAGAAAAAGTTGGGGATGTAGGCAAACAGAAAAACAGTTTATTTACAATTTACATGATTAAAAATAGCTACTTAGCTGGCGTTGTGAGAATGACATGAACTTAAATTTTTTAGAGTTTGAACAACCGATTGCGGAATTGGAAGCCAAAATTGAAGAGCTGCGGTATGTGGGTGATGACACAGAAATCAATATCAGCGACGAAATCAATCGGTTACAAGCGAAAAGTCGAGAATTGACCGCGTCCATTTTTAATAAGCTGTCTTCTTGGCAAATTTCGCAATTGGCGCGTCACCCGCAACGACCTTATACGTTGGATTATGTTCATAAAATGTTTACACATTTTGAAGAATTACACGGCGACCGTGCGTTTGCCGATGACCCCGCGATTGTCGGCGGTGTTGCCCGTTTGCAAGGGGAACCTGTGATGGTGATTGGCCAACAAAAAGGACGCGACACCAAAGAAAAAGTGTTGCGCAATTTTGGTATGCCACGTCCTGAAGGTTATCGTAAAGCCTTGCGTTTAATGCGATTGGCCGAACGGTTTTCTTTGCCCATTTTGACGTTTATTGATACCCCCGGGGCCTATCCTGGGGTGGATGCGGAAGAACGCGGTCAAAGTGAAGCGATTGCGCGCAATTTATTGGAAATGTCGCAATTAAAAACACCGATTATTTGCACGGTGATTGGTGAAGGCGGCTCGGGCGGTGCGTTGGCCATCGGTGTGGGCGATAAAACCAATATGTTGCAATACAGTACCTATTCGGTGATTTCACCTGAAGGTTGTGCTTCCATTTTATGGAAAAGCGCGGAAAAAGCCGCCGACGCGGCTGAAGCTTTGGGCATTACCGCTGAGCGTTTGAGTGAATTGGGGTTGATTGAAACGGTGATTGCTGAACCTTTGGGCGGCGCGCACCGTGATGTGGCAAAAATGGCACAAACATTGAGCCAGCAATTGCTTGAAGATTTACAAGGCTTGCAAAAGTTATCGACCGATGACTTATTAACCCAGCGTTATCAACGCTTTATGGCGTATGGCCAAATCAGCGAGGTCAGTTAAATGGAGCGTTTAACCCAACAACTTCAGTTTATCATGGAGGTGGATAAACTCAAAGGCGTGTTGCGCCAAACCCAGTTATTGGGGGTTGACAGGCGGGAAAACAGCGCGGAACACAGTTGGCATGTGGTGTTGGCCGCTGTTATTTTGGCCGAATACGCCAATCAAACGGTGGATGTGTTGCAAGTGGTGAAAATGTTGTTGATTCATGATGTGGTTGAAATCGATGCAGGCGACACTTTCATGTATTTGGAAACGGCTGACGCTGAGCAAACCCAACGCGAACAACAGGCCGCTGATCGTTTGTTTGCGCTGTTGCCTCAAGCACAAGCGGTGGAATTTCGTGCGTTGTGGGATGAATTTGAAGCCAGAAAAACGCCTGAAGCGCGCTATGCCAAAGCATTAGACCGTTTGATGCCGATGTTGCATAATTACCACACTCAAGGTTTTGCGTGGCGCAAACACCAAGTTCCTGCTGAACGGGTTTATCAGCGCAATGTTTATATGGCGGATGGTTCAAATCAATTATGGGATTATGCTAAAAATATGATTAACCTAGCGATTGAACGCGGTTATTTGCAGGCTTAGTGCTTGTTTTTGATATATTAGACTATTACAATGTCTCGTTTTTTACGCTGATGCCAGAGAACAACATGACTTCAACCCAACCTTATTTATTGCGCGCATTTTATGAGTGGATTGTTGACAATGAATTAACGCCGCAGATTGTCGTGAACGCTGAAATGGACAATGTTGATGTGCCGCTGGAATTTGTCAATGAGGGGAAAATTGTGTTGAATATTTCCATGACCGCCACCCAAGGGCTGGAAATGACCAATGAATGGCTCAGTTTTTCTGCGCGCTTTTCAGGTAAACCCACATCCGTTTATTTGCCTATGGCATCTATTTTGGCGATTTATGCCCGTGAAAACGGCCAAGGCATCACATTTCAAGCCGAAAATTTAGAACAAACCCAAGTGGCCAACGCAGAAAAACCCACAGCCACACCCAAGCCTAAAAGACCTCCCTATTTGCGTTTGGTCGATTAAATCATTTCAATCTTTGAATTGGGTACGCATTGAAGCGTAATGTTGTCATTTTTGCCAACGGTAGGCGGAAAAAGGATTTTTATGCTAAAAATTTTGTTCAACTTGTTAAAATTAGTGGCAGGCAGTTTGATTATGATTGCCGCTGCCGTCGGTATTTTTTTAAATTTTCATGACGGCATGTTTTTATTTTTAGATTTGTTGTTGCTGTTGTTGGGTTTGTTCTTGTTTTTTGGCCCCATACGTCAGCCCGCTTGTTCAACAGCGCGCCCCAAACGCAAAAAACCTAACTGACCATCGGCACTTCTTCGGGCAATTCGACAAAATAGCCTTCAATATAATCCACTTCTTGATGCCACAAGGTGTTTAAACTTTTGGCATCTTCAACACAAGGGGCAATCACCCATTTATTCAAGCTGTGCGCATGGCTGACAATGGTGTTGATGGCTTCTAAATCTGACTGGTTGTTGGATAAACTTTGCACCAAACTGCCTTGAATTTTAATAAAATCAACGGGTAACAACCGAATCAATTGCAAAGCTCCGGGGTTGTTGGTTAAATCACGCAATGCAAAACGACAGCCCAACGATTTGATATGTTGGGTAAAATTTTGCACCGCTCGCAGGTTTTCGTTGGCAACATCCAATGGAATATCAAAAATCAAAGCGGTTGTGGGTATATTGAACGTAATCAATTGTTTGCTGATCCAGCGCAATAATCCTTCATCGTTCAATGATTGTTCGGATAGACGGACAAAAAAGGCGCATTCTTCGCCCATTTGATGCCGTTTTTGTAAATGCTCAATCACATGGCTGATAACCCAACGGTCAATGGCCAAAATCAAGCGTGATTGCTCGGCAAAAGGTAAAAACTCATTGGGGCGGATGCTTTCTTTGGCAGTTTTGCCTTTCATGCGCAATAACACATCGTAGAGCAATGCGGCTTCGCCGTGTAAATTGGTGATGGGTTGAAATGCAAAATAAAAGCCTTCGTTGTCTAAAGCATAGCGGATATGGCTTTGCCAATAGATTTGCCGTTGTTGATCCAAATGGGTGTTGTGTGCTGAATCGTGCAACACCACGCTGTTGCCGCCGTTGTTATGCGCTTCGTGACAAGCTTTATCTGCATTTTTGAGCATTTGATTGATGTCATTGTGGTTTTTATGCACACTGATGCCGATGCTACAAGTGCTGATCAAATGTTGATCCCCCACTTCAGTGATTTTATTTTCCAGCGCGTGGCGAATGTTTTCCGCGATGGTTTTGATGTCGTTTAAGGGATGGTTGATGTAAATGACCACAAACACGCTTTCACTGAAACGCGCCAAAACATGGGGTGGATGTATGTATTTACGCAACAAATGGGCGGTTTCTTGCAAAATACGGTCAGTGGCCACAGGTCCCATGATTTTATCAATGCCGCGATAATTGTCTAAATTGAGATAAACACAGCTCAAAGGATGGCGGTTGCTTTGTTTGCTCAAAAGTTCCAATTGAGCCAATAAATAATTGCGATGATATAACCCTGTCAAACGGTCACGGTTGTGGTCTTGTTGGTCATCAGGCGCAGGTTGATGTGATTTTTCCGCATGTTTCAAACGATTGATGATGGTGGCAATCATTTCTTCGCCAGACACATCATGGCTGATAAAATCATCGCCCAAGCCACGAATCGCCGCACGTCGCAAGGTTTGCTCAAATTGTTGGGCAAAAAACACCAAGGGCAATCGGGCAAATTTGTCTTGTTGACGAATCACCATGGCCATTTCCAAACCGCTGATGCTTTCCAGTTGGGCATTGATTAAAATCAGCTCAGGCGGAAATTTTTCTAATGCATCTAAAAAGCGCATCGGTTGGGCAAGAATGCGCACCGACATGCCCGCATTTTGCAGTAATTTGGCGTATTTGTCGGCATAAACGCCTGAATCATCCACAATTAGAATGCGATAGCGGTGTTGCGCTTGTGGGCTGGTCAGTTGATTCAGTTTGTTGATTAATACGGCAGGTGGAAACGGTTTGGTAAAATAACCATCACCATTGGCACGCACGGCGGCCAAACGGGCGGTCATGTCACGACGGGCAGAAATAAACACCACAGGCAAGGGCGTGGTGCGGTCTTTTTGAATTTTATAGGTGATTTGTGGCCCTGCCAAATCGTTTTCGGCCAGCATCACGTCCATAATCAGCGCGGCAGGGGGTTGTTGTGTCACCAGTTTTGCCAAGTTTTCGGCTTCATGTAGCACTTTGACAGTGTATCCTGCCTTGGTTAAATGTAACGCCAAGTCTTTGGCATAATTTTCATCATCATCCACCAAATAGAGCAAGCGACCGTTGGGGGTAATGGGTTCATCGTCCGTGATAACGTTGTCTGGTGTGGCCATTTTTTCAGTCTTTTGTTGATGGCAACCATCCTTGGCCACCTGAATAAAAAAACGCAGTTGTTGTTCAATCGTTGCCCATTCATCTTGATTGGGGTTTTCATTTTTTTGTCGCAACATGCGTAAATTGGTGTCCAATGGAATGGCCGCTTCACTTAACGCACTCAAGCCAAAACTGCCCGCTGAGCCTGCCAATTTATGGATTAAGGTCTGTAAATGTTGCAAAACATCTTTTTGCCATGTCTTGGCCAAAGATTGCCAATCGGTTTCAACCTGTTCAATGGTGTTGGGCAGTTGATTTAAGTAGTCCATGCGCAAGTCATATAAAGCTTTTTCTATTTGTTGTGGTGTAGACACGGTATGAATCCTGTGACAAACTTATATTTGATTTTTACCATCCAGCAATTTTTATTCCCAAGCGGGGGTGATTATGGAAAATGATTGGCTTCATAAAACGGCCAAAGTGCAACAGTTTTTACGAGACTTTTTTGGCCAACATCGTGTGGACGAAACAACGGGCAGTGTGTTGCATGACGCTCAAACCGTTTTAGACTATATCGCCGACGGTTTGTTTGTTTCTTTGCAAAAACAAGAACTTAACCAAGCAGATTTAGCCAAAATCAATGCCAAAATGCGCCATCCTCTCCATTTAGGTTTAAAACGACCGCAACAAACCAGCTATCCCCCTATCATGGTATTGTATCAATTGTTGCAGAAATTGGGCTTTTTTGAATTTGATCACAGCAAAGATTTGAAAAAAGTCTGGTTAAACCTCAATCAAACAGTGTTAAACAGTTGGCGACAACTGAACGCAACCGAGCGTTATTTTACCTTGTTATACACAGGGGTTTTTTGTTTGGAAGAGCCGCTGTTGGATTTGTCCAGCATTTTCAATCTATTAACCCAGCTTAACGACCCTGATAAACGCGAATGCAAAACCTACAGCCACTTCAAAGCCGATTTGAATCCCTATAAAAATTCATTGGCTTTGCTGGAATTATTTGGTTGGCTCAAATTGGATTATGGCCTGTCAACGACTTCACAACATTGGTGGGTGAAGCAAATCCATTTGACTGAATGGCCCTTGGCGATGGCTTTATTGATTGGCCGCGAAGACAAAGCCAACAGCCATGGGATAGAAATCGAAACGGCGATGCTGGAAGACGATGACATTGAGCTGTTTCGCCAGCAAATTATTGATTATATTCCACAATGGCAAAAACATTTGGCTTTACCCAAAATTGAGATATTAACCAGCGGCGTGCATGTGTTTAAAGTGGCATGGGCAGATAACCCAGAGATTTGGCGACGTTTAACCGTGCCAACCCAAGCCACATGGGAAGAACTGGCGCAGGCGATTTTGACCGCTTTTCAATTTGATGACGGCCACTTATACGAATTTCGCTATCCGTCCCATTTTGGTGGCTATCAACAAATTTTTCATCCATTTTTGGAAGAAGCCCAAAATGCCGATGAAATTCGCATCGGTGATTTAGGGCTGACCCAAGGTTGTCAACTGGTGTTTTTATACGATTATGGCGACACATGGTTGTTCACCTTGTTATTGGAGCAAATTGAAGATAAAAATATCAAGCAGATACAAACACTTGCGCAGCAAGGCGATGCCCCGAAACAATATGATTAGGCGAAAAAATTAAGCTTCGCCAAACAAGAATTTTTTCATTTCGCCTTCCAACATCGCACGCGCCCGTGGGTCAACCACGGATAACCGGTATTCGTTAATTAGCATGGTTTGTTGACGCAACCAGCTTTTCCATGCTTCGGCAGAAATATGATTGAAAATACGTTGCCCCAATTCACCCGGATAGGGGGCGGCGGCAAGGCCGGCGGCTTGTTTGTTCAGTTTTGTACATTGAACCATGCGGGTCATGATGTTCTCCTTAATTGGATTAAAAGTTGTTGTACGGGCGCGGCCATGCCCCCGATAAAAAGCTGGTTTTTATCATACCAACCGCTTGCTTGCAAGTTTGACGCATCAAAGTCATCGCCTGCACAACGCAAATGCACGGGGGTAATCAGCATATGAAAATGGGTTAAGCTGTGTTGATATTCAGGCCAAATTTGTTGTTGATGGATGTCGATGTTAAATTGTTGCCGACACCAGTGGATAATTTGCATTAAGGGCAAGTTATCGGGATATTCGATGAAACTCCATAAGCCGCCCCAAATGCCTTTATTGGGACGTTTGTGCAAAAAAACAGCCCCATTTTGCGTTTCCAACATCAGCAAACACACTTTTTTATATGGCAAGGTTTTGCGTGGTTTGGGCGCGGGATAATCAGCAACGCACTGTTGTTGATAGGCTTGACAACCTTTTGCCAGCGGGCAACAGGCGCATTGCGGTTGATGGCGGGTGCAAACTGTCGCACCTAAATCCATGATGGCTTGGGTATAAGCGGCGACATCGGTTGCTGGGGTGTGTTGTTGCGCCAAGGGCCACAATTTTTTTTGTACCGCCGCATTGCCCGACCAGCCTGCAACGCAATGATAGCGGCTTAACACCCGTTTGACATTGCCATCTAAAATGCTGTGTTGTTGCTGGTGTGCCAAGGCTAAAATCGCCGCCGCTGTAGACAACCCAATGCCTGCCAATTGGGTTAATTGTTCAATATTATCAGGCACAATGCCGTTGTGCTGTTGTACGCATTGTTGGGCCGCTTGGTGTAAATTGCGCGCACGGGCATAATAACCCAAGCCGCTCCAATGGTGTAGCACCGCATCTTGTGGCGCGTTGGCCAAAGTGAGCAAATCAGGAAAGGCTTGCATGAATTTTTGATAATAAGGGATGACGGTGTTGACTTGGGTTTGTTGCAACATGATTTCGGATACCCAAACACGATAAGGCGTTGGGTTTTGTTGCCACGGCAAATCTTTACGCCCATGTTGGACAAACCATGCAAGCAGTTGTTGGGCAAAGGCAGAAGGGTTATTCATCGACATTAATCGTGGCATAGGGCTAAATAATTCCAGCAGTCAAGAGAAAAACCGCTATAATTATATCCAAAGTTTATTGGCCAAAGCACAAATATTTCAGCTTGAAACAGCCAAGACAGCAATTGGAATGATGTGCGTGTATTACCTATTGATTTAATTCAATTACCTGAAAAACCTTGATACGGATGGCAACCTTATGGAATTTTTCATTATTTTATTGCTGTTAATCACCGCCACTTTTTGGTTTGACAGCTCACGGGCTTTGGAATGGGCGCGCCACCATGCCAAACAAATTTGCCAACGCCATCATGTCCAATTGTTGGATGAAACTGTGATGTTGAGCAAAGTACGGTTGCGCCACCAAGGCCATTGGTATTTTGAACGCTATTATCGTTTTGAATTTACCCAAACAGGACAACAGCGTGAACAAGGCGGTTTGATGTTGCAAGGTTTAAATTTGGTGCTGATTGACCTCGCTTATGTGTTAAACCCTTACTCGCAAAAAGTGTCATAATTTCTGGGCATGGCCGCGCAATTTTGGCAACGCACGGGTTTTTGGGGGTTTATTCTCAGCAGTGGTTTTTTTCTGTTGATTCACAACCACAGTTTGACAGGCATAGACCCGTATTTATACCAATTGGCGATGGGGTTGGCACCGCGCCCTGCCAGCAAAGAACTGGTGTTGGTCGAAGTCAACGCGGCCGTAACCCCTGAATTACATCGCAAAATTTTAGCTAAAATTCAACAGGCTAACCCACGTTGGCTGGTGGACACTTTACCACTCAACCAAAGCCAAACCATGCAAGGTCAGGCCGAATTTAAGCAACTGTTTGATTATTATGAAGCTTCATATTTGGTCAACGGCGGTTATGGTCGCACGGCTGAAGATAAAAAACGGCTCAACGAAATTCAACAAATGGGTCGGTATTTGGCACAATTGAAAACAATTTTTGACAGCGACCAACAGCTTGCCCAACAAATGCGCAAACAAGTCCATGTAATTTTGGCCGCCACGGCACAAACCCAGAAAAATATCGGTTTGCTGGCTGACTTGCCGCCGTCATTGCAAGCCATGCAACTGCCCATTTTCATTCCCCAATGGCAACAACGCCAATTGCAATCACTGAGCGATATTCAACCGCCGTTGCCGCTGTTTGCCCAAGCGGCCAACAGCATCGGTATCTTGCCCGCGCCGCGTTTGCATCAACGCATTCCCTTGGTTTTGGCTTATCAACAACATTATTTGCCCCATTTGAGTTTGCTGGTGGCCGCTCGGGTAAAAAATTTAGATTTGCACCACATCAGCCCTTCTTTATCAGCCAACACCGCTTTGCGCTTGGGTGACACACTGTTATACACCGATGAAGGCTTAAATTTGCAGAGTTTTCATTATGTTAGCCAAAAAAACCTTGCACCGTTTGTCACTTTCACCCATCAGAAATTGTTGACGCAAAACGATGTCAGCGCGTTGTCTGATAAAGTGGTGTTATTGGGTTTTACCCCCCAAACGTCTGATTTTTGGGCGAAAAAACGTCAGCCATTGTCGTCTTTAGCGGATAATATTTCCACTTTATTGCAAGGCCACATCATTCATCGTCCCCGTTGGGCGGGGGGAATTGAAATGGCGATATTCATTGTGGTCAGCGGCTATTTGATTTTTTTGTTACCGCTGTTGCGCGGAACCTTGGCTTTTGGCATTACGTTATTGTTATCCTTGGTGATTTTAGCCACCCAAATTTTATTGTTGGCGGTCGATTTAATCGGTTTGAGTTTGTCGCCTTTGGTCATGTTGTTGTGGTTGGGGCAACTGCTGTTTGCAGTCAAAAATTTTTGGATCAGCCCAAGTTTGACGCATAACGGCACGTTGGCGCGCAATCAACGGTTGATGGGGTTGACGTTTCAAAGCCAAGGCGATTTACAAAAAGCGTTCGACACCTTTATGCAGTGTCCCATTGATGATTTAATTTTAAGTTTGTTGTATAACTTGGGATTGGATTTTGAACGAAAACAACAACCTAAACAAGCATTGGCGGTTTATCGTTATATGCTCAATCACGCCGCTAATTTTCGTGACATCAACCAACGCATTGACCGTTTAAGCAAACAATCGCCGTTGTTGTATCAAACCCAAGAGGATATTTTGGGGCATTATCTGGGGCATTATTTGGTGTTGCGCGAACTGGGCAAAGGTGCGATGGGGCGGGTGTATTTGGGCAAAGACCCCAAATTAAACCGCATTGTCGCGTTAAAAACCTTAAAGCTTTCTTTAGAATTTGAAGGGCGTGAGCTGGAAGAAGCCACTGCACGTTTTTTCCGCGAAGCCTCGGCGGTTGGACGGCTGAACCACCCCAATATCGTTTCGGTTTATGATGCGGGTGAACAAGGCGATTTGGCTTATATTGCGATGGACTATTTTGCAGGCGGTGATTTATCGTTATATGTCCAAGGTCAAAAAAACGTGTTGCCCTTAGAAACTTTGTTGGGTTTGGCGATTAAAGTGGCCAACGCCTTGGATTATGCACACAGCCAAGGCGTGATACATCGGGACATCAAACCTGCCAATATTTTGTATAATGCGGCAATAGGGGACATTAAAATCACTGATTTTGGCATTGCCCGCATCACTGACAGCAATAAAACCCGCACAGGTGTGGTGTTAGGCACGCCCTCGTATATGTCGCCCGAACAACTGGAAAGCAAAGGGGTGGATGGCCGTTCTGATTTGTTCAGTTTTGGGGTCACTTTGTATCAATTGATCAGCCATCAATTGCCGTTTAATGCCGATTCCATGGCCAGCTTGATGTTTAAAATTATTCATGAAAATCCACCCGATTTGCTGGAATTAAGCCCCAGTTTACCCTTGGGCATCAAAACCATCGTTGATACTTTATTACAGAAAAACCCAAACTTACGTTATCCATCAGGTTTTGCATTGGCACAAGCACTGCAAGCGTGTGTTGAACAGGTTCAAGCCATGAACCTTCCCATTAATCGCTTTGAGAACCGTGTACGGTGAATAAAAAGACACCACAAAAAGGCTTAGAAATTGTCTGGCAAACAGACAGAGGCCAATTGCGCGACCACAATGAAGATTGTGTGGCAGGCGATGATACAGCCTGTATTGTGGTATTGGCTGATGGCATGGGTGGTTATCAAGCGGGTGAAGTGGCCAGTGAAATCGCGGTGGCCAGCGTGATGCAACACATGCAAGCCACTGATATGCAAAGCTTATCCAATCAATTAGACAAACACACGGGCTACAAAAAAGTGACGCTGTTGTTGCAACAAGCCATCAGTCAAGCCAACTTGCAAATTTACACCACGGCACAATCGCAAGCTGAATACCATGGCATGGGAACCACGTTGGTGGCGGCGATTTTACACGATGATGTTCTCAGCGTCGCGCATGTGGGCGATTCACGCTTATACCGTTTGCGCGGCAATTTATTTGAGCAATTGACTTTAGACCATTCCGTTTTGCAAGAGTTGATTGACCACGGTTTATGTACGCCTGAGCAAGCGCGGCATTCACCCAACCGCAATTTGGTCACTCGCGCATTGGGCGTGGGCATGGATGTCAATGTGGATGTCAACGAATACCCTGTTAAACAAGATGATGTTTATCTGCTGTGTTCTGATGGTTTAAGCGATATGTTGGAAGACACTGAAATTCAAAAGATTTTACGCGATAATCGCCACGATCTGCGCCAAGCGGCCAATGAACTGGTTCTTGCGGCCAATGACAGCGGTGGTTTTGACAACATTTCTGTGATTTTGACCCGTCCGATGAATTTAGCCGATCACAACCCGAAAAATTGGCAAACGCTGATGAAAAAAATATTCAAAGGAAATTAATATGTTACGCTGGATTTTTCTGTTATTCATCCTCAGTTTGGGTGTGCAAGCCAAAGAGCTGACGTATCCTTTGCACTTTGCCCAAGGCCGCTTGTCAATTTTAACCGAAGCGTGCATTCAAACGGATGACCGCCATTTTTACCCTTTCACTGCCCGCCAAGGCCAAGCGTTGTCGATGGCGGTGACTTCCAACCACAATGCGGTGATGTTGACCTTGGCCTATAAAAACCCACAACAACAATGGCAGTTTTTGTTGTTGGGCAAAGATTACCGTGCCAACGCATGGCACGGGCTGTTGCCCGCCAGTGAAGAAGACCGCTATTTAATTCGCATTGACCAAGTTCGCCAACCCAGTTGTTATGAACTGTTTGTCGGCATCGGCGGATAATATTCCAGCAATCCCCTTGATTTTAAGATGCCAACACCATAATAGCATCCATTTCTACCCGCGCATTTTTAGGCAAACTGGCAACCCCAACAACGGCACGCGCAGGATAAGGCAAGCAAAAATAGCGGCTCATGATTTCATTCACCAAGGCAAAATGGCTTAAATCGGTGAGAAAAATGCTCAGTTTGGCAATGTCAGCCAAATCACCGCCTGAAGCCTGTGCAACCGCTTTAAGATTTTGAAAAACTTGGTTAATTTCTGTTCCCATATCGGCATTGTTCAAAGTCATATCAACAGGATTTAACGCAATTTGTCCTGATAAATACACGGTTTGGCCGATTTTAACCGCTTGAGAATAAGTGCCAATTGCTTGCGGTGCGGCGGTTGTGGCAATGATTTGACGAGACATGGACTTTCCTTAATGAATTTAACGGGTTTTCTTTTGTTATTGTAAGCGCATTTATGATAGTCTAAACCTGATTTTTTCGTGTATTTTACCGTATTGAGAGGCTTTATGGCACGTTTGACTGTTGAAGATTGTTTGGTTCATGTTGAAAATCGTTTTGATTTGGTGTTGAAAGCCAGCAAACGCGCACGGGTGATTAATCATGGCGGTGAATCCATTGTGGTGCAAGGCAAAGACAAAGCCACGATTGTTGCGTTGCGCGAAATTGCCACAGGCCGCGTTACTGAAGAGATGTACCATCCGCCTGTAATACCGCTGGTTGATGCAGACGACACCAAAGCCAGTGAAAAGAAGAGCAGACGTAAAAGTGACTGAGATTCCGAAAAACAGGTTTTTAATCAGTAACTTGTGCGATATTTTGTCGCCTTATATGTCTGAAAATGACACTAAAAAGGTGTATGCGGCTTATTTTTTTGCGGCGGAAGCCCATGAAGGGATTGTCCGCCAAAGTGGTGAACCCTATATTTTTCATCCCTTGGAAGTGGCGCATATTCTGGCGGACATGCAAATGGATGCAGTCACTTTAGAAGCGGCTTTGTTGCATGATGTGATTGAAGACACCCAGTTTAATAAACAGGCGGTGGTGGAACAGTTTGGCCAAAAAGTGGCTGATTTGGTTGATGGGGTCAGCAAGTTTGATAAAATTGACTTTGCCAGCAAAGAAGAGCACAAAGCCGCCAGTTTTCGCAAAATGATGTTGGCCAGCATCCGTGATGTGCGGGTGCTTTTAATCAAATTGGCCGATAGACTGCACAATATGCGCACCTTGCAAGCCAAAGACAGTGCATCGAAACAACGCATTGCCCAAGAAACTTTGAATGTTTACGCGCCCATTGCCAAAAGCTTGGGTATTCACAAAATTTATCTTGAGTTGCAAGAGCTGTGCTTCCAATCGCTTTATCCTTGGCGATACACCGTGCTGAACCATCATATCAACGTGTTATGTCAAAACAAACAACGGGTTTCAGTGCTGGAAGACTTGTCTTCAATTGTATTGCAACGTTTGAGTCAATCGGGCATTCATGCCAGCATTACAGGCGGCAGTAAAAAACACAGCTATGGCATTTTTTGTAAAATGCGGGAAAAAAATCTACGTTTTGAACAAGTTAAAACTTTGTACACCATTCGCCTTGTCGGCGACGAAATCAACACTTGCTATCAGATTTTGGGTATTATTCACACCCTCTACAAACCCAAACCCGGCGCATTTAAAGACTATATCGCTATTCCTAAAAGAAACGGCTATCAGTCCTTGCACACCGCCATCATCGGCCCCTATGGCGTGGCGATTGAAGTCCATATTTGTACCCAAAAAATGTTGGGGGCGGCAGAATACGGCATCGCCTATGCGCTCTATCATAATCATGACCAACAAGTGGATTATGGCCCTTGGCAATGGTTGCGCGATTTAAAAGACGATGCCACAGACAATTTAGATGCCATCACCTTTTTTAATGAAATCACCAAAGAATTTAACCCTGATGAAATTTATGTTTACAGCCCTAAAGGGCGGCTTGTCTGTTTGCCACGCGGGGCGACGGCTTTGGATTTCGCCTACAGCATTCACAGCGACATCGGCCACCATGCGGTTTCAGCGGTGATTGATGAACAGCTTTGTGCGTTAAACACCCCATTGCAAACAGGGCAAATGGTGTCAATTGAAACCAGTCCATCAAACCATCCCAAATGGAGTTGGCTCAATTTTGCCAAAACAGGCCGCAGTTGTAGCAATATTCGCAGTTATTTCAATAAATTATCTAAAAAAGACACCCGAATTTTGGGGCAACGTTTGTTAAATGAAGCTTTGCTTCCTTATGGTAAAAATTTGAATGATTTCAACGACCCGCACATTGCCCAAATTTTTATGGGGCAAAATTTAGAACAATTATTGACGGACATCGGTTTGGGCAAACGTTTGCCACAATTGGTTGCCAAAGCCTTGTGTCAAACCACGCCTGAGCGTGATTCACCCGCACAATTAATCATTCAAGGCACGGAAGGCTTGGCCATTACTTTGGCCAAATGCTGCCGCCCCATTCCGGGCGATGACATTTGGGGACACATCAACAACGGCATTATGATTCACACTTTGCAATGCGAACACAGCCGCAACAAAAGCAGACGCAATTTACAAGAATGGATTGATGTCAGTTGGGCGGCAGGGTTACTCATTGAATCCATTGTGGATATTCGGGTTGAAACCTTGAACAAACGGGGGGTTTTGGCCAATGTAGCGGGTGCGATTGCCAAATTTGACAGCAATATTGAAGATGTTTTGATCCAAAAACATGAAGGCGATAACAGCATCATGCACTTTTGCATCACCGTCTCAGACAAAACCCACTTAACCACCCTCTTGAATTATCTCAGAAAATTAGATTACGTTATTTCAGCAAAACGACTCAAAAATGGACATTAAAAACGCAACATTGGCTTTTGCAGGTATGTTTCAAGCGGTTGAATTGGTTCATCAAACCGCTTACCATGGCTTTATCAAAAATGCAGACGAAGCCGCTTTTAAAACCAGCCTTAACAGCGTATTATTGCTCAATCCCGACAGCACCGAAGCGGTTTATGAGGGCATTGAAGGCGTGACTTTGGGCTTGGCCACTTTGGTGCAACAACTCGGATACGGTAAACGAACCCGTTCATCTGAATTATTGCGTTATATCATTGGCTTACATATTTTAGAACGTCAGTTGCATAAACACCCCGACTTGCTCAAAAAAATCACCGATGGCATAGAACAGGTGGTGACATTAAAAAATGTTGAACGTGAACAACCGTTTGATTTAACTGAACATTTAGCCAATATTTACCAGAACACTTTAAGCACTTTAGATTACCGCATTCATGTGATGGGCAAACCCCACTATTTGAAAAATTCCCAATTGGCCGCGCAAATTCGGGCTTTATTGTTGGCGGGCGTGCGTTCAACCGTGCTTTGGCGACAAAAAGGCGGTGGGCGGTTGAAAGTGTTTTTCTATCGCAAAAAAATCATCCACAAAGCCCAACAATTGCACCGTTTGGTGACGGAGACATAAATGAATAAATACCTTGAAATATTGTCGCAAACCATTGATTTATAATATTTTTAATAAGCACTTGAGATAAGACATTTGTCATTTTACGCCATAACCATAAAGGGCATTTTGTGAAAGAATTTGCAAGAATTGAACGTTTACCCAAGTATGTGTTTAACATCACAAAAGACATGACGGTGGCGGCACGCGCCCGTGGAGAAGACATTATTGATTTTGCCATGGGTAATCCTGACCAACCGACACCCCAACACATTGTCGATAAATTGGTGGAAGTGGCGCAACGCAAAGACACCCACCGCTATTCTTTGTCCAAAGGCATTCCCCGTTTGCGCCAAGCGATTTGTAATTGGTATCAACGCCGTTATGCGGTGCATTTAAACCCTGAAACCGAAGCGATTTCCACCATAGGTTCAAAAGAAGGCTTGGCGCATTTGGCGTTGGCCATCATCAACCCCGGTGATGTTGCGCTGGTACCCAATCCCGCCTATCCCATTCATCCTTATGGTTTTATCATCGCAGGCGCGGACATCCGCCATGTGCCGCTGACCCCCAATGTCGATTTTTTCACTGAATTGACCAACGCGATTGAAGATTGTTGGCCAAAACCTAAAGTGCTGGTGTTAAATTTCCCGGGCAACCCCACCGCACAATGTGTTGAGCTGGATTTTTTTGAAAAAGTGGTGGCCATTGCCAAACAACACAACATTTGGGTGATTCACGACTTGGCTTATGCGGACATCGTGTTTGATGGTTATGTTGCCCCCTCCATTTTGCAAGTGGCAGGGGCGAAAGACATTGCAGTGGAATCGTTCACTTTATCAAAAAGTTACAACATGCCCGGTTGGCGCGTTGGTTTTATGGTGGGCAATCCAACCTTGATTCACGCCTTGGGCAGAATGAAATCATATTTGGATTATGGCACGTTCACCCCGATTCAAGTGGCGGCTGTCACTGCATTGGAAGATGACCAACAATGTGTGCGCGACATCAGCGAAATGTACCGTCAACGCCGTGATGTGTTGTGTGATGGCTTGAACGCCGCAGGTTGGGCAGTGGAAAAACCCAAAGCAACCATGTTTGTTTGGGCGCAAATTCCAAAAGCCTACCGTGCCATGGGTTCACTCGAATTTGCCAAAAAATTGCTGATTGAAGCCAAAGTGGCGGTGTCGCCCGGTATCGGTTTTGGTCACCATGGCGATGATCATGTGCGCTTTTCATTGATTGAAAACGAACAACGCACCCGTCAAGCGATTCGTGGCATCAAAGCGATGTTGCGCAAAGGCTGAGAGGAGTTTTGTCCATGGTTGAAGTGATTCCACTCAAATATGGCAGTATTTTTAAACACGCTTTTAGCCAAGTGGATGTTTTTACTCAATTTACTAAAGATATTTTAGATATTGATATACACATTGATGAAGTGCATACCGAATACGAATATCCCGAGCCAATCGGCTTTGTTAAAAGTAAATACGATTTGTTTGCCGAAGACAAAGAAAAACGTATTATTGTTGAAATTCAACAAGTTAAAGAATATGATTTTTTTGACCGCTTCATGTATTATCATTTAATCCGTTTGGTTGAACAAGTGGGCGGCTATCAAGAATATGCGTTTGAACGCA
>DYSU01000003.1:0-18431 GCA_020726335.1 Thiomargarita sp. | reverse complement strand
TTAATCCGTTTGGTTGAACAAGTGGGCGGCTATCAAGAATATGCGTTTGAACGCAATGGCTGGAATTTATTGAAGATTCTTTGGATAAACAAATGGATGAAACGGGGTATTCTGACAATTTATTGCGAAAAATTATCGAACGCATTCAACGGCGCAATCTCAGCCCTGAATTATTATCTGAAATCAAAGACGATGCCGCTTGGGATAAAGCCAAAATTCGTTTAATGAATGAAGGTCGTGCCGAAGGTGAGAGGGAAAAAGCATGGGTCATTGCCAAAAACATGCGGTTGGCGGCGATTGATTTTGAAACCATTCAACAGGTAACGGGTTTGTCTCTCGAACAAATTCGCGCTTTATAAGCCGTGGTTCAATCGCGTCATTCAATAACCAATTCCCCTTCAGTGCGTTATCCATGGATTGATTTCGCACGCGGCATCGCCATCCTGTTGATGTTCGTTTACCATTTCTGTTACGACTTGGTGTTGTTCCGCTGGTTGTATTTCGATTTTCAAAACAGCCCGTTTTGGCTCAGCTTGCGCACCTTGATTGTCAGCTTATTTTTGCTGTTGGTCGGCATCAGCCTGTTTGTGGCCACCGAAAACGGCTTGAACGTGCGTCGTTTCAGCCGTCGTTTGGGGTGGTTGGTGGTTTGTGCCGCCTTGGTTTCAGTGGCCAGTTATGGCTTGTTTGGCTCACGCTTCATCTATTTTGGCATCCTGCATTTTATCGCCCTCGCCAGTGTGTTGGCTTTGTGGTTGCGCCACTTTTATCGGCTCAATTTGTTTTTAGGCGCGGCATTAATCGTCTTGGGCCAAGTCAAATGGGCGACATTTGATTCAGCTTGGCTTAATTGGCTGGGCTTTGCACCGAGAAAACCCGCCACCGAAGATTATGTGCCGCTGTTGCCATGGCTGGGGGCGGTTTGTATAGGCTTGTTTTTAGGACGTTTTTTATTGAAGCATCCGCAAATCCTGTGTTGGCAACAAGCAAAAATAGCCCAAACCCTCGTCACCCGTTTAGGCCAACACAGTTTGTTGATTTATATGCTCCACCAACCTTTGTTGTTAGGCCTTTGTTATGCTGTTTATGGGTTTTTGGCATAAGATCATGATACAAATACTTATTTTTCTATTGAGCTTATCCGCCCGCACGCTGTGGGCCATGCCTGAGCAAGTGGATTTTTCCAATATCAGCAATCTTGTTCTATACGGCAATGCGGCACAAACCAACACCGTCGATGGTGCGGTGTTGCGTTTGGTGCCTGCCAC
This sequence comes from Thiomargarita sp., assembly GCA_020726335.1. GTDB lineage: Bacteria > Pseudomonadota > Gammaproteobacteria > Beggiatoales > Beggiatoaceae > DYSU01. The sequence goes on along the minus strand of DYSU01000003.1, from coordinate 17,163 downwards.
AGCCCATCAAGTGGGCGCGCTGTACAGCAAAACCCCACAAGATATTAATCAATTCAGCAGTTTATTTAAAATCAAAATCAGCAACAAAGGCGGCACAGCCAAAGATTGCGCCGTGGATGCCGGTGGCGATGGGATGACTTTCGCCTTGCTCAAAGACACGCCACAACTGGGCGGCAGCGCAGGCGGCTTGGGTTATTCGGGCTTGAACAACAGTTTTGCGCTGGAAATCGACACCTATTGCAACAGTGCTTTTTCAGACCCCAATTCCAATCACATCGCTTTTTTGCAAAACGGCGTGGTCACTCACAGCAATCCCGCCACGGAAACCCTCGCCATCAGCCCCGATTTTGACAACGACCAGCCATGGTCTGTGTGGCTGGATTACAACGGCACCACTTTAGAAGTGCGTCTCAACCAAACAGGGCAACGGCCTTTGTTGGCTCATTTAAGCAAAATCATCACCTTAAACCAAGTCATCAACAGCACCCGCGCATTTATCGGTTTCACTGCCGCCACAGGGGGCAATTTCGACCATTACGATTTGATTTCATGGCAGTTTGTCAGCGAATACGCACCCATGGGCGAAAGCAACACCGCGATGCGCTTGAGCATCAACAAAACAGGCTTAGGCACTGGCACGGTGACTTCGCCCGCCGGCTTGGTCAGCGGCTTGGATTGTGGCACGCGCTGTGTGACCTATTACAGCCCCGCCAGCACCGTGACCTTGACCGCCTTGCCCGACAGCCAAATGCGGTTTGTCGCATGGTCAGGTGATGCCGATTGCGTTGATGGCGTGGTGACGTTGAATGCGCCCGTCAACTGCACGGCTGAATTTGCCGCTGAACAGAAAACCGTGACCGTTTCCTTCAATGGCGGGGGTGTGGGGAAAATCAGCGCGACAGGCGCGCGAGATGGCCTCGCTTGTTCACTTCAAGAGCGCAATTGCACTGAAGATTACGCGCTGGGAAGCCATGTCAGTTTAACCGCCACCTTGGAAAACAGCTTGTTTGGCGGCTGGTTGGGTGATTGCACAGGCACAGCCAACCCGCATAACCTCAGCATCAGCCAAGACCGCCATTGCCAAGCAATTTTTGATTTAATGCTCAAACCCAACATCGGCACAGGCACAGCGGGCTTTGGCGGCGATGGCGGCGCGGCCCATCTGGCGCAGTTGAATTTACCGCAAGGCATGGCATTTGACGCGCAAGGGCAGTTGTATATTGCCGACAGCGGCAACCACCGTGTGCGTAAAATCGATTTAAACGGCAACATCACCACCTATGCAGGCACAGGCACAGCGGGTTTTAGCGGCGATGGCAACAGTGCATTGGTCGCTCAATTGGCTTATCCTGCGGATGTGGCTGTCGATTCACAAGGGTCACTATATATCGCCGATGTGGGCAACCAGCGGGTGCGTAAGATTTTGTTGTCAGGCACCATCACCACGGTGGCGGGCAATGGCACGGCGGGCTTTAGCGGCGATGCTGGCGCGGCCCATGTGGCACAGTTGAACAGCCCAACGGCGGTGGCGGTCAATCAAGAGGTGTTGTATATCGCCGACAGCGGCAATCACCGCATTCGCAAAGTCGACAGCGCAGGCAAGATCAGCACCGTGGTGGGCATCGGACAGGCGGGCGCGTCAGGCGACGGCAAAAGCGCGTTACAAGCCCAACTCAATGCACCCAAAGATGTGTTGTTTGATGCTCAAAACAACCTGTATATCGCCGACAGCAACAACCACCGCATTCGCAAAGTCGATGGCCAAGGCATTATCAACACCTATGCAGGCAGTGACCAATTTGGCTACAGTGGCGATGGTTTTGCCGCCATTGCCGCACGGCTGAACAACCCTGTGGCGATGGCCATGGATAAAACGGGACAATTGTACATCGTTGACCAATACAACCAACGCATTCGCCGCGTCACCCATACAGGCTTGATGCAAACGGTTGCGGGCAATGGCTTTATCGGCGCAACCGCTGAAACCACAGGTTTCAACGCCCAATTCAATTTTCCCCAAGGCATCGCCTTGGACAGCGAAGGTGGTTTATACATCGCTGACAGCAAAAACCATCGCATCAGCACCCTGGCCACCCGTTTGGCGGGGGTTGCGCCGCCGACCACCACCGCAGGCACCTTAAGCATCACCAAAAAAGGCACGGGTGATGGCACCCTTTCCAGCACACCCAGCGGCCTCTTGTGCGGCACAGTTTGCGAATATTTCTTTGGCGCGTCCAGCACGGTGACCTTGAGCGCGAGCGTCAACCCAACCAACCGCTTTGTGTCATGGGGCGGCGATTGCACGGGCAGCAGCACGGTCATCAATCTCACTTTGAACACCGCCAAAAACTGCACCGCCTTGTTTGAAGCGGTGGCGCAACAGGGGATTATTGATGGGGTGGCGGGCAATGGCGAAACAGGCAACACAGGCAACAGCGGGCGGGCCGTTGATGCCAAACTAAACCGCCCCGCTGATGTCGCGCTCGACAGCACAGGTGGGGTGTATTTCACCGAACAAAACAACCATGTGGTGCGGCAAATCGACCGCCAAGGCCACATCAGCACCTTCGCAGGCAACGGCAGTGCAGGCGACAGCGGCGATGACAAATTGGCCGTGTTGGCGCAGTTGAATAAACCTGCCGGTTTGACCGTCGATGGCAGTGACCGCCTGTACATCGCCGACAGCGGCAACCATAAAATTCGCCAAATCAGCGCAGGTTTTATCAAAACGGTGGCAGGCGATGGCACGGCAGGTTTTTTGGGCGACAACAGTCCCGCCAATGGCGCACAGCTTAACGCACCTGAAGGCGTTTATTATCACAACCGTTTGTTGTACATCGCCGACACAAACAACCACTGCATTCGCACGGTTGATGCCAACGGGGTGATTAAAACCGTGGCAGGCACACCCAAACAAGCGGGTTTTACAGGCGATGGCGGTCTGGCCATCGTCGCGCATGTGAACCGCCCCACCGATGTGGTGGTCAACAATGGCCTGATCTACATCGCCGACAGCGGCAACCAGCGCATTCGGCGCGTTGATTTGAATGGCAAAATACAAACCTATGCTGGCGCAGGCAATACAGGCGACAGCGGCGATGGGGGTGAAGCGATTAAAGCCCATTTCAATACGCCGTATGCGTTGGCCATCGACAGCGCGGGACATCTGTTTGTCAGCGACCAAAACAACCACCGCGTGCGCAAAATCCACATTAACGGCACGATTTCCACCGTTGCGGGCATGGGCAACGCAGGTTATAACGGCGAAGGCGGTTATGCCATCGCCAGCTTGCTCAACCTGCCCTTGGGTTTGGCCGTGAGTCCGCAAGGCTTTTTGTATTTGGCCGACAGCGGCAACCAGCGGGTGAGGCGCATCAGTGGTTTAACGGTTGCCACGCCGCTTTTGAAAATTAAACGCACAGGCTTTGGCAACGGAAAAGTCAGCGCGTCCAGCGGTTTAGGACAAGGCATTGATTGTGGTGAACAATGTGTCGAAACCTACCCCAACAATGCGCGGGTGACGTTGACCGCCACCGCCGATGCGTCATCGCTGTTTGTCGGGTGGTCAGGCGATTGTGACAGCAAAAATACCCAACTGACGTTAAACATCAGCGTGGATAAAACCTGTACCGTTGAATTTGCGTTGAAAAATCCCGTGTTGGGCAACGACATCCACACTTTTGCAGGCACACCACTGACCGCAGGCTACGCGGGCGATGACGGCTTGGCCACCGCCGCCAAGTTGTCTCTGTTGCTTTACAGCGTCGCCACTGATTCACAAGGCACTGTCTACATCGCCGATGCGGGCAATCATCTGGTGCGCAAAGTGGAAGCGGGCATCATCAGCCGCTTTGCAGGCAATCGCACCAAGGGCTACAGCGGTGACGGCGGTTTGGCGATTGCGGCGCAATTGGCAGTGACGGCATTGGCCGTCGATGGCGATGACAATGTTTATATCGGCGACAGTGAACACCATGTGATTCGCAAAGTTGACCCGCGCACAGGGTTGATCATCACGCTTGCAGGCGATGGCCAAGAGGGGAATATCGGCAACGGCGGGCCAGCCAAATTGGCGCGTTTCAGTTCGGTGTTCAGCCTGCGATTCGATGCACAAGGTGTGTTGTATTTTGCCGACACCGTCAACCACCAAGTGCGTAAAATCGACCGCAACAACATCATCAGTTTGGTGGCAGGCACGGGCTTGGCAGGCAACGCGGGCGATGGTCATTTGGCCGTCAACGCCCAGCTCAACAACCCGTGGGCGTTGGCGATTGACAGCGACAACCATCTTTATATCGCCGATGCAGGCAATTTTAAAGTGCGAAAAATCGACAGCAAAACTTTGTTTATTAACACTTTTATGGGTTCAGGTCAAGAAAGCCGCGTGGGCGATGGCCTGACCGTGGTCAACGCCAGCATCGGTTTTCCGCAAGATATCTGGATTGATGGCGCGAACCGTCTGTTTATCGCCGATAAAAGCTTTCATTTGGTGCGGCAAATCACGCCCGTCAACGGGGTGTTGGACAACAACAGCACCGTCAGCACCTTGGCGGGCAATGGGGTGGCGGGTTTTGGCGGCGATGACGGCGCGGCCAAACAAGCCCAGCTCAACAACCCAATGGCCTTGACCCTGAGCGCGGACGGCCATTTGTACATTGCCGACAGCAACAACAGCGTGGTGCGCGTGATTTCGCCCATGGTTTACACGTATGCCATCGACATCAGCAAAAGCGGCGATGGCACAGGCACGGTGGTCAGCGGTGACAACGCCATTCAATGCGGCACGGATTGCCGCGAAGCCTATCCGCAACGCAGCACGGTGACGTTGAGCGCGTTGCCCGATGCCCACATGTTTTTTGTTGGCTGGTCAGGCGATTGCACGGGCAACAGCAGTCCATTGACGGTGCAATTGAACGACAACCAACAATGCAACGCACACTTTTCCACCTTGCCCAATGCGTTGAGTTTGTCGCAAATCGATACAGTGGCGGGCAATGGGGTGGCGGGTTTTGGCGGCGATGGCGGTGAAGCCACGTTGGCCAAACTCGCATTCCCTGCCGCCGTCAGTTGGGCTAATGGCAAGCTGACCATCGCTGACAGCTTGAACAACCGCATTCGCCGTGTGGACAACGGTTTAATCACCACCGTGGCAGGCAACGGCACAGGCGGCTTTGCAGGCGATGGCGGCCACGCGCTCAGTGCGCAGTTATATCAACCTTCGGGTTTGGCATGGGACAGCAAAAACAGCTTGTACATCGCCGACAACAACAACCAGCGCATTCGGCAAATGGATTCGGGGGCCACTTTGCGCACCGTGGTGGGTACAGGTCAAGCGGGCGCGTTGGGCGATGGCGGCATGGCGTTGCAAGCGCAATTGAATTTGCCCTATGACGTGGCAACCGATGGCAATGGCAACCTGTATATCGCTGATGCGATCAACGACCGCATTCGCAAAGTCGATGCCACGGGCAAAATCAGCGCAGTGGCGGGAACAGGTTTGGCGGGTTTCAGCGGTGATGGCGGTTTGGCGACAATGGCGCGTTTGTCTTTCCCCACGGGCTTGGCCATCGACAACTTGGGGCAGATGTACATCGCAGACCAGCATAACCACCGCATTCGCAAAGTCGATACCGCAGGTAAAATCAGCACCGTGGCAGGCAGTGGCGCAACAGGGGATGGCAAAGGCGATTTTGCAGGCGACGGCGGCTTGGCGGTGGAAGCGCGGTTAAACAGCCCGTTTGATGTGGTGTTGACCAGCGATGGCGGGTTGTTGGTCAGCGACAGCAACAACCAGCGGGTGCGCAAAATCGACCGCGAGGGCCTCATCACCACGGTGGCAGGCAACGGCGTGGCGGGTTTTTCAGGAGATAACGGCGCGGCATTGGCGGCACAACTCAACCAGCCTACGGGTTTGGCATTGGACAGCGCGGGCAATGTGTATATCAGCGATCAAAAAAATCACCGCATTCGGCGCATCAGTGCGATGCGCGTGTTGAGCATCAGCAAAACAGGGGCTGGCACGGGGTGGGTATTCACTGCCGATGGCCGTATTGGTTGCGGTGAGTTGTGTCAAACCACGGTCAACAGCTTGACCCAGTTGATTTTAATCGCTTCACCCAGTGAGAACAGCTATTTTGCAGGCTGGGACGGCTTTTGCCAAGGCACAGACAGCTCGTTGAGCCTCAGTTTGAGCGCGGCGCAAAGCTGTCAAGCGCGTTTTGAGTTAAGCAACACCTTGCCCACCTGTCCTGACAGCGGCGACATCAGCGCGTCGTGTAATGCCCAAGGGCGTATTTTTACTGATGTGACGGTTAAAGCAGGGGTCAAGGTTTACGGCGGTTTGGTGTCAGGCACGTTGATCAACCAAGGCGAAGTGGCCAATTTGCATGTGCAAGCCAAAGGCAAAATCATCGGTGGCGTGGTCAACGGTTCTATCAACAACGAAGGCTGGGTGCAAGATGTGCGTTTTCAAGGCCAAACTTTAGTCGGCGGCACGTTGGCAGGGCGCATTGACAACATCGGCAATGGTTTGATTTCTGGCGTAAAATTGCAAGCCAATTCAATGATCAGCGGTGGGCGGGTCAGTGGTGTCGTCAGCAGTGATTTGCGTCGGCCATCAATTTTAGAAAACCTGACCGTGATTTCAGGCAGTCAGTTGACGGGGCTGGTGTTGGGCGATGGGGTGGTGTTGCAAGATGCGGTGACTTTAGGCGAAGGCCTGCGTTTTGTTCAGTTGGAACAACTGAAAAAAATCAACAACTTAACCGCGCTGGCATTGAAACTCAAGCCAGGCTGTCAAATCACGGGCATGGCCGCCCGTTTGGATTTGAACAGCGACCTGATGTATCCGGAAAAATTTTTCTTGCCCCGCTTGAATCAAATCGCTGATTTAAAAGCCCATCAATGGCAGATTCAACAAGATGACAGCCAAGGCATGGTGTATTTGGACCTCAACGATATACGCATTGCTTTGCAAATTCACAGCGTGGCTTATGCCGAACAGGCTGTTAGCGGCATTGAATTGTTTGCGCCGAAAAACATCCGTTTCACCACCTCTGACCGTTTTCAACTGACAGGGGATGCGACTTTTCAAGCGGTGTGTCCGTTGCAAACGGCGTTGACTGCCGCGGGCTTTGGTCACATGACTGTTTATGCCCACAACCGTTTCAGCGTCACCCACACCGCTTGGCCGCAGTATTATTTCACCGCTTATCCCGAATGGTTGACCACCTTGGCAGCCGCCGACACAGCCGATGGTTTGACGGCACAAGCGTCCAGCAAAATCTTGCAACAACAGGTGTTTGCACAGGTTTTTTCTGACCCGCAACAGCGCAAACGTCGCCAACGCTTGTTTGCCGCGCCCGCTGACCCCGAAAGCCTGCAAGCGGCGACAAAAAACTATTCTTATCAAGAAGCGGGCTTGGTTGAATTTGATTTTGCTGAACAACATCATCTCGGCGTATTGGATTATGCAGTCAGCAAATACACCCAAAGCGAAAAGAAAACCTTACAAATCAAAATAATAGATGATGCCAATCAAGACGGTGTGGCGGACGCGCTGATTATTTACCCCAACGGTGATCAACAACAGTTGTTCATCATTCCACAATAACGCCGCGCAACGAATTGGGCAAAGCTTCGGTGATTTTCACCGTGACCATTTGCCCTATCAACCCCGCATCGCCCGCGAAATTCACCACGCGGTTGTTTTCGGTGCGGCCTGCCACATTTGGGGTCTTTTTGGCAAAGCGTTCCACCAAACAAGTTTGGTTTGTGCCGACCATCGCTTGTGAAACAGCCGCCGCCATTTGATTAATCACCGCTTGCAATTCAGCCAAGCGGCGTTTTTTAACCGCCATTGGAACGTCATCCGCATAATCAGCCGCAGGCGTACCCGGTCTGGCACTGAATATAAAGCTGAAGGAATGGTCAAAGCCGATGTCGTGAATCAGTTTCATGGTGGCGGCAAAATCGTCTTCGCTTTCGTTGGGAAAGCCCACGATAAAATCAGAGGATAAAGAAATGTCAGGCCGCGCTTGGCGTAAGCGTTTGATTTTGTTTTTATATTCCAACACGGTATGGCCGCGTTTCATCAACGCCAAAATACGGTCTGAGCCGCTTTGCACGGGCAAATGTAAATGGCTGACCAATTTAGGCACGTCGATATAGGCTTGAATCAAGCTGTCTGAAAATTCCACGGGATGGGACGTGGTGTAACGGACGCGCTCAATGCCGTTAATTTCGGCGACAAAATGGATCAACAAAGCCAAATCAGCCACATCGCCATCGTGCATCAGCCCGCGATACGCATTGACGTTTTGCCCCAACAAGGTCACTTCTTTCACCCCTTGTTTGGCCAACGCGCTGATTTCGGCCAACACATCGTCAAATGGGCGGCTGACTTCCTCGCCACGGGTGTATGGAACCACGCAATAAGTGCAATATTTATTGCAACCTTCCATAATCGACACAAACGCGGTCGCGCCGTCGGCTTTGGGTTCGGGCAGATAATCGAATTTTTCAATGGCGGGAAAAGAGATATCCATCACGGGTTGGTGTTGGGCATAGACTTGCGTCAACATCTGGGGCAAACGGTGCAAAGTTTGGGGGCCAAACACCAAATCCACATACGGGGCGCGCTGGCGAATCGCTTCACCTTCTTGCGCAGCCACGCAACCGCCCACGCCCAACACCAAATCAGGCCGTTTCAGCTTCAATTTACGCCATCGCCCCAGCTCTGAAAACACTTTTTCCTGTGCTTTTTCCCGAATCGAACAGGTGTTGAGCAATAAAACATCCGCCAATTCAGGGTTTTCGATGCGTTCAAGCTGGTGTGATGCGGCCAAGGTCAAGGCCATTTTGTCAGAATCATATTCATTCATCTGACAACCAAAAGTTTTTATATACAGTTTTGTCATGCGATGCTGTACCTGTTTAAGTTGAAACCGCTCATAACGACACGGTTGGGTATGAAAAATAACGCTTTAATAAACATGACCATAGACCAGACCCGTTTTGAGCCAGCGTTGCAGAAGTGGCGTGATGCGCTGCGGTTCGTGTTGCATTAACCAGCGGCCAGCTTGTTGTACCACAGGCAACAAGGGTGCGTCGCGGCGGAGGTCGGCGATTTTAAACGCCACCAACCCCGTTTGTTTTGACCCCAAAATTTCACCAAAACCGCGCAATTCCAAATCACGTTGGGCGATCAAAAAACCGTCATGGCTTTCGCGCAACACCGCCAAGCGTTGGTGACTTTGGCGCGACAACGGGGCTTGATAGAGCAACAGGCAATAGCTCTCGATGTTGCCACGTCCCACGCGGCCACGCAGTTGATGCAGTTGCGCCAAACCCAAGCGTTCAGCGTTTTCAATCACCATCAAACTGGCGTTTGGCACATCCACCCCGACTTCAATCACAGTGGTGGCCACCAACAAATGCAGTTTTCCCGCTTTGAACGCTTGCATCACCGCCGCTTTATCGGCTGATTTTAACCGCCCGTGCGCCAAGCCGATGTTCAGTTGAGGCAAGGCATTTTGCAATTGCTGGCAAACCGCTTGTGCCGCCTGGCATTGCAAAGCTTCGGATTCTTCAATCAAAGTGCAAACCCAATAGGCTTGCCGCCCTTGTTGGCACACGGTGCGAATGCGTGCAATCACCGTTTCCCGCCGTTCATTGGGCAAAACCACTGTTTGCACGGGTTGGCGGTTGGGGGGCAATTCGTCAATCACGGACACATCCAAATCGGCGTAAGCGGTCATGGCCAATGTGCGCGGAATGGGGGTGGCGGTCATCAACAATTGATGCGGATGGTGGTTTTCGCCGCTTTTGGCGCGCAATGCCAGCCGTTGTGTCACGCCGAAACGGTGTTGTTCATCGATGATGATTAAACCCAAGCGGTTAAACTGCACATCCGTTTGAAACAGCGCGTGGGTACCCATGGCAATGCAGGGCTGATTCATTGCCAGTTTCTGCAACACATAAAGCCGTTGTTTTTGAGAGGTGTTGCTGGAAAGATAATATAAATCAACGGTATAAGCGGCTAAAAAATCCCTAAAAGTCTGATAATGTTGCTCGGCCAATAATTCAGTGGGTGACATCATCGCCACTTGGTAGCCGGCATCCACCGCCTGCAACGCACTCAACACCGCTAAAATGGTTTTTCCCGCGCCGACATCGCCTTGCAACAGCCGTTGCATCGGCACGGTGCGGCTTAAATCGTGTTGAATTTCGGCTAAAACCCGCTGTTGGGCGCGGGTTAAGGTAAACGGCAAGCTGTGCAACACAGGTTGCTGGCGCGGGCTGGCTTGCATCTGCGGGGCGATGAATTGCCGTGCTTTTTGGCGCACCAGTGCCATGCTGAGTTGCTGGCTGAGCAGTTCTTCAAAAATTAAACGGTATTGATAAGGGCTTAAATCGGTGTTGGGTGGCGGGTAATGTAAGGTTTGTAAACACTGTTTTAATGAAAATAAATCAAAGCGTTGCAAGAAATCAGGCGAAAAAAGTTCAGCCAATGGCAAGGCCAAGGCTTGCGCGGTCAGTTTGCGCAATGTGTTTTGGTGCAAACCATCGGTGGTGGGATAAATCGGGGTTAAAGTTGCAGGCTGGTCGCTGTGTTTGACAACGCACTGGTATTCAGGATGCACCAGCTCCAAGCCTTGATGGCCATAACGCACTTCGCCAAAACAACGCAAGTGGTTGCCTGTCTTCAATAATTTCAAATGCTGGCTGGAAAAATGAAAAAAGCGCAACAGCAGTTTGCCGCTGCCATCGCTGAGCAAACACAGTAAACTGCGCCGCTTGCCTTGGCTGATTTCCAGCCAATCGACCACGCCTTGCACCACGGCTTCTTGTCCTGCTTGCAATTGGGCAATTTTTTGGGGGCGGGTGCGGTCTTGGTAGCGCACGGGCAGGTGCAATAATAAATCGCTGATGGTTTCAATCTGTAGCCGCGCCAATTTAGCTTGGGTTTGTTTGCCTACGCCGCTGAGTTGATGAACAAATGAGGGGGTTTGCATGGGTAGAGCCACCGCCGCCCCCATGCGAACGGGGGCTGAGTTCATGCCGTGATTTGCATCAGTTTTTGCGACCTACGAGCGGCAATGCGCATTCTTAATGCGTTTAATTTGATAAAACCTTCGGCATCAAATTGGTTATACGCGCCTGCATCCTCTTCAAAAGTGGCGATATTTTTATCAAACAAACTGTCAGCCGATTGGCGACCTGTGACGGCGACATTGCCTTTGTACAAGCTCAAACGCACTTGGCCGTTGACGTGGGTTTGTGACGCATCAATCATGGTTTGCAACATCTGGCGTTCAGGACTCCACCAATAGCCGTTATAAATCAGCTTGGCATAGCGCGGCATCAATTCATCTTTTAAGTGCGTGACTTCGCGGTCTAAAGTTAAAGATTCCATCGCCCTGTGGGCCTTTAACATGATGGTGCCGCCGGGGGTTTCATAGCAACCGCGTGATTTCATGCCCACATAGCGGTTTTCGACAATGTCGGCACGGCCTATGCCGTTGTCGCCGCCCACTTTATTCAAATAACGCAACACTTGCGCGGGGGTCATCGCTTGGCCGTTGATGGCGATGATGTCGCCTTTTTCATAGCTCAACACAATGTCGGTCGTTGCGTCGGGCGCGTTTTGCGGCGACACCGACCAACGCCACATGTCTTCTTCAGGCGCAAGCCAAGGGTTTTCGAGGTTGTCGCCTTCATAGGAGATGTGCAATAAATTGGCATCCATTGAATACGGGGATTTGCCTTGGCGTTTCATTTCCACGGGAATGCCATGTTGTTCTGCGTAACGCATTAATTTTTCACGCGAAGTTAAATCCCACAGCCGCCATGGCGCGATCACTTTGATGTCGGGCTTGAGCGCGTAAGCCCCCAGTTCAAAACGCACTTGGTCATTGCCTTTGCCCGTTGCACCGTGGGCGATGGCATCCGCGCCTGTTTGGTTGACGATGTCAATCATGTGTTTGGCAATCAATGGGCGGGCGATGGATGTGCCAAGCAAATATTCGCCTTCGTATTGGGTGTTGGCGCGAAACATGGGATAAACATAATCGCGGACAAACTCTTCTTGCAAGTCTTCGATAAAAATTTCTTTAATGCCCATCGCTTGCGCTTTGGCGCGGGCAGGTTCAACTTCTTCGCCTTGACCGATGTCAGCGGTGAATGTGACCACTTCGCAGTGATAGCGGTCTTGTAGCCATTTTAAAATGATGGAGGTGTCTAAACCGCCTGAATAGGCCAACACCACTTTTTTAATCTCAGACATCGCACTTCCTTCAGATTGGCTAAAAATGCGGCGATTTTAGCACAACTGGGATCAAATCCATTAATTAGTTGACCAACCGAGTTTGGCACGTAACGTGGCGTAATAGTCATAATTGCTGGGATGTATCAACTGAATGGTGCGGTGTTTGTGAATGATCACGCGGTCGTTGTGGTTGAGCGTTTGACACAACACACCGTCGCAGGTCAATTGCGCTTGAACGTTTTGCCGATGGAATAACAAAATTTCGATGTCGCTGTTGCCATTGACCACCAACGGGCGGTTGCTCAAAGTGTGCGGACACACGGAAACCAAAATCAACGCATCGACACTGGGATGAACGATGGGGCCACCGCCTGACAACGCATAAGCGGTTGAACCCGTGGGCGTGGAAACGATTAAGCCATCAGCTTGTTGTGAATTGATCAAACGGCCATTGATGTTGACCTTAAAGCCAAACATATGCGCACTGTTCCATTTGTGCAACACCACATCATTGAGTGCGTTGGTTTCAAGCAAACATTGGTTTTGCCGATAAACGCGCACTTGCAACAAAAAACGGCTTTCTTGTACATATTGGCCGCCCAAAATTGCATCCAAATAAGCATATAAACTGCCTGAAGGAATGTCGGTTAAAAAGCCCAAATGGCCGAGGTTAATCCCCAACAAGGGAACCTCGTAATTGACCAACGCCCTTGCCGCTTGCAACAAAGTGCCATCACCGCCTGCGATAATCACCAAATCACAGTTGGCCCCCAATTGTGCGAACGTGCTGATTTTCAATTGTTTTTCAGGCAACCATGCCACGGTCACCGCATCGAACAATAAATTGATTTGCCGTTGATTAAAATAGGCCAACAAGGCCAATAAAGTCGGTTTTACCCGCGCATCTTTTTCTTTGCTGATTAACCCAATTTGATTAAAAATAGCGGCATTCATTTGATTCAACTGTTAAAATAAACCCGACATTATAGGCGAAATATTGGTTGACAATGCAAAATAAAAGAAACTGGGTGTGGCTAGATTTAGAAATGACGGGCTTAAACCCAGAAACGGAAGCCATTATTGAAATGGCCAGTTTAATCACCGACAGTGAATTAAACGTTATCAAAGAAGGCCCCAGCTTGGTGATTCACCAAGCCCAAAGCATTTTGGATAACATGGACGACTGGAACCGCCAACACCACGGAAAATCAGGCTTGATCCAAAAAGTGATGGACAGCCCATTAAATTTGCGAGAGGCTGAAACCCTCACTTTGAATTTTATTCAACAATATGTGGGCAAAAATGAATCGCCGCTGTGTGGCAACAGCATCTGCCAAGACCGCCGCTTTCTGTCGCGCTACATGCCACAACTTGAAAGTTACCTACACTATCGCCACATTGATGTCAGCACATTAAAAGAGCTGAGTTACCGTTGGTATCCTAACTTGAAAAAATACGAAAAAACCAACAAACACCGTGCATTAGATGATATTTATGAATCCTTGGCCGAGTTGCGTTATTATCGCCAACACCTTTGCCAAACCATCAGTTAGGCAAAGCGGTCAACACTACCAGCGCGTGTTGCAAACGGTTTAAAGTGCGCGGTTTACCCAGCAACGCCACCGTGGCATCAATCGACGGCGACATGGAACGGCCTGTGACCGCAATGCGCAACGGCTGGGCGATTTTGCCCATGTTCACAACATGTTGCGCCGCAATGTCAACAATCACTTGATGAATCGCTGCGGCTGTCCAATCGTGTAAAGCCGCCAGCGCGTGATATAAATCCGTCATCGGCGCAAGCAAATGGGCGCGAAAATGTTTTTTCACCGCTGTTTCATCCAGTTCAATCACATCTTGAAAAAAATAACGGCTGTTTTGTGCCATTTCTTTCAGCGTTTTGGCACGCTCGGCTTGCAATTGCACCACGGCAGCCAATGGCGGCGCGCCCTCTTGTGCCACAGCCAAGCCCAATGCGTCCATTTGTGGCATTAAATGTTCAGCCACAACATCTGCGGGCAAGGTTTTGATATAGTGTTGATTCAGCCACAATAATTTTTCTGTATTGAACGCCGACGGGGCTTTGTTGACGCTCTCAATTTCAAATAAATCAATCATTTGTTCAATTGAAAACACTTCTTGATCGCCGTGCGCCCAACCCAAGCGCACCAAATAATTGAGCAACGCTTGCGGCAAAAAGCCCGCTTCTTGGTATTGCAACACACTGACCGCGCCATGGCGTTTGGACAGCCGTTGACCGTCATCGCCCAAAATCATCGGCACATGGGCATAAGCGGGCAAAGTCGCACCCAATGCTTGTAAGATATTGATTTGTCTCGGTGTATTGTTGATATGGTCATCACCACGAATCACATGGGTGATGCACATATCCCAATCATCCACCACCACGGTCAAATTATAAGTCGGCGCGCCATCTGAGCGGGCAATGATTAAATCATCCAACTCACTGTTATTAATCGAAATAACGCCTTTAATCAAGTCTTTGAACACCACCGCGCCCACTTGCGGATTTTTAAAGCGCACCACAGGTTGCACCCCTGCGGGCTTGTCTTGCGGATGATGCAAACAATGGCGGTCATAACGCGGCTTTTGCTTGGCTTGCATTTGTGTTTCACGCAAATTATCCAGCCGCTCTTTGGTGCAATAGCAATGATAGGCTTTGCCTTCGGCCAAAAGCTGTTGAATCACCGCATGATAACGCTCAAACCGCTGGGTTTGATAAAAAGGCCCTGCGTCATAATCCAAACCCAACCACGCCATGCCCGCCAAAATCGCATCCACTGAGGCTTGAGTGGAACGCTCACGGTCCGTGTCTTCGATGCGCAAAATAAACCGCCCGCCTGTTTTTTTGGCATACAGCCACGAATACAGCGCGGTGCGCACGCCACCCACATGCAAATAACCGGTTGGGCTGGGGGCAAAACGGGTACAAACAGTCATGGCAATCCTCTTGCGTGGTTGAAAAACCGTTTATTTTAGCATCAAGTGATGACGGTCGGTTGTTCGCGCCCCGTCAATTCTCGAATTTTTGCGACATCTTGCGCAACCGCAATCAACGGTGCCAACGCTTGTTGGCTGTCTTGCTGTTGTTTGCTGACATCGGGTTCATAATTTTCAATATACACCCGCAACGTCGCGCCTTCCGTGCCTGTGCCTGATTGGCGATAAATGATGCGCGCCCCGTTGCTGAACAACAGCCGAATGCCTTGTTCTCGGCTGATGCTGTGGTCAATCGGGTCGGTGTAGCTGAAGTCATCGCAATGTTGAATTTCAAAATCGCCCCAACGGTGTAGTGGTAAACGGGCAAATTGATCTTTCAAGCCTTGCATTAAAATATCGGCTTGTTTTTTATCAATATTTGCATAATCATGGCGGGTATAAAAATGGCGGCCAAATTCTGCCCAATGTTGGCGTAAAATGTCAGCCACAGATTGCTGGCGCACCGCCAAAATGTTCAGCCAAAACAACACCGCCCACAACCCATCTTTTTCGCGCACATGATTTGAACCTGTGCCAAAACTTTCTTCACCGCACAAGGTCACTTGATTGGCATCGAGCAGTGTGCCAAAAAACTTCCAGCCCGTGGGCGTTTCAAAGCAGTTAATGCCCAGTTTTTGCGCCACTTTGTCCGCCGCTTGGCTGGTGGGCATGGAGCGCGCCACACCTGTGAGGCCAGCCTGATAGCCTTTAATCAAATGGGCGTTGGCGGTCAAAACGGCCAAACTGTCAGATGGCGTGACAAAAAATTGTTTGCCCAAAATCATGTTGCGGTCACCATCGCCATCGGAAGCCGCGCCAAAATCAGGCGCATCGTCAGCAAATAATTTTTCAACCAAATCTTCAGCATAGGTCAAATTGGGGTCAGGATGGCCGCCGCCAAAATCGGCCAACGGCACGGCATTGATGACCGAGCCTTGCGGTGCGCCCAATTCTTGTTCCAAAATAACTTGGGCATAAGGGCCAGTGACCGCGTGCATGGCATCAAAACAAAAACGAAAATCCGAAGCCAATAATTTTTTAATCGCGGCAAAATCGAACAAATCAGCCATCAACGCTGCATAATCAGACACAGAATCAATGACTTCCACTTGCATATCGCCGACAAGGGTTTGCCCTTGCACACTTAAATCAATGTCAGCATGGTCAACAATTTGATATTCACGGATGGTTTTGGTTTGGCTAAAAACGGCTTCAGTGATGGCTTCGGGCGCGGGGCTGCCGCTGGCCATGTTATATTTAATGCCAAAATCGCCGTCTTTGCCCGCAGGGTTGTGGCTGGCGGACAAAATAATGCCGCCAAACGCGCTGTATTTGCGAATCACAGCCGAGGCGGCGGGCGTAGATAAAATGCCGTTTTGAGCCACCAAAACCCGACCAAAACCATTGGCCGCCGCCATTTTAATGATGATTTGTATCGCCGTTTTATTATAATAGCGACCATCACCGCCCAACACCAATGTTTGCCCTTGGTAATCGGGCAATGCGTTGAAAATGGATTGGACAAAATTGGCCAAATAATGTGGCTGTTGAAAAACGCTGACTTTTTTGCGTAAGCCTGAGGTGCCGGGGCGTTGGTCAGCAAACGGGGTAGTGGGGATGTGGTGTAGGCTCATAAGCATTCAATTGAAAAAATGAAAGCCATGATAGGCAAACTTAAGCATTTAGGCAAGATACCCAGAAAAAAATGCTGGCTTTTTTTCGGCTAAAAACACAAAATGACTAAAATTTAAGTGCTAAAATTGATAATAATATGATTATTAAATTAGTTTTTTCTTTGAAGGAAGATTCATTCTTTATGGATAAAGAATCTTCTATATCTGCCATCGATTTATTTTGCGGCATAGGCGGCCTTTCTTTTCGGTTAAAAAAGCATG
>DYSU01000016.1 GCA_020726335.1 Thiomargarita sp. | reverse complement strand
AATGAAAATTAAGCCATGGCAGTCAATGTTTCGGCTTTTTTTATCGCCAATTTTTGCAACGCATCGCGGTAATCCACGGGCAAAACTTTGATAAACTTAAGTAAATAATGATCCCAGTCTGCGAGGATGCGTTTGGCTTTAGCACTGTTGGTGTAGTGGACATGGCGTTGGATCAGGGTTTTTAAGCGCAGTTCGTCATCGGCCAGCATGTTTTCCATGAGATCGACATCGACATTTGTTGCTTTTTCAATGGCTTGCAACGCCACCATGGAAAGATTGCAACGTTTATCAAATTGGCCGTCTTCGTCCAAAACATAGGCGATGCCGCCGCTCATGCCTGCGGCAAAATTCAGCCCTGTACCGCCCAAAACCACCACCACGCCGCCTGTCATGTATTCGCAACCGTGGTCACCCACGGCTTCAATCACCGCAATCGCGCCCGAGTTGCGCACGGCAAAGCGTTCACCTGCCACGCCGCTGAAGTAGCATTCGCCGCAAATCGCGCCGTATAACACGGTATTGCCAACGATGATGTTGTCTTCGGCTTTGGCGATGCCGCAGTTTTTCGGTGGATAAATCACCAAACGACCGCCGCTCAAGCCTTTGCCCACATAGTCATTGGCTTCGCCTGCCAATTCGATGGTCACGCCTTTGGCCAAAAACGCGCCAAAACTTTGACCGCCAATGCCTGTGGCTTGGATGGTGATGCTGTCTTCGGGCAAGCCTGCATGGCCGTAGCGTTTGGCGACTTCGCCCGACAGCATTGCGCCGAATGTGCGGTTGTGGTTGTACACTTGGGTTTCAATTTGTACCGCTTCGCCGTTTTCCAAAGCGGGTTTTGCTTGGATAATCAGTTGGTTATCGGCGGCTTTGTCTAGGCCGTGGTCTTGGGATTCGCAGTGGTGAATGGCCACACCCGCACCCATGTCGGGTTTGTAGAGGATTTTGCTTAAGTCCAGCCCTTTGGCTTTCCAATGGCGGATGGCTTTGCGCATGTCTAATTTGTCGGTGCGACCCGTCATTTCGTCCATGGTGCGAAAACCGAGTTTGGCCATTAAGCCACGCGCTTCTTCGGCGACCATGAAAAAGTAATTGATGACGTGTTCAGGTTGGCCTGTGAAGCGTTTGCGAAGTTCGGGATTTTGGGTGGCGATGCCGACGGGACAGGTGTTGAGATGGCATTTGCGCATCATCAAACAGCCTTCAACAATCAGCGGCGCGGTGGCAAAACCAAATTCGTCTGCGCCCAACAACGCGCCGATCACCACATCGCGGCCTGTGCGCATTCCGCCATCGACTTGCACCACGGTGCGGCCACGCAGTTTGTTCAACACCAAGGTTTGTTGGGTTTCAGCCAAACCGATTTCCCATGGCAAACCCGCGTGTTTGATGGAGGTGATGGGGCTTGCGCCTGTGCCGCCGTCGTAGCCTGAAATGGTGATGTGGTCAGCATGGGCTTTTGAAACACCCGCCGCCACCGTGCCAACCCCGACTTCAGAGACCAATTTGACACTGATGCGTGCCGTGGGGTTGACGTTTTTCAAATCATGGATCAATTGCGCCAAATCTTCGATGGAATAAATGTCGTGATGCGGCGGCGGGGAAATCAAGCCCACGCCTGCGGTGGAATGGCGCACGCGAGCGATGATGTCATCGACTTTGTGGCCGGGCAATTGGCCGCCTTCGCCGGGTTTCGCGCCTTGGGCGATTTTGATTTGAATGTCATCGGCGTTGACCAGATATTCGGTGGTCACGCCAAACCGCCCGGATGCGACTTGTTTGATCGCTGAGCGCATGGAATCGCCGTTGGCCATGGGTTTGAAGCGTTCAGGCAATTCGCCGCCTTCGCCCGTGTTGGATTTGCCGCCGATGCGGTTCATGGCGATGGCCAGCGTGGTGTGGGCTTCAAATGAAATTGAGCCAAATGACATCGCGCCTGTGGCGAAGCGTTTGACGATTGCGCTGGCAGGTTCGACCTCCTCCAATGGCACAAGGTGGTCGCTGAATTTGAACTCGAACAGGCCGCGCAAAGTCAGCAAGTTTTCGTTTTGTTCATTGATTTCGTTGGCAAATTCGGCGTATTTCTGGCTGTTGTTGCTGCGGGTGGCGTGTTGTAATTTGCTGATGGTGCTGGGGGTCCAGATGTGGTTTTCGCCTTTGACCCTGTAGGCGAATTCGCCGCCGACATCCAAGGCACGGTACAAGGGCGCGTTGCTGAAGGCCAAGCGGTGGCGTGCCACGGTTTCTGCGGCAATTTCGGCCAAACCTGCGCCGCCTGTGGTGCTGGGGGTGCCTGTGAAAAATTCATCTAAAAAGTCTTTGGCCAAGCCCACGGCGTTGAATTGTTGTGCGCCGCAATAGGATTGATATGTGGAAATGCCCATTTTTGACATCACTTTGTGCAAGCCTTTGGCCACTGCTTTGATGTAACGGTATTCAATTTGTGCATCGGTCAACGCTTCGGTGAATGGGTCTTTGCAGTTCAATAAAGTGTCAAAGGCCAAATAAGGGTTGATGGCTTCTGCACCATAGCCTGCCAAGACTGCAAAATGATGCACTTCGCGCACTTCACCGCTTTCCACGACCAAGCCTGTGCTGGTGCGCAAGCCTTCGCGGATTAAAAATTGATGTACCGCTGAAGTGGCCAACAAGGCGGGAATGGCGATGTGGTCGGCATCGACTTCGCGGTCAGATAAAATCAAAATGTTGTTTTTGGTCAACACCGCTTGTTTGGCTTGTTTGCACAGGCGTTTTAAGGCCGTCGCCATGCCTGTCGCGCCAAAATCAGCGATATAACAAAGACTTAGAGTTTTGGTTTTAAATGCGCCGCCGGTGCGGTCTTCAATGCGACGAATGCGTTCAATGTCCATGTTGGTCAACACGGGTTGTTTGACTTCCAGACGTTTGTTGGTGATATTGCTGTTTAAATTCAATAAATTGGGACGCGGGCCAATCATCGACACCAGCGACATCACCAATTCTTCTCGAATCGGGTCAATCGGGGGGTTGGTGACTTGGGCAAAGCCTTGTTTGAAATAGTCGTACAACAGGCGAGAACGGTTGGACAGCACGGCCAAAGACGCATCCATGCCCATTGAGCCAATGGGGTCTTGCTGGCTGTTGATTATCGGCACTAAAAACACTTTAATGTCTTCTTGGGTGTAGTTAAACGCCTGTTGTTTGTTGAACAAAGCATCGTCTGTCAAGGGCATGGCCGCCACTTCTTTGGGCAAGCTGTCCAAACGGATTTGGGATAAATCTAAATTTTGTTGATACGGGGCTTGGTTGGCCAGTTGGGTTTTCAGCGTGGCATCGTCGATGATACAACCTTGTTCGGTGTCGATTAAAAACATTTTGCCCGGTTGCAACCGCCATTTTTTGATGATTTTGTGTTGGGGAATGTCTAAAACGCCCATTTCAGAAGCCATCAACACCATGTCATCATCGGTGATGAGATAACGCGCAGGGCGCAAGCCATTTCTGTCTAAAGTTGCGCCGATTTGGCGGCCATCGGTAAACGCCACTGCCGCAGGCCCATCCCAAGGTTCCATAATCGCCGCATGGTATTCATAAAATGCGCGGCGTTTTTCGTCCATCAGCGGATTGCCTTCCCATGCTTCGGGAATCAACAACATCATCGCGTGCGCCAAGGAATAACCGCCCGCCACCAATAATTCCAATGCGTTGTCAAAACAAGCGGAATCGGATTGGTCTTCATCAATCAACGGCCACAATTTGGCCAGATCATCGCCTAAAATGGCTGATGACATGGTGTGACGGCGTGCCGCCATCCAATTGACATTGCCACGCACGGTGTTGATTTCGCCGTTGTGCGCGATCATGCGAAAAGGTTGGGCTAAATCCCACGTTGGAAAGGTGTTGGTTGAAAAGCGTTGATGCACCAAAGCCAAGGCTGAAACCATGGTTTTATCTTGTAAATCAGGGTAATAAACTCCCACTTGGTCGGCCAATAACATGCCTTTATATAAAATCGTGTACGATGAGAATGAGGGCAAATAAAAGGCATCGCCTTGCGCTAAATGGGCGTTGGCCACAGCGTGTTCCACTTGTTTGCGAATGACAAACAGTTTGACTTCAAAGGCTTGTTGGTTGGCGCAGTTGCCAGCGCGGGCGATAAAAATTTGCCGCACCACAGGTTCAACCGCTTTGACGCTGTCGCCTAAACCTGAATTATCCGTTGGCACATCGCGCCAACCCAACACTTTTTGCCCTTCGGCGATGATGAATTTTTCCAATAAGGTTTGGCATTGTTGACGACTGGCTGTATCACGCGGTAAAAACACCATGCCCACGCCGTAATCACCCAGAGCAGGTAGATCAAGGGCCAATGCTTGGCATTGGGTGCGTAAAAAACCATCGGGTATTTGCAACAAAATTCCCGCGCCATCGCCTGCCAAGGGGTCAGCACCGACTGCACCACGGTGGGTTAAATTCTTTAAAATTTCTAAACCTTGGCTGACTAAACGGTGGCTTTTTTGGCCTTTGATATGCGCCACAAAACCGACACCACAGGCATCATGTTCATTTTTTGGGTCATAAAGCCCTTGTTTTATGGGTAAGTTGCAATAATGCATTAATAAATCTACCTTTTTATGGATTCTTGGAGAACGATGAATCGAATACTGTTCAGCCGGCGGATTATAACTTTATTGCCCTCTGAAATAAACAGATACTGCGCCTCATCAAATAACCTTGGCGAGTAAGGCTAATGGCATGGCGTTTTCCCGCTGAAGATGCTAGGATAAAGCTAAAAAGGCTTTGGGGCGGTTGGGTGCAGATGCTGATGAAAATGATGGCTGGGCAATATTCTAAGCAAAAAAATTTTATTTTTCGTAACAACTTGAATTTTCTTAAAAAATAATCCTTATGAGACAATGGCTACACCCGCTCAGCCCCGTTACCCATGGGGTGAAAAAAAACTTTGACGAAGCCTTAAACCGTACATTGGATCGTTCGGTGCGTTTGGCCGTGACGGGTTTAAGCCGCAGTGGCAAAACCGTGTTCATCACCTCTTTGGTGCATCAATTGATTCACGGCATGAACAACGACCACTTGCCCTTTTTTGAATTGGTCAACAACGACCGCTTGCAAGGAGTAAAACAACAACCCCAGCCTGACTTGCACATTCCCACCTTTCGCTATGATTTGTCGTTGGACAGCTTAATGGCCGACCCACCCGCATGGCCAGAGCCTACCAGCAGCATCAGCGAAATTCGTCTGGCCATTCGTTATCAACCACAAAACACCTTGTTGCGTTATTTCGCGCCCGTCAACACCTTGTA
Organism: Thiomargarita sp.; assembly: GCA_020726335.1. Lineage (GTDB taxonomy): Bacteria > Pseudomonadota > Gammaproteobacteria > Beggiatoales > Beggiatoaceae > DYSU01. Next base: position 36,171 of record DYSU01000016.1, on the reverse strand, counting down.
TCTGGATATTATTGATTATCCTGGGGAATGGCTGTTGGATTTGCCGTTGTTGGATTTGAGTTATGAACAATGGTCAGCGCAAATCATGGCGTTGTGTGATCAAGCACCGCGTTTGGCCTTGTCACAAGCTTGGCGCATGTTTATGGACAGCCTTGATTTGCTTGCACCCACCAAAGAAACCCAGTTGCGCCAAGCCAGTGAATTATATACTGAATTTCTACATTGTTGTCATGACAAGCAATATGGCTTAACCTTGTTGCAACCGGGGCGATTCACCATGCCGGGGGATTTAAAAGGCGCGCCGCTGTTGGAATTTTGTCCCTTGCTGAAAATCCCTGCCCATGGCCATAAAGCGACAGACAGTTTTTACGCCACGATGAAGCAACGCTATGAATCGTATAAAGAACATGTGGTGCGCAAATTTTATAAAGATCATTTTTGTCAATTTGATCGGCAAATCGTATTGGTCGATGTGTTGCGCGCTTTTAACACAGGTTATGCCACCTTCAAAGACATGCAGGCGGCGATTGAATTGGTGTTAAAAAGTTTTCATTATGGAAAGTCTAATTTATTCAATCGCTTATTCAATGTGAAGATTGATAAACTGTTGTTTGCCGCCACCAAAGCCGACCACATTACGCCCAATCAATTGCCCAATTTAGAGCGTTTCTTGGTGCAGATGTTGGCGCAATCAAACAACAACATCAAATTTGAAGGGGTGAAAACCGAAACCGTGGCCTTGTCGGCGTTAAAATGCACCCAAGCGGCCAACACCGAATTTCAAGGCCAACAAATTTCTTGCATCAAAGGCATTCCCAAACACAGTGATAAACCTGTGGCATTGTTTCCGGGTGAAGTGCCAGTGGATATTCCTGTGCCTGAAGACTGGTTGCAAGATCGGTTTAATTTTATTGACTTTCGCCCACCTGCCGCCAGTCAATGGCAAAACAACCGTTTACCCCACATGCGCATGGACAGGGCATTACAATTTCTATTGGGAGATAAATTTTGATGAGCGAAAAAGGCTGGCAAGCCCCCATTATGTTTGAACTCGATGATTTGGCTGATGAACCCAAAGCAAGCCCTGTTTATCAAAAACCCGTGGTTTTGCCTGCGCAAGCGGTGCAACCTGATGGCGTGATAGAGCCGCAACCAATTGAAATTAAAACAGAATCTGTAGAAAATACACCGCTGATCACCGCAAATGAAGCCTTCGTTGAGGAAAGCGCGTCAACAGAAACGGTTTTTGCTGAACCCCAGCCCTATGCCCGCCCGTACACACAAGTGCAATGGACGAGCACCCACTTAAGCGCGCACATCGACCCCAACATCACCTTGCCGCCGCTGCAACAGCAGGTCAAAGAATTTTTGACTGCGCCCAAATCTTTACCCAAGTGGTTGATTAACAGCATTGTACCGCAGGAAAACCCCCACAGCCTGCTGTATTCACCTTGGTTGTGGTTGTTTGGCGGCTTGTTCAGTTTGTATGCTTTGCTGTTGCTGGCCGATACCGCGCAATTACTGCAACAGCAGTTTCAACACAGTGTTCTGTTGGGCATTTTGTTCAGCGCAATGGTCACAGGCATTTTAACCGCCATTGCCTATCTGCTGGGGCGTGCTTATCATGACATACAGCATTTGCACACTGTTGAACAACTGCAACAAGAAGGTGAAAAACTACAACAACATGATGGCTTTGACGGCCAAGGCTTGGCTTATGTCAATAAAATCAATCGCATTTATTTAAGCCGCGCTGATTTAAAGCCTGCCATCGAACGTTTTTATTTGGTGGTCGATAACTGCCACACCAACGGTGAAGTGTGTACTTTATACAGCCAACGGGTGTTGCAACCTTTGGATGAACAAGCGCAGGCGATTGTGGCTCAACGTGCAGGCGAAACCGCCATCATGGTGGTGTTCAGCCCGTTGCCCTTGCTCAGCACGCTGTTGACCTTGTGGCGCAACGTGAAAATGATCCGAGACATCGCCTATTTATACGGCAATCGCCCCAGTTTATTGGCTTCATTGCGGTTATCCGCGTTGGTGATTCAAAACTTGATTTATGCAGGCGTGAGCGAAGTCATCGCCCATTCCATCGCCCGTTTGTTTGACAAAAGCTTGAGCAGTATTTTGCTTGGCCAAATGAGCCAAGGCATCGGCAGTGCGATTATCACCGCCCGTTTGGGTTTAAAAACGATGGCGGTTTGCCGCCCCATGCCGTTTCAAGCGCAAGAACAGCCCAACATAAAAACAATTGCCCATGAAGTGGCGGATTTGCTCAGAAGCTTTGTGCAAAAAGCTTAAACCAACCTTTGCCACTCCTTCAAAGAAGGGGAAAGACTACCCCGTCAAACTTCGTTTGCCACCCCTTCAAAGAAGGGGAAAACGCTGTGCATATAGGCTTGAAAACATTGCATATAATGGGGGATTGGGATTAAAAACGCATCGTGGCCATGGTGGGCTTCAATTTCCAAATAACTGACGTTTTTTTTGTTGGCCAATAAAGCGTTGACCATTTCGCGTGAACGGGCGGGGGAAAACCGCCAATCGCTGGTGAACGACATCAAGCAGAATTTGGCTTGAACGTGGGCAAGGGTTTTATTTAAATCATTGTCAAATTCGCTGGCGGGATCAAAATAATCCAAAGCCTTGGTCATCAGCAAATAGGTGTTGGCATCAAAGCGATCGACAAACGAACGGCCTTGATAGCGCAAATAGCTTTCCACTTGAAATTCAGCTTCATTAAAACCAAAATTAAGCTTACCTTCGTGTAATTCGCGGTCAAAACGTTTGCGCATTGCATCATCCGATAAATAAGTGATGTGTCCCAACATGCGCGCCAACATCAAACCCCGACGTGGAATGACATTGTGTTCATAATAGTGGCCTGCGTGAAAATCAGGGTCTGTCATAATCGCTTGGCGTGCCACTTCGTTGAACGCGATGTTTTGCGCAGACAGTTTGGGTGCGGCGGCGATGACCACGCAATGTTTTAAACGGTCAGGGTAATCAATCGCCCATTGCAGTGCCTGCATCCCGCCTAAACTGCCGCCAATCACAGCCGCCCATTGTTGAATGCCCAGTGCGTCAGCTAAACGGGCTTGGCTGTTGACCCAGTCGCGCACAGTGACGATGGGAAAATCAGGGCCATAGGCTTTGCCTGTTTTGGGGTTGATGCTGGTCGGCCCTGTTGAGCCTTTGCAGCCGCCTAAGTTGTTGCAACACACCACAAAAAAACGGTTGCTGTCTATCGGTTTGCCTTTACCAATCGCTGTTTCCCACCAACCGGGTTTGCGATCGCTCATGCAGTGATAGCCCGCCACATGGTGGTCGCCGCTTAACGCATGGCAAATTAAAATGGCATTGCTGGCATCAGCATTGAGTTGACCATAGGTTTCGTAAATTAAATCATATTCGGGCAAAATGCGGCCACAATCTAAGGCCAAGGCTTGGTCAAAATGTTGGCTTTGTGGTTGTACCAATCCAACAGAATCGGGCGGGATTTGTTCAGGCATGGGCGATGACATCGGGCAAAGTATGGGGTTGTTGAATACTCAAGCGTTTATCGCGGCTGGTTTCACCATTTAAGAGGGTGACGGCGGATTTTGGCACGGCAAACAGTTGGGCTAAAAATTGAATCAATTGGCGGTTGGCTTGGCCATCAACAGGCGGGCTTTTGAGCCGAATTTTAAGCCGCTGATTATACAGGCCGCACAATTCATCTTTGCTGGCGCGTGGTTGGATATGCACGTTTAAATACAGCGTTTGTTGTTGCCATTGATAAAAGTTTGCCACTATAGCCGCATTCCAAAATCAGTCAACGGTTGCACCAGCAACATCAAAATTAAATACAAGGCCAAAATCACCACCATGGGCGATAAATCAATGCCTTGCAACAACGGCACATGGCGTTGGGCTTGGCGCAACAAAGGAGCGTTGAAACGTTGTAAAAAAACAACGTTGGGATGATAGCCGTTATCAGCAATGAACCAGCTCAATACCGCTTGCACGCTGATAGAAACGATAAAAATAGACACGGCCAAGGCCAATAAATCAGCCAACGCCAGCACCGCGTTGCCCAAAGCATGAACCGAACCTGTTAATAACATTTGAATTAACAACAACTTAAGCCATTGCAACCCATACATCAACAGCAATACCGACAATTCTAAACCCCGCCAGCGCGGGATATAAGGGCGCAACCCGCGCAACGGCGTGTGGGTGATTTGCCATAAAAATTGTGACACAGGATGGGTAAAATCAGCGCGGGTGACGGCGATTAAAAACCGTAACATTAACAATAAAATATACACACTGGCGACAAATTCAATTAAAAAAGCCAATGCTTTGCTTAAATACATCATGTTATGGGCTGTTTTTGTCAAGCATTTTATGCGGTTCGCTTTGGTTATAGCATTGTGCCAATTCTTGCGCCAATTGCATGGAACGCTGATGGGCGGCATGTAAAGCTTGGCTGAAGATACCCGTCAAATCATGTTGTTCAAACACGGCCAAGGCTTGCTCGGTGGTGCCACCTTTGGAGGTGACACGCTGGCGCAAAATGCCCACGTCTTCAGGGCTTTCCAAAGCCATTTTGGCCGCACCAAAAGCGGTTTGCAAAGTCAGTAACCGCGCCACTTCAGCGGACAGACCCAAATCTTGTCCCACTTGCGCCATGATTTCCATCACTTTGAAAAAATAAGCAGGGCCGCTACCTGACAACGCAGTGACGGCATCCAATAACGGCTCTTCTTCCAGCCAGACGGCCAAGCCGACGGAGCGCAAAATATTTTCCGCAATTTCGCATTGCACATCGCTGACATTTTTGCTGGCGAATAAACCCGATGCGCCGCATCGCACCAAAGAAGCTGTATTGGGCATGACGCGAATCACAGGCAAATCGTCAAACCCCAGCCAATTGACCAAATCGGCCAAGCGCACACCTGCGGCAATGCTGATGAACAAGGGCCACGGTTTTTTTGTGGGCCAGTTGGCCAATTCGGATTTGAGTTGGCGGCTCACTTGTGCCAATATTTGCGGTTTTACCGCCAACACCACCACATCAGCACCGACAATGGCAGGCACGTTATTTTGATAAACGCGCACAGGAAATTGACAAGCCAGCGCATGGGGGTCAACATCGGCAACGCGAATGTTTTCGCCTTTGAAGCCGTTGTCCAATAATCCACTGATGAGGCTGGTTGCCATGTTGCCTCCACCGATAAAAGTGATTATTTTATTTTTCATGCCCTTATTCCAAGTCTGTTTATCTGCCCTATACGAGGGATAAATTATGGGGATAGATGGCAAAAATGTAAAGTTAAATCATTGGGTATAGGCATTGCATTGCGGCTTTTATGGGATAATGAGGGAAAATAATGAAAACGTATTCAGTCGGTAGCGGTGCGCATGTGGATATTTGTTTGAACGACGGCCATGTTTCGCCCGTGCATTTGTTGTTGAGCCAAGATGGCAGAGGGCGGTTTCATTTGTTTGACCGCAGTGACACGGGGACTTTTTTGTGGCGCGATGGCCAATGGTTGCGCACAGCTCATTGTGAAATGGCCTTGGAAGATAAACTCAGTTTGGGCGGTTATGTCATCACAGTGCGGCAATTATTTGCCCAACACCCTGCATTAAATACTTTTAAAAATCAACCACCTGAACAGGGTTATTATGATTTAACCCAGCAAAAATACGCCCAAGAGCGTAACCCGCAAACAGGTGAAATCAGATAACCCATGAATCGACCACGGTTTTCTTTACGACGTTTGATTACCGCCAGCATCAGCATTTTGCTCGCGCTGGTGTTTATTTTGTATTTATACACCCATTTGGCAAAAGACAGTTGGTTGGCCAGCTTGTTGTTGGACTATTCCAGCACCAACCATTTATATCCCTTGTCGATACAAAATATCATGTGGTTGGTGTTTTTTATTGCTTTGGGTGAATTATGGGAACGTTTTTTTCAAACCTATCGCCAAGCGCAACAAATTTATTTGCACTATTTGCCTGAAGATGAACGCAAAGTTTTACAATTACCTGATTTAAATACCCTTTATCAAACAGTGTATAACAGCGTAGACAACCATTTGTTTTTGCCTTCGTTAATCAAACGCATTATTTTGCAGTTCAACAGCAGCCGTTCGATTGACCAAGCCAGTTTATTGCTCAATTCCAGTTTAGAGCTGTATTTGCACGAAATTGATTTGCGTTACAATATGTTGCGCTATATCACTTGGTTGATTCCAACCTTGGGTTTTATCGGCACGGTGGTGGGCATCAGCATGGCGTTGAATTATGCGGGCGGGCATGTACAAGACCCGCAGTTGTTGGCTGAATTGACTAAACGGCTGGCAGTGGCGTTTTACACCACATTATTGGCTTTGTTGCAGGCGGCCATCATCACTTTTGGCCTACATGTGATTCAAGCATGGGAAGAGCGCAGTTTGAATTTTGCGGGACAATATTGTTTAGATAATCTAATCAATCGCTTATACATCCCTGATGCGCCAAAAACCGTTTTACATTAGATTGTGTTAAATCTGTCAGTTGTGAAGTGATGGCTTTAAAAAACCGTCATTTTTTGAACATTTGCTTGAATAAAATTTTATAATTCTTTGTTTTTAAATAAAATTTAAAAATGTAGCCGGTTATAAAATTCAGGTGCAGTTTTTGCCTTACAGCCTATTGAAGCCAATGTGTAATGTGGTTTCTTTTATGTAGTGGTAGTCTTCTATGCTGCGGTATAATTTCTACCGCAGCTTTTTTTTGCCTACCTTTGTTTAATCAATCTAACGGCAAATGTTGTTCCAGCAGGGTTGAAATAAAGATTTAACTTGATTTTTTATAATGTTACGCCTATTCTTAGCGGTTATTTTCTTTGGGTTTAAGCACACTGCATTTTATTTTGCATTGAATGAATAAAAATGCGCAAGGTTAAAGGGAGATACCAATGTATTCACCGGGCAGATTATTTAATCAATTGACAACTGTGTTCACCAGTTTGGTGCTGTCATTGGGGTTATTGATTATGACAGGTGTTGTTTCCGCACAATATTCTTATGACCAATTTGACAACGATGTAAAACAATGTATGACCAAGCGTGATAATTGTAGCAAAAGTTGTTCAAACCAACACAAAAACAATGACGTACAGGCCAAACAATGTATTATCCAATGCAGTAATCAAGAACAACAATGTATTGGCCAATTGGAAAAAAAGTTAGATAGGTGAGCATGGCCTCACCGCAAAGATTAATGCTGATTTAATAAGCGGTTAATCACATCTAATAATAAATTTAAGCGAACAGGTTTGCTCAAATAGTCATTCATCCCTGCATCCAAGCAACGTTTTTTATCTTCTGGCATGGCCAGCGCAGTTAATGCAACAACCGGTATTGTCGAAAATTCAGGCAATTGACGAATTTTGAGGGTTGTTTCAAGACCATTCATCACAGGCATTTGTATATCCATTAAAATCAAGTCAGGACGTATGTTTTTAATTGATTGCAACGCATGTTCACCATTGTTGGCCACCAACACTTGATAACCCGCATGGGCTAAATAATCAGAAAACAATTCAATGGAAGAATAACTGTCATCGACCAATAAAATCATGGCTTTTTGTTTTTTAACCGCCACTTTGTTATACGGTACCCATTTTTTAGCTTCGCTGTCAGGCATTTGATTTTCCCGAATTGACCACGGTAAAGTCACTTTAAACCGACTGCCCTTGCCTTGTTCGCTTTCCACTTGAATTTGGCCATTGTGCAACTCAACCAGCCGTTTAACCAACGCCAAACCCAAGCCTGTGCCTTCTTGTTTTCCTGAAGTGCCTGAATTAACTTGGACAAATGCTTGAAATAAATGCTGAATATTTTCTGCGTCAATCCCAATTCCCGTATCACAGACAATAAAATGAATTTGTTGGCGCGCATCATCAACCGTGACTTCCAAACCAATTTGCCCATATTCTGGGGTGAATTTAACCGCATTGTGCAATAAATTAATTAAAATCTGTTTCAAACGCAAAATATCTGCATACAAATAAGTGGCGTTGTTGTCACATAACACCTTAATTTTTAGATGTTTTTTGGCGGCCAACTGTTTTACAAACTGCAAACTGGTGTGACAAATTTGTGCCACAGACACATTTTCCAAATTTAATTCTAATTTGCCCGCTTCAACTTTGGATAAATCCAAAATATCATTGATTAAATCCAATAAATATTGGCTACTTTTTTCAATGATTTGCAAGGCATGGGCTTGTTTTTCATTCACTTCGCCATAAATCCCTTCTTGCATGATTTGAGTCACACCTAAAATGCTGTTCAACGGCGTACGCAATTCATGGCTCATATTGGCCAAAAATTCATCTTTCAAACGCGATACCCTTGCCAATTTGGTGTTGGCTTGGCGTAATTCATGGGTTTGCTGGTTAATTCTTTGTTCCAAAGACAGCCGTTTATGATGCAACGCATCCACGGCTTCTTGGCATTCGCGCTCTGATTTTTTATCTTTTAATGCCTGGGCGATTTTTTTGACCAACAAAGATAAATTCGTTTTCACCACATAATCGCTGATACCTTGTTTAATACAATCAATCAGTTGCACATCATTGAGTGGTTTTGTGACCAAAATAAACGGCACATAAGGATGGTATTGATTAAACAGTTCATAAGCTGTTAACCCTGACCAATGGGTTAAAAAATAGTCAGACAACACAACATCATATTGATTTTTATTTATTTTTTTCAGAAAATCATCTTGATCATTGGCCACATCATGGTCCAGTTGATAATCACTGTCTGCCAAAGCGGCTAAAATTAAAGACACATCGTGAGGTTCATCCTGTAAAAACAGAATATAAAGATTTTGGTGGTTATTTGTAGGGTTCATTGGAATTTTTTAATTTTAAAGTTTATTTTTAGTAAAACTTGGGTAGTGACCTTGCTACCTTCAGCCGTTTACCCTTACAACAATGGCGTGTTCAATGGGATAAAACAATGGGTTTGATACTCACCTTGTTGCTTAGCCAAACGACAAGCGCGATGGGCTTGTTGCATGACTTGTTGGCTGTTGTGCTGGCTTTGGTTGAGCAACACCAAACCGATGCTGATGCTCAAATAAAACACTTGGCTTTGCCACACAAAACTTAAATTTTTAATCAAATGATGAATATCGCTTGCCACCACTTTTGCTTGAGACAATGGACAATAACGCAACAAAATACCAAATTCATCCGCACCCAAACGCGCCAATACATCATTTTGACCCACTTGGCCTTGCAATAATTGCGCTATTTTTTTCAACAAATGATCGCCTGCCATATACCCATAATGTTGATTAATATCACTAAATTTATCCAAATCCAAATACAATACGCAATGACTGACCGCTTTTTTTTGCGCTTGCGCCAAATCCTGTTGCAAAAAACGCTCAAACTGCGGGCGATTAAAAAGATTGGTCAACGCATCATAATAAGTCATGCTTAAAATCACTTTTTGCGTTGTGATTGATAAATGCTGTGAATAACGGATCATGGCAACACCTCTGAAAACACTTCATCCAGATAAGTTTAACTTCAAAAGAGACAGTATAGCAGATGTGCGGTATTTATTAAGCAGAATATTCAATAGGAAAACACAAACTTACCTGATATTTTTCCCCATCTTGCTTCACCTCCAACCGCCCGCGTGCGCCATAATACCATTGCAAACGTTGGCGAATGTTATCCAACGCCATATGAACGCCGTCGCTGGGTAACTGCTGTGGCTTGGGTAAGGCATTTTCCACATCAATTTTGATGCCGTGTTCATCGGCAATGCCAACAATGCGAATAACACCGCCTGCCACATGGGTTTGTACCCCATGACGAATGGCATTTTCCAGCAACGGCTGTAAACTTAAAATCGGAACCAACGCATCGGTGGGCAATAAATCCACCCACCATTCTACCCTTAACCGTTGTTGTAAGCGCAAACTTTCGATTCGCAAATATTGGCGACACAAAGCCAGTTCTTGTGCCAAAGTCACCCTTTTTTGTCCAGTTTGCAAAGTGGCGCGAAACAAATCGGCCAAATCTTCCACCGCTTGTTCTGCCAAGCGCGGTTTATCGGCAATCAATGCGGCAATGGTGTTCATGCTGTTGAATAAAAAATGTGGATTGATGCGCGCTTGCAACGCTTGCAACCGTGCTTGTGCTTCGGCTTGCGCCAGTCTTTTCGCTTGTTGATAAACTGACCAATAATGCAAAAACACCGCACTGAGCAATGCACTGATGCCCAAAATGCGCAACAAAAACACCTGGTGTTGATGGATGGGATTGGGTAATTGAGCCAACAACGACACCGCAAAAAATCGCCAAGCCAGTTCGCTGATGAATGCCGTGTTGAGCAAAATCAGCCCATAAATGAGTGATTGCGCCAGCCACCACGGTTGTTTAACCAGCCAGCCTTGCAATGCGCACAACAAAGCCAAACTGCTCAACACCAACCATTGAACAAACAACGACACCAACGCCAAATTCTGCCATTGATACAATTGTTTATTCAGCGGCGACAAGACCAAAACCAACACCAACAATTGGCCTAAAAGCAACGCCTGCCACAACAAACGCGGGGCGCAAAAATTGGCTCGATAGGGCATACACTTTTGCTGGGTCGGGGACTTGCCCCGACGTTGATTTTTATTTTAAATCAATGATTTGAAAAGGTTGTGGCGGCTGTTGGGTCAAAGCCAACAATTTAGGCAGGATTTGCAAAGGAATATCACGCCCGCCCAAACCTGCCGCACAAGCATATAATTTGGGTGGTTGGGGCAAATAGTTGAGTGCGACGGCCACTTCAAGGCTGACAATGCCGCCACTGCCCACCGACAACGCGCGCTCCAATACCACCAAATGGGTCAAACCTTCACAGGCCAGTTGCAATGCATGGCTGGGAAACGGGCGAAAACAGCGCAATTGAAACAGTTTGACTTTTTCCGTGACCAAGCCTTGTTGCAAGGCCGCTTCCAAAGTTCCCAACACCGAGCCTAAGCATAAAATACCGATTTTGGCATCAGCATCGCCAAAAATGTTGAGCAAACCGCCGTATTCGCGGCCAACGATTTTACCCCAATCTTGATCCGCTTGGATGATTTCCGCTTGGGCATCCAGCAAGGCTTGATGATGCTCTTGGCGCGCTTCGCTGTAATAATCGGGCGAAACCAGCGTGCCGACACTGATGGGTTTTTGTGGATTCAATGTACGCGAAAAGTGATAAGGCGGCAGAAAATCATCCACCTGTTGTTGTTCGGGCATGTCCAATGTTTCCAGCGTGTGGGTCAAGGTGAAACCGTCCACACACACCATCACGGGCAATTCACAACGTTCGGCAATGCGATAGGCTTGAATCATGGTGTCGATGGCTTCTTGGTTGTCAGCGCAATAGAGCTGAATCCAGCCTGCATCGCGCACCGCCATGGAATCTTGTTGGTCGTTCCAAATGGACAAGGGCGCGGACACGGCGCGGTTGGCGCAAGTCATCACCATCGGCACGCGTGAGCCTGAAATGTTGTACAACACTTCGGCCATCAACAAAATGCCTTGCGATGCGCTGGCGGTATAGGCGCGTGAACCGGTCATTGCCGCACCCAAGGCGACGGAAGCGGCGGAAAACTCGCTTTCCACGCTGACAAATTCACAGTTGAATTGACCATTGGCCACCAGTTTGGAGAGGTTTTCTACAATGTGGGTTTGTGGGGTAATCGGATAAGCCGACACCACTTGGGGACGGCACAAGGCCACTGCTTGGGCAATGGCTTGTGAGCCTTCAATTGCGTTTAACATATAAACTCTCCAATCGTTCTGTCCAGCGGTTGGCTTCAACCAAACTGCGCGCTTGTTCAATCAACTGTAAATTTTTGTCCAATACTTTGCCTTTGAAACGGTGTTGCAAGGCTTTTTCCAGCGCATCGTGCGGCAATAAATCGGTTAAGGACAAAAACGCCGACAGCAATGCAGTGTTTGGCACAGGTCGGCCTAACACCTCTTGCGCCAAACGGGTGGCGGGCAAACACACCACATCATGCGCAAAATCCAACGGCAAATCAATCTGACTTTTGTTGGAGTTGATTAAAATCCCGCCGTTGGGTTGTAAGCCTGCCAATACTTCAGGGATTTGCAACAAAGCTTCATCTTGCACGATTAAAAACGCAGGATGCAACACTTGGTTGCGTTGGCGGATGGGGTTACGCGCAATGCGCACAAACGCCATTACAGGCGCACCGCGCCGTTCTGCACCAAAATTGGGAAAGGCTTGGCAGTATTGTTTGACTTCAAAGGCCGCGCTGGCCAATAAATAAGCGGCGACTACGTTGCCTTGGCCGCCACGTCCATGAATGCGAATTTCTAACATAGGTTAAAGGGTCTGAGTGGTTAAACGCTGTTGTGCTTCACGGTATTTTTCTGCCGTTTTAGCGATGATGTCTGCGGGTAAATGCGGGGCGGGTGGGGTTTTGTCCCAATCCAAACTTTCTAAATAATCACGCACAAATTGCTTATCAAAACTTTGGGGATTGTGTCCCACACAATAGCCATCGACAGGCCAAAAGCGTGATGAATCAGGGGTTAAGACTTCATCAATCAAAGTCAATGTGCCGTTGGCATCCAAACCAAATTCAAATTTGGTGTCCGCGATGAGGATGTTTTTGCCAGCGGCATAATCGCGTGCTTTGGTGTACAGTTTTAAGCTGACAGCGCGTACTTGTTCAGCCAACGCTTGCCCCAATAATTCAACCGCTTGGGCAAAATCAATGTTTTCATCGTGCGCGCCCATCTCGGCTTTGGTTGACGGCGTGAACAAAGGTTGCGCCAGTTTACTGGCCAATTGCAAGCCTTGTGGCAGAGCGATGCCACAAACGACCCCTGTTTTTTGATAATCTTTCCAAGCTGAGCCAACCAAATAGCCGCGCACAATCGCTTCGACGGGCAAGGGTTTGAGCCTTTTGACCACAATCGCCCGCCCCGCCACTTGTTCGCGTTCGGTTGCATCAGGCAATACATCGGCCAAGCTTAAATCGGCCAAATGGTTGGGAATCAAATCGCGGCTGAAGGCAAACCAAAAATTAGACACCGCCGTCAACAGCGCGCCTTTTTGCGGAATGGGGTCAGGCAATACCACATCGAACGCGGATAAACGATCCGTGGTGACAATCAACATGTGCTGGTCGTCAATCGCATAAATATCGCGCACTTTGCCTTGTTGAATACGTTGTAGCGATTTGAGTTCAGAACGGAATAAAGCGGTTTGGGTCATGGTGTGTTCCTAACAGAAAAAAAGCGCGCTTACCATGGCGCAAAATTGCTGATAAAGCGAGCGGGTCGGCCAATGTGTTGATTTAAACCGCTCATGTCTTGGCTCATCAAACCTGTGTTGACATTCATTAAGCGCATGGTGTTGTTCATTTGGACTAAATCTTGTTTGATGCCTGACATATTGACATCCATATTGCCGATGTGTTTGTCCATGCTGTAAATATTTTTATTCATCACTGCAATATTTTGGCTCATGCTGTCGATATTTCCCGTCATTTTGCCGACTTGTTTGGTCATGATGGCGATGTTTTTAGATAAATCGGCCATGTTTTGTGACATGCTGGCCAAGTTGGTTTGCATGTCAGGGTCCATGTTGTGTGACATGGTATTCATGTCTTTGGTGATATTGTAAATCAAATAAAAGCCTGATAAGCCTAAAATGCCCAAAACCAGCAACATAGGATAAATCATCCGTTCCCAACGGCTGATGCTGCGGTCAAAAGTTTTAAAAAAGCGTGATAAAGTAATCTCTAATTTAACCATCGCCTTTTGTTCGGGCGATAATTTTTTAAACTCAGGTGAAAACGTACGTGGCTCTTTTTCAAACATCGGCTCCTCCTTCCATAATAAAAAAAGCTAAAGTGCAACAACACTTTTTTTAGCTTTCATCTCTTGTTATCATTCATGGTAAGAAAACGCCGCATTATACGCAGAATATCAAGATTAAACCAGCGATTGCTTTTTTTATCGCCCAAAATCCGCTATGATGTGCCACTTTGGTTTTAGATACTCTCGGAGCAGATAAGCGATGGCTTGGAACGAACCCAGTGGCGACAATAAAGACCCGTGGGGCAACCGCAAAAACAATGAGCAAGGGCCGCCCGATTTAGATGAACTTCTCAAAAAAGCCCAAGATGGCTTAAAAAATTTAATTGGCAAAAACAGCCCTCGTAAAAAACCTGAACAAGACAACATGCCCAATAAACAAACTTGGGTTATCGGTCTGATTTTATTGGTTATTTGGTTAGGCTTTGGTTTTTATACCGTGCAACCTGCGGAAAAAGGCGTGGTGTTGCGTTTTGGCCAATATTTAAAAACCACCGATTCGGGTTTAAATTGGCACATTCCCTACCCTGTTGAACGGGTTTATAAAGTCAATGTCACAGAAATTCGTTCCGTCAACCATGCCGCCCATATGTTGACCAAAGATGAAAACATCGTGCGCATTGGCTTGGTGGTACAATACCAAGTGGCTGATGCCAAAGACTTTTTATTCAATGTGCGCGACCCTGATAAAACCTTGCACGATGCCACAGAAAGCGCGTTACGCGAACAAGTGGGTTCCACCAAAATGGATGCGGTGTTGACCAGTGGCCGCACTGAATTGGCGGTTAAAACACAAAAATTAATCCAAGACATCGTTGACCGCTATGTCACAGGTTTGGTGGTTTCCAGCGTCAACTTGCAAGAAGCGCAACCCCCCCAACAAGTGCAAGCCTCGTTTGATGATGCCATCAAAGCCCGCGAAGATGAAGAACGGCATAAAAACAAAGCCGAAGCCTATGCCAATGAAGTCGAACAAAAAGCCAGCGGCGTGGCAGACCGTTTAACCCAAGAAGCCGAAGCCTATAAATCACAAGTCGTGTTGCTGGCCAAAGGGGAATCCAGCCGCTTCAACCAAGTGCGCCAAGCCTATGAGCAAGCCCCTGATGTCACCCGTTCGCGCCTGTATTTGGAAACCATGGAATTTGTATTGAGCAACAGCAGTAAAATCATGGTTGACGTTGATCAAAGCAACCCCTTGTTGTGGTTGCCCTTGGATAAAATGCTGGGAGAAAAAACCAGAGTGCAACACCAAGAACCCGATAGTTTACAACAAGTTGACATCGAAATGGACAAACAAAAACCCGAACAACCGCCTCAAGAAACAGTGGAAACCGACGAACGTGGAAGGAGTCAACGCTGATGAATATGAATAAATTATTGGCACCTGTTCTCATTGCCTCTGCTTTGCTGTTTTTTTTCAGCGCGTACATCGTAGAGCAAACCGAATACGCGCTTAAACTGCGTTGGGGCAGAGTCATCAGCGTGGCCGAAACCGCAGGCTTGCATTTCAAATTGCCGTTGTTTGATGAAATTCGCTATTTTGACAAACGCATTTTAACCTTGGATGCCGAGCCACAACGGTTTTTGACCAGCGAAAAGAAAAGCGTGATTGTCGATTCTTTTGTCAAATGGCGCATCATCAATGTCACCGATTATTACACCACCTTAGGCGGCAGTGAAGCGCGTGCCAGTCAACGCCTGTCAGAAATCATCGCCGATGGTTTGCGCGGCAAATTTGGCATTCGCACCATCAAAGAAGTCGTATCGGGTGAACGCGCCGACATCATGAGCAAAATGCGCGATGAAGCCAACGCCCGAACCCATTCTTTGGGCATCAAAATTGAAGACGTTCGCATGAAACGCATTGATTTACCTGAAGAAGTCAGCAATTCCGTTTACCGACGAATGGAAGCTGAGCGTGAGCGCGTGGCCAAAGAATTGCGCTCGCGTGGCCAAGCTGAAGCGATTCGCATCAAAGCCGGTGCCGACAGAAAAAAAGTGGAACTCTTGGCCGAAGCCCAACGCAAATCTGAAGAATTACGCGGCCAAGGCGATGCCGAAGCGGCCAAAATTTACGCTGAAGCCTTTGGTAAAAATCCACAGTTCTATCATTTTTATCGCAGTTTGAATGCCTATAAAAAAACCTTTAACAAGCCCTCCGATATATTGGTGTTAGAACCCAACAGCGAATTTTTTACGTTCTTTAAGAAAAGTCAATGATGTGGTCAGATTTATGGGCGGCGTTGGCGTTGATGCTGGTGTTTGAAGGTATTATGCCGTTTATCAGCCCAGCCAAATGGCGCGATGGTCTGCAAACTCTGATGCAACTGCCCAACCAACACCTGCGTTGGTATGGGCTGTTCAGCATGTTGGCTGGGGTGGTTTTGCTGTATTGGGCGCGTTGAGTTTGCCACGAGCTACCATTCATGACGCATGTCAAGAGCCAAATGAAACACTTGTTTTTGCGCTTGGCCGTTGGCTTGACGAGCGGGTAACGGCGCGTGTAACACCAACTTATTGAAATCACTCAATTCTGTGTCCAAGCCATTGGGAAAATCCGTGGCTTTGTTCAACGTCCAAACCACAGCGCGGCCATTGTTGTTTTGTACTTCGTTGCGCAATTCATCAGCGTATTCAATCACATCCAACTGCACAGCCCTGTCTTTGAAATTTTCCACTTCATATTTAACCACAATATGATATTGATACAAATTGCCCGCAACCTGCTGGCGTTCGTTGGTTTCAATCGTGCGTTTGACCACAATATCACGCGCCGTACCCAAAAACAGCTTGAGTTCTTCATCACGCGGGGTTAACTGCGCCCAATCTTCGCCAACAAAGCTGTAACCCCCTTTGCCATCTTGTTGAAAAATCCGCGCTTTTCCATAAGGCAAGGTGGTTTGTCCCAAATGGTTTTCTGTATTGTTTTGCAATACATAGTGCATAGGGATGTTGAGTTTTTTTTGTGCCGCATCGCTGTAGTTAAAATTAAACACATCAGCGGTATAGGTTTTTTTGATGGGTACGGCGTTGTCACTGCGCACCAGCAATTTTTTGGTTTCGTTCAGCCCCAAACTGTGGTTGAAATTTTGCCCTTGTCCCAAATAAATTTGGCTGGATTCAAAGGCTTCATTCGCTTGATTTTTAAGATAAACATATTGTTTGAGCGTGAGTTCTGTCTCTGCTTGATTGGCGGTGGCGTGATAAGCAAACGTTTTGCTCAAACCGCCGAGCAAATAGCTGATGCGCACTTTGGCTGAAGCGGCTTGTTTGGCCGAGACCTGCCACACCAGCGCGTTTTCATTGGGCGGATAACTGATGGACAACACTTTAACATCCGCCGCCGCAGGTGACGCTAATATCTGAAAAATCAAGCTGTTAGGATCAACCTCTGTGTTTTTCCATGAAAAATCGACTTGATTCAGCCCTTGAGTCAATGGCACTGTACGTTCTTCTTGCACCAAAGTTGCGCCGGGATGGCTGAGTTGAATCGTCACTTGGTCACGCACAGGCAAGGTAATGAGCTTGATGCGTGCTTGGCTGACATCAGCCCATAACAAGCAGGACAACACACTGCTATAACCAAAAAACTGATAAAATTTCATAACTTACCCACAATAAAAAAGATTAAAGCCAAGACATGCGCCCGTTATAAAGGTCGGTCGTCGCCCGGCAACACGGTTAAAAAGTCAGTCAAATCAGGCAATACAGGCACTTCAGCTGCATCAGTCAACGGCACACCTTTGTCACGTTGTTGTTTTTGTTGGGTTTGCATGTATTGGTATTTGTCGTGGCTGATTTTGTTTTCGGTTTCACTGTTGCGCAAAATCACAGGATGGAGAAAAACCATCAAATTGCGTTTGGTTTTTTTCGCTTTTTGATAACGAAACAAACCACCCAACACGGGAATGTCGCCCAACGCGGGAACTTTTTGGGTGGAATCGGACAAATCTTCATTGAGCAAACCGCCCAACACCACCATGTTGCCGTCTTCAACCATGACCACGGTTTTGATGGAACGGGTGTTGGTGATGATGTCTGACGCGCTCAAATCGTTATCGGCCAGACTGGAGACTTCTTGTTCGATGTCAAGCTTGATGGTGTTGCCTTCGTTGATTTGTGGTTTAACTTTCAAAGTCAAACCGACATCTTGGCGTTGAATGGTTTGAAATGGATTGGCCGCGCCTGTGGCCGCGCCCGTGTTGCTGTATTGACCTGTGATAAACGGCACATTGCGACCGACGACAATTTTCGCTTCTTGGTTGTCCAACGTGACCAATGACGGTGTGGACAACACATTGGTGCCGCTGTCGCTGGAGAGTGCGCGCAACAACACCGCAAAATTAAAACGGCTGTGATTAAAGCGACCTGCGCCAACGGTTGCGCCATTGACCCCGCCCGCCGTGGGAATTACGTTGTTGACCACGCTGTTGGCCAAATCCAAAATGCCACTGCCCGGACTGCCAAAATTGATTAAACCCACAGGCCCTGTGCCATCGCCTGAGCCATCGGCCACCCATTGCACGCCAAATTCTTTGGCGGTGTTGAATTCCACTTCAGCAATCACCGCTTCAACCAACACTTGGGCGCGGCGGATGTCAAGTTTTTTAATCACATTGTCTAAATCGCGCAACACGCTGGGGCTGGCGGTGATGATTAAACTGTTGGTGTTGCTGTCGGCTTGAATATTGGTGGCCAAGTTGTTGTCCGATTTGGGGGTTTTGTCATCCACCGCGATAAAACCGCTTTTGCCCAAGTTGCTGTTGCTGATGCCTTGTAAAATCGGCACCAATTCTTCGGCTTGGGCGTAGCGCAAATACACAACGACGGTGTTGCCCGCGCTTTTCAGCGGTGTGTCTAAATGGCTGACCAAGGTTTGATAACGCAGGCGGGCGGTTTTGTCGCCGCTGATTAACACGCTGTTGGTGCGTTCATCGGCCACCAAACTGACATCGCCGGGGGTTTTGTTGGTTGGGTCTTGTTGCGCCAATTGTTTGAGCAAACGCACCACTTCGCTGGCACTGGCGTGTTTTAAGCCCATGATGTCAATCCCTTTTTGCCCTGTGGTGTCAATGCGGGCAATCAAATCCAACACCCGTTGGATGTTGCCACGGCGGTCAGAAATGACCAGCATATTGCTTTGGCTGAAGGCGGCAATGTGGCTTTGTGGCGGCAACAGCGGGCGTAAAATCGGCACCAATTGCGCCACGTCGATGTGGTCAACGGCAATCACACGGGTTTCGATGTCGTCGCTGGCCGCATCGCCTTGGGAGGTCATGCGCGCTTCGGCATCTGGGACAATTTTAATCACTTGGCCACTGCTGATTGCGGCAAAATGATGCACGCTGAGAATTGATAGAAAAACTTGATATAATTCATCTTCTTGCATGGGGTGTTTGGAAATCACGGTGACTTTGCCTTTGACCCGTTCATCAACCACAAAATTTTTATGGGTCACATCGGCCACCATTTTGATCAAAATAGTGATATCGACATCTTCCAAATTTAAGGTAACAGGCTCAGCCCACGCTATAACTGATTGAAACAAGAGGAAAAATAAGACAACAGGCTTCATAGGGTTTTTTTCTTTGTGGGTAATAACAGCGGCCATGCGGCGCGTAAATACATCATCATTGACAATAAAGTCAACAAAGTGGCGATATACAAAGCGATATAGCCCAAATGCACCACGGGCAAACCCCACAGCGGTTGTTCATATAACAGCATCAGCAAAGCGGTCATTTGTGCGGTGGTTTTGACTTTGCCGATATGAGACACCGTGACATGGGCTTGCGCTCCCAGTTGTGCCATCCATTCACGCAACGCTGAAATGGTGATTTCTCGGCCAATGATGATGGCCGCAGGCACAGCCAGCCATGGACTGGCGTAATGCCCGACCAGCAAAACCAAGGCCACTGCGACGATGAGTTTATCGGCTACGGGGTCTAAAAACGCGCCAAACGGTGAGATTTGATTAAAACGACGTGCCAAATAGCCATCAAACCAATCGGTGATGGCCGCCAGCGCAAACAACAGCGTGACCACCACATGACCATAAGGCATGGGCAAGTAATATAAAGTTATTAGCAAAGGAATCAATAAGATGCGCAACAGTGTCAACCAAGTGGGAAGTGTCATTGAATTGCGCCTTTAATAAACGAAATGAAAAATAACCATGCACGGCATTATAACAATGCCTTGATTTATCAGCAATAAGCGACCAGCACCCTAAAGTGCTGCTTAATGACGGGGGTTAGTCGGCAAATTGTTGTTCAGTGTGCAACCAACGAATCGCATGGGTGGGGCAACGATAAGTCGCTTCTTTAGTCGGCGTTAAACCGCTGGCATAATCAATCACGGGCAAATTATTTTCCATGTGAATCAAACCTGCTTCGGCATCTTTAACGCATTTTTTACAGCCGTCACAGGCGACTTTACACAACATGCGTGCGTTCTCGCCTTCCAATGGCAGGGAGCATTGAACAAACAAGGGTTGGTCAATGGGTACGATTTCAAATAAATTACGCGGACAAACGTCAACACAATCGCTACAAGCGGTGCAATCGGCGACATTGACCACAGGCAAGGCATTGCTGTTCATGTGAATCACATTGAAAGTACAGGCTTTTTCACAATCACCCAAACCCAAACACCCCCATGAACAGCCTTTGCCGCCACCTGAAGCCACGGCGGCTGCATGACAACTTTCAAAACCATGGTATTCGGCGATTTGATGGGCTTGTGCTTTGCCGCCTGCACAATGCAAGCGCGCCACCCGTTTGACTTCATCACCTGTGTCGACGTTCAAAAATTCGGCAATGTTTTCAATCATCGTCACTGTACCTACCGTGCAACCGCTGGGTTTTTTTTCGCCTATGGTCACTTTTTCGGCAAAGCCTAAACAACCCGCTTCCCCACACGCGCCGCAATTGGTGCCGGGCAACAAGGCTTCCACCGCCTCAATGCGTGGGTCTTCTTCCACTTTCAAAAAACGATAGGCCACCGCTAAAATCAGCCCAAACAACAAACCCAAAGCCGTCATAATCAACGGCGACTGAATAAATTCTTGCATATGTCATCCTTTGTCAACAAACCTATCGACTATAATAATTATCGGCGACACAAATTAAAAGTTTTAACCACGGCTGTTGGCCAATAAACATTCCGTCAACACGCTTGACTTAAACCCATGGCAGGCAGTACAGTCAACATTATTTTTGCGAGCGTATCAGCCATGACTTTGGAACAACGGCAACACTATCGTCGTCAATTGCATTGCAATTTTGCCCAATTAAACGATGTTTTTGATGATTGTTTGCAAGATGCGTTGCGCCAACTCAGTCCGCAAGGGGTGGATGAATATTTAGACGGGGCTTCTTTGGTCTGCATGATTGGGCGTGGTTTTGAACCTGTTCTCAGTTATTTGGAAGAAATGCCCCGCGTGGCGGCACAATTGGGTGAAGCCAGTTTGTCATTGGTGTCGCAAACCGTGTGGGAAATGTCGCGTAGCCCCAACGGCAATTCCATTCCGCCGTTTATGCAGACCGTGGCCGAAGCGGCAAGGCGCACCGCATCATTGACTTCATTTACCCAATATATTCAAATCATTAAAGAATTTATGCACCAAACCACGGGTTCGATTCATGGTTTCCACACCACGATACCCAGCCCCGCTTTGCCCGATTTATTGCGACGCATCCCTTATTTGCTCAGCCAATTGTCGTTGCAAGGCTTGAAGAATTGGCTGGATTACGGTGTGCGCCATTATAAAAACCACCCCGAACGGCAAAAAGATTACTTCAGTTTGCAAACGGCTGACAGCAAAGCGATGTTGTCGCGGGAACGACATGGCACGTTATTCATTGATAATGAAAGAAAATTAGACTTATACATGCAGGCGATGTGGCAACAAAAACCCTGTTTGGTGCCGTATTCCAATGCGTTTGAGGCATTGCGTCAAACCATGCCTTATTATGATGCGCTGGGTTATCGCATTCCTGACGTTTATGACGATGGCCATGGGGTGTCAGGTTTAGACCGCTATCGCTTGGCTTTGGCGCATATGGCGGCACACAAACAATGGACAACGCCGATCATTGCCGACAATTACAGCCCATTTCAGCGCATGGCGGTGGAAACTTTGGAAGATTCGCGGGTTGAATATTTAATGCTGTCGCAATATGCAGGTTTGCGCGATCAATTATTGCGTTTGCATCCAAAACCCAAAGAAAATGCGTGTGACCCCAAAACTGAATCGTGTTTGCGCCACCGTTTGACTTTGTTGTCACGCGCCATTTTAGACTCCAACCATGGCTATCAAAACCCTGATATTGTTGAATTTTGCGCGAAATTTCAGGCGTTGATGCAAACGAGCAACAGCAATACCCAAGAAATCACCCAATTGGCCTTGTCGTTTGTTGCCCGCACCCGTTTGCAATCAGACCAATTGCCCCATGTGCATTTTATGGACACCCGCATTGATTACCGCGATGACAACCGCCACATGTGGGTGTTTATCGAAGAAGGCGATGAAGAAGAAGCCTTTGATGAGGGTAAAAATAAGAAAAATCAACAAGATAAACAAGTTGATGGCTTGCCACCGCACCATTATCCCGAATGGGATTATCACAGCAAAATGTATAAACCCGATTGGGTCAGTTTGTATGAAAGTTTGCATCCATCAGGCAACAGCGATGACATTGACCGCTTGCTGGAAAAACACCAAGCGACGGCGAAAAAGCTCAAATATATTTTGGATAAACTCAAACCACAGCAGTATGTGCGGGTGCGTTATCAAGAAGAAGGCAGTGAACTGGATTTGGATGTGGCCATTCGCGCATTGATTGATTACAAAAGCGGCGCGCAACCTGATTCACGCATCAATATGAGCCACCGCCACGATGGCCGCGACATCGCCGTGTTGTTGTTGTTGGATTTGTCCCAATCCATTGACAGCATTCCCGATGGATGCCAGCAAAGCATTTTACAGCTCAGTCAAGAAGCGGTGGCGTTGTTGTCGTGGGCGATTGAAGTGTTGGGCGATAAATTTGCGATTGCAGGTTTTTCCTCCAACACCCGCCATGAAGTGCGTTATCAACACATCAAAGGTTTTAGCGAACATTGGGATGACACCGTCAAAGCGCGGCTGGCCGCGTTAAAAGCGGGCTATTCCACCCGCATGGGTGCAGCTTTGCGTCACGCAGGGCATTATTTAGCCCATCAACAAGCGGACAAACGGCTGTTGTTGGTGTTGACCGACGGTGAGCCTTCAGACATTGATGTCGAAGATGAATTGATGTTGATTAAAGACAGCCACAAAGCGATTCAGGAACTGGATGAAAACGGCGTTTATACCTATTGCATCAATCTTGATCCGCAAGCCGATGATTATGTGACCGATATTTTTGGCAAACACTACAGCGTGATTGACCACATTGACAAACTGCCCGAACACTTGCCCCGTTTGTTTGCCGCATTGACCCAATAAAAAATGGATGAATAAACAACCTGTTATCGTTTTTTTAATGGGGCCTACCGCCTCGGGTAAAACGGATTTGGCGGTGCAATTGCTCAAACCCTTGAATGCCGCCATTATCAGCGTTGATTCGGCGTTGGTCTATCGCGGCATGGACATCGGCACAGCCAAGCCTGATGCGCGCACTTTGGCCATTGCGCCCCATCGCTTAATTGATTTATGTGACCCCAAAGACCCTTATTCTGCCGCTCAATTTCGGCAAGATGCGTTGCGCGAGATTGCCGCGATTATCGCCGCAGGCAAAATGCCTTTATTGGTTGGCGGAACGGGGTTGTATTTTCGCGCTTTGCAACAGGGTTTGGCTGTGTTGCCTTGTGCAAACGAAACGGTACGGCAGAAAATTTTAGACCAAGCCCACGATGTCGGTTGGGCAAGCTTGCACCAACGCTTGAGCCAAATTGACCCTGTCGCAGGGCAACGTATTCATCAAAACGACCGCCAGCGCATTCAACGCGCATTAGAAGTTTTTGAATTAACAGGAAAAAACATCACTGATTGGCAACAAGAAGTCCAAGCCACTGCTTTGCCTTATCGGGTGGTTAAATGGGTGTTAAGTCCAACAAAAGAAGTGATCAATCAGCGCATTGCCCAACGGTTTGATCAGATGTTGGCACAAGGTTTGATTGATGAAGTGCGAACTTTGTTTCAGCGCGATGATTTGAGTGCAGACAAACCTGCCATGCGTTCTGTGGGTTATCGCCAAGTTTGGCAGTATTTGGCGGGGGAAATTGATTACATGCAAATGCAACAACGTGCTATCATCGCCACACGGCAGTTGGCCAAACGCCAGTTGACATGGTTGCGTGCCGAATCAAACACCCGTTGGTTTGACAGCTTGCAACCCGATTTGTATGCGTCTGTTTTGGCTTATATTGAAACGAGTTTAAAATAATATCAGCAATTGACTATTTTTAACGATGAACAATGTTTTTGGTTCCTTGCGCCAATAGTGTATAATCGACGATTAAAACAATGAATGAAAGGGGAAACCTTATGAGTAAAGGACAGTCGCTACAAGATCCTTTTTTGAATGCGTTAAGAAAAGAAAGAGTGTCGGTATCGATTTATTTGGTCAATGGCATCAAGTTGCAAGGCCAAGTGGAATCGTTTGACCAATTTGTCATTTTATTACGCAATACCGTCAGTCAAATGGTGTATAAACACGCCGTTTCCACCATCGTGCCTGCGCGTAATGTGAAATACAGTCAAGATGATGAAATTAAAGAATAATTGTTGTTAATTCCAACCAAAGGCAAAGGCAGGTCAACCTGCCTTTTTTATGGCAAATTAAACTGATCACGCGCAGTTTTTGCCCGTTGAAACAAGGCTTTAAATTCACCATCGTGTTGTTGTTCGATGTCAGTCGTGAGTTTGGCCAAGTGCTGTTGAAAGCGTTTGAGCATCACCACCAAGGCGTTGCGATTGGCAACACAAATGTCATGCCACATGGTCGGGTCACTGGATGCGATGCGGGTAAAATCTTTAAAACCCCCTGCGGCAAAACGAAAAATATCTTCCCCCGTTTCCATCGAAGCCAGCAAATCAACCAAAGCATAAGCCAACATGTGCGGCAAATGGCTGGTGGCCGCCAACACTTGATCATGATAATCAATTGGCAAATCAATCACTTCTGCGCCTGTCAACTGCCACATGCGGGTAATCGTGTGTTTGGCTGCATCAGAAGTTTCCGCCAATGGCGTGATGATCACTCGCCGTTGTTGAAATAAATCCACTTTAGCCGCCAACACCCCGCTTTGCTCTGCGCCCGCAATCGGATGGGCAGGCACCATATTTTGCAGATGTTGGCTTAAGTGCCGATAAGCGGCTTGCGCCACGCTTTGTTTGGCACTGCCCACATCGGTGACAATCGCGCTGGTTTTTAACGCTGGGGCAATGGCTTGTAAAGTCGCATCCATCGCACCCAACGGCGTGGCCACCACCACCACATCGGCGTTGGCGACTGCTTGATCAAGCTCCGTTTCATAGGCATCAATCACCCCCAATCTGACCGCCGTTTGTAAATTTTCCACATTGCGGCCACAACCGATGATGTGACCACATTGCTCCGCTTGCTTCAAAGCACGCGCCAACGAACCGCCAATCAAACCCACGCCAATGAGGGTTAAATTTTGAATCAGCATGGCAGGCTCTCTAAAGCCAACAACGCATCCAAATCCACACGGTCACGGTCGATTTTCAAAAACGCCACTTGGTCTTCAACCAACACCACCGCATCAACCACCCCTGCCATGGCCAACAATTTTTGGCGCAACTGTTGCGCTTCTTGGGCATCGGCCACATTGATTTTCAACAATTGATCGCTTAAATGGCGCGGTTTGGCCATGGTCAACGCCAACAACAGCCACAACGCACTGATGCTGGCGCAAAACAAAAACACCGCGCTCACCCCGTGGTGTTGATACAACCAACCGCCACCCAAGCCGCCGATAAACGCGCCGATAAACTGGCTGGTAGAATACACCCCCATCGCCGTGCCTTTCATCGCAGGCGGCGCGATTTTGCTGACCAATGAAGGCAAACTGGCTTCTAAGATATTGAAAGCAATAAAAAATATCAGCAACAAACTGATGATCATCCACAACTGTTGATGCCATGGCAACAACAACAGTTGTGCCACCAACAGCAAGGCCACCGCCAGCACAAACACAGGTTTCATTTGGCGTTTTTTCTCAGCAATGATGATGAATGGCAGCATTAACACAAATGAAATCAACATGATAGGTAAATAAATTTGCCAATGGCTGTTGACGGGCAAATGAACATGGTCTTGCAAAATCAACGGCATCACCAAAAACATCGCAGTCAATTGCACATGCAAGGCGAAAATACCAAAATCCAAGCGCAACAACTGCGGGTTATTCAACACCGATTTGAACTGGGCAGGCACAGGCTCGGCATCGCGGTGGAAACAAGTGTGGTCGGGGCGGTCAATCAGGCCGTGCAACACGCCTATGCCCAACAAGGCCAGCCCGCCAATCAACCAAAAAATGCCTGACACACCCATCCATTGGTTCAACACGGGGCCTGCAATTAACGCCAACGTGAATGACAGGCCTATGCTCAAACCGACGCTGGCCATGGCTTTGGTGCGCTGGTCTTCACGGGTGCAATCGGCCAACAACGCCATCAACGCCGCCGCAATCGCACCGCTGCCTTGCAACAAACGGCCAAAGATGATGCCATGAATGCTGTCTGATTCAGCGGCGATCACACTGCCAACGGCAAAAATCAATAACCCCATGGTAATCACAGGCTTACGGCCTATTTTATCGGACAACAAGCCAAACGGAATTTGCAACATCGCTTGGGTTAAGCCATAAACGCCGATGGCTAAACCGATGAGTGTTGGCGTGGCATCGGGTAAATCACGGGCATAAACGCTGAAAACAGGTAAAATCATGAACAAGCCGAGCATACGCAACGCCATAATACTGCTGATGGCCAAGGTGGCGCGGTGTTCTTTTGAGGTCATGGCGTGTGAATTCATGGGGCGACTTTATACGGTTTGCGGCGATGATGGTTTTTTTTAAACGGTTTGTGGTTGGGGCTTGGGGTTTTGGGCGGCAAAGGCGTTTTTTCAGGCAAGGGCGCAAGCAAGGTTTCTTCAGGATGGGTACAGCTTAATTTTTCGCCCAAATAAGCTTCAATTTCAGGGATTTGAAACGCATCTGCTTCGCAAGCAAAACTGATGGATGTGCCTGTTTCCCCCGCCCGCCCTGTGCGCCCAATGCGATGCACATAATCTTCAGCATCCAGCGGCAAAGTGTAATTGACCACATGGCTGATGCCTTCGACATGGAGGCCGCGCCCTGCAACATCCGTGGCCACCAACACCCGAATTCTGCCTTCACGAAAATTTTCCAGTGTTTTCATGCGTTTGTCTTGGGACACCTCGCCCGATAACAGCGCGCAGTTGATGCCGTGGGCGCGTAAACTTTGTTGCAGTTTGCGCGCTTCATCACGACGATTGGCAAACACCATCACCCGTTCTAATTGCTTTTGCAAGATTAAATTGACCAGCAAAATATATTTTTGTTCACTGGTCACGATATAAACCCGTTGTTCTACCGTGTCGGCGGCTTTTTGATGGGCTTCGATTTCAATTTTAATCGGCTTGTTCGTCCATTGTTCAACCAAGCCCATGATATTGGGGTTAAATGTCGCACTGAAAAACAGGGTTTGGCGTTTAGGCGGGGCGGGTGTGCTGTAGACGATTTGCCGCACATCGGGAATAAAACCCATGTCCAACATGCGGTCGGCTTCGTCCAACACCAAAATTTCCACTTGGCGCAAATCAATGTCGTGCTGACGCTGGAAATCCAACAACCGCCCCGGTGTGGCCACGACAATATCGACCTGCCGTTGTTGTAAACGCGCTTGCTGTTTTTGATAATCGGTGCCACCAAAAATGTGTTGCACTTTCAAGTGGCTGTATTTGCCCAAATCGCGGGCTTCTTTGGCAATTTGAATCACCAATTCACGCGTGGGCGCAACTATCAAGGCGCGCGGCGTGCCATTGGCCATTTTGACATGGGGTGGCAAACGGGCAATGATGGTCAACAAAAACGCCGCTGTTTTGCCTGTCCCTGTTTGGGCGCGTCCCACCGCATCTTTGCCCGCCAGCGTATGGGGTAAAATTTCGGCTTGAATCGGGGTGCAATAGCGAAACTTTTGTTCAAAAACAGCGTGCATGATGGCCTCAGACAAGGGCAAATCATGAAAGCGGATTTTGCCTTCTTCGGGCGCAACCACAAATTCATCCACCGACCAAGGCGGCGGTGCGGGTTGGGGTTTTTTATCGTAAGGCTTATCCCATGGTGGAATGGGCTGTATTTTTAGCGGCACTGTAGCCGTTGGACGGTGGCGTTGAAACAGTTGGCGAATGGTTTGAATAATGGATTGAATCAAATTTTTATCTCGGTTGAATACGGTATACAGCGTAATTAAACCCGCCATTATATGCCGATTCAACATCGGCATCTAGCAACGGCCTGAGCTATTTTAGAAAAATGTGGCATGTTTTGGCTATAATGGTCATTTTTAGCGGAGTGTATGCCCATGTCGATTGTTTCACCTTTTGATTTAGCTTCTGATGCCCTGTATCAACAGTGGCGTGATGAGAAGTTGGCCGATTATCCTCGCCAACTGGATGATTTAATGATTGAAATCAATGATCCGCGCCAACTCAATCGCGTTGAATATCACGCTTTATTAGCCTGTTGTCGCAAAACCAATATGGTGATTTATGCGGGTAAAACAGGCGATAATCCTGATAAAAACATTCCATTTTTATTGGCGCAACAATTCGGCCTCAAGCGGTTGAACAACAATTGGCTGGCGGATGAAGACGGCATCAGCGCGTTGACCGTGGCCAAAGACGGCACGCAAAGCCACTATATTCCCTATACCAACCGTGCGATTCAATGGCATACCGATGGCTATTACAACACCGCCCGCGAACAAATCAACGGCATGGTGTTGCATTGTGTCCACCCCGCCAGCCAAGGCGGAGACAATGCACTGTTGGATCATGAAATGGTTTATTTGCTGTTGCGCGAACAAAATCCTGATTATATTCAAGCCTTAATGCAACCCGATGTGTTGACCATTCCCGCACGCAATGACGGTGTAACCATCGCCCGCCCTGTGGAAACGGGGGCGGTGTTCGCCATCAATGCCGATGGCAGTTTGCACATGCGCTATACCATTCGCCAACGCCATGTCCAATGGAAACAAGAACCCGCCACCCAAGCGGCATTGAACGCTTTAACGGCCTTGTTAAACAGCAACAGCGCGTATATTTTTTTGGGTAAATTGAGCGCGGGCATGGGCTTGTTGTGTAATAATGTGTTGCACACCCGCACGGCGTTTATTGATGACGACAACCCGCGCTTGTTGTACCGTGCGCGCTATTTTGAGCGCATCGCCCACACTTAACCCATTAATAAATTCCACCCAGCAACACCGCTTTGCTGGCCCCTGTGACCGAAGGCAAATTGGTGGGTTGACCCGCCAGCCGCTGTTTGGCCAACCACGCAAAACACATGGCTTCCAGCCAATCAGGGTCAACGCCGTAATGCGCTGTGCTGTGAATCGCCAATGTGGGGTTGTGTTGTCGCAATAAATTCATCAAATGGCGGTTGTGTACCCCGCCACCGCAAACCAGCAATTCATCCATAGCATGGGCTTGTATCGCTTGGCTGATGCTGGTGGCGGTCAGTTGGGCTAAAGTGGCTTGAACCGTGGCGGGTGCATGGGTTTGTTGGCCGATTTTTTGTTGTAGCCATTGGAGCTGGAAATAATCGCGTCCTGTGCTTTTGGGCGGTGGCAAGTGAAAATAATCATCGTCCAGCAAGCGCGCCAATAATTTTGCGTCATGGGGAGCAGAAGCCGCCCATTGGCCTTGGGCATCAAAACGTTGTTGGCGGTGTTGCCAGCACCACGCATCCAACAGCGCGTTGCCTGTGCCTGTGTCAAAACCTGTCACCGTTTGCTGGGGAATCAACACCGTGATGTTGGCGATGCCGCCGATGTTCACCACCGCCCGTTTGCGTTGGGCATCGCTGAACACCGCTTGGTGAAAAGCGGGCGCAAGTGGCGCGCCTTGACCGCCTGCGGCCATGTCGTGGCGGCGAAAATCGGCCACCGTGGTGATGCCCGTCAAATAGGCGATGCGGCTGGGGTCGCCGATTTGCCATGTATAGGCGCGCTGTTTTGCAACCTTCGGTTGATGGTATAAGGTTTGGCCATGACTGCCAATGGCTTGAATTTGCTCAAGTTTTATTTCTGTTTGTTGCAACAAGTGATGAACGGCTTGGGCGAATAATTCAGCGGCGTATTGGTCGAGTTCCGCCAATTGTTGTGGATAAACAGGGGCTTGGCTTTGGCTTAAGGTTAAAACGGCGGTGCGGTAATCGTCGGGCAGTGGATAGGCGCAAGCGGCCAGCAAGCGAGGTTGGGTGGAGAAATCCACCAGTGCGACATCAATGGCATCGGCACTGGTGCCTGACATTAAGCCCAGATAATAGGCGGGCATCAATTTTTGCGTGGGTTGTTGTCCGCTTTGATTTGTGCGACTTGCCGCAGCTCATTCAATCTGGCCAACAGTATTTTGGATTTTTTGCGAAAATCATCACGGTATTTTAATGGTATGCTGTGATCGCTTTGTTGTTCTAAACCTGTGACTTTTAACGGGTCTTTATGCACGCCATTGACTAAAAATTCATAGTGTAAATGCGGGCCTGTTGCACGGCCACTGCTGCCGATATAACCGATGATTTTGCCTTGGCTGACCGATTGCCCCACATTGACAGCGGCGAATCTGGACAAGTGTGCATAAACGGTGCTGTATTTATCACCGTGTTTTAAAATGAGGGTGCGGCCATAGCCGTTTTTCCAGCCTTTGTATTCAACCACTGCATCACCTGCGGCATACACAGGTGTGCCAACGGGGGCGGCATAATCAACCCCTCTGTGGGCGCGAATTTTATGCAATATGGGGTTGAGACGGGCAATGCTGAAACGTGAGGTGATTTTGCCCGCATTGACAGGGGTGCGCAAAAAGCTTTTACGCATGATTTTGCCATTGGGGTTGTGATAATCACCACGGCCTTTGGGGTCAACATAATAAACCGATTGGTAGCGTTTTCCGTCATTGATAAATTCAGCCGCAACAATCTGCCCTGTTTTAACCCGTTCACCGTCTTCATTTAAATATTCTTCATGTAAAACAGTGAATTGGTCACCTATTTTGATGTCTTTGCCAAAATCAATGTCCCAACGGAAAATTTTGGCAATGCGTGAAGCTTGGTGACGGCTTAAGCCTGCTTTTCGTGCATCGGCGTATAAGTTGTTTTCAATCGTCACACTGACTGAGGCCAGGTTTTTGATTAATTTACCCGTGCCTTTTTTAGCTTTGACCACTTTGCTTGGGATTTGGCTTAATTCTTCATTATTGAATTCAAATTTAAAACATTGCGCGGGTTCGTCATTTTCTGCGCGATGAATTTGCAATTCGCGGTTTAAATCGACCTCCAAAGCCAAAGATTGAATCGCCCCGTTTTTATCAGGTTTGATGCGCAATTCTTGCCCCGGTTTTAAGCTACGCAACAGGGATGCTGATTGCTGTTGCTTTAAAATGAGGTGTAAATCGCCACGGTCTAGATCATAACGGTCGAAAATACTGGATAAATTATCGCCTGATTTGACGGTGATGCTGAGCCAATCGCTGTTGCTTTTTTTGGTTTTGGCATCAGTGGGTTTTTGGGCTGATTGGGATGGGGTATTTACTTTGGTTTCGCTCACTTGGGCAGCGATGGTTGCGCTGGCATCAACGGGTTTGTTGAGCCAAGTAAGCAAGCTGTTGTCAACAGGGGGTGCATTTTCTTCGTGGATGTCGGCGATAATATCATCAACTGATTTGGGTTCATCCACCCAATCATTATAGGCAATAATGGCATCTAATTTTTTGGGATTAAATTCCAGATGGGTGATTTTCTGGCCGAGGCTGGTTAATGGTTTGGGGGCTTGTGCCGCATCGCTTTTATTGCTGATCAACCAAATAACAGGCAAAGCCAACAACCCTATGGCAAACACAGCAATCTTATAGGGTAAAGTGTTATTCGCTTTGCGGTGAACGCCTTGACGATGGTCATAACAGCAGTAAATTTTTTCTGCCATGATGTGGGGCTTTCTTTTTTTATTATGGCTAAACAACGAACTTATCGCTCCTATTCGAAAAAGTTCCATTCTGCTGATGGGCTGACAACGCTGTTGCAAAGTATGTTTTTGCTTGCTCATTGACGCTTCCATTGTTTAAAAATAAAGTGGCATACGGTAATTCACTTCATTTGCTGAGTCAAATTTTTATGGTGACAGAACAACCATAAAAGCCGTATCATAACTTGACCAATGTAAAATGCAAATAACACTTATTCATTTTGCGAAAGTGCATGATGAAAAACGCTTGCGGCAGTTGAATATGATACAAGTTTTGAATTTTTGCTGTAAACAGATGCCGTACGGTTTAATCAATGGAAAATTTATTCCAATCCGCGCATCCATCTGTTTTCAGTTCATCGCAGAACCCAGTTTGTGGTAAGCTTAGTGAGGAAAGGACAGAAAAAATAAGAGGGTACAACATGATTGACTCTTCTCCTACAAGTGATGATGTCAGGAACAAAACTTAAATCAATGCTGACGGGTTTTTCAGTCCGTTCCTGAGCTTTATTAAAATATTTGTAAACGTACGGTCCATTTATAGCGCAAAGAGGAGCTTATGGCAAGTTTATCTGAACAATTGAGCATCATAAAACGTGGCACACATGAACTATTGCTTGAGCAAGAACTCATTGATAAACTTAAAAAAGGTAATCCATTGCGCATCAAAGCAGGCTTTGACCCGACGGCACCTGACCTGCATTTAGGCCACACCGTTTTACTCAATAAACTGCGCCAATTCCAGCAATTGGGACACCACATTTTATTTTTAATTGGCGATTTTACCGCCATGATAGGCGACCCCACGGGCAAAAATGTCACCCGCCAACCGTTAAGCCGTGAACAAGTGCGCGACAATGCCCAAAGTTATCAAGCCCAGATTTTCAAAATCCTTGACCCTGATTTAACAGAAATCTGTTTTAATTCAACATGGATGGACAACATGCACGCGGCGCAACTGATTCAACTGGCCGCCACCCACACCGTGGCCAGAATGCTTGAACGAGATGATTTTGCCAAACGCTACGCCAGCAACCGCCCGATTGCGATTCATGAATTTCTCTATCCCTTGATTCAAGGCCATGATTCAGTGGCCATGCGCGCCGATGTTGAACTGGGTGGCACTGACCAGAAATTTAACCTGTTGATGGGACGTGAATTGCAAAAGCATCACAGCCAACCCCAACAAGTGGTTCTCACCATGCCCATTTTAGAAGGCACCGATGGCGTGCAAAAAATGTCCAAATCGCTGGGCAACAGCATCGGTATTGCTGACCAACCCAATGATATGTTTGGAAAAATCATGTCAATTTCTGATGATTTAATGTGGCGATATTTAGAGTTGCTCAGTTTTAAGCCGATGAGCGAAATCCAGCAATGGCAACAAGCCGTGAACGAAGGCGAAAACCCACGCGACATTAAAATCAAATTGGCCATGGAGCTGATCACCCGCTTTCATTCAGCCACGGCAGCAGAGGCGGCGCAACAAGATTTCATCAGCCGTTTCAGTCAAAATCAAATTCCTGATGATTTGCCTCAAATCCAATTGCAGTGCGACAAGGGCCAACTGGCGATTGCCTATATTCTCAAACAAGCGGGTCTAACGGCCAGCACCTCCGATGCGTTGCGGATGATTAAACAAGGCGCGGTTAAAATTGACGGCGAAAAAGTCAGCGACAAAAACATGATGCTTGATGCAGAGAGTGAACATGTTTATCAAGTGGGCAAACGCAAATTTGCCAAAATTGCGTTGTATAACGGATTCACCTATATAAAAACACCACAATGATGTGAACGATGAGGCTGGACAACAAAGCAAATGACAACGGGATATGAAAAATTTGCCAATTATACAATTGGTTGTATTGCCATTGGTTGCGTTGAAGGCGTTTGATCAACGTATTTCGCCGTCCCAACAAGGCCAACAAATGTTGCATGGCTTGCTGTTGTTGTGGCTGTTCATCATAATGGCTCATGCACTCGGTGATAAAATACAGGGTGCTGTCATAATTATCATGGTCGTTTTGCAATTGTTTTTCGCCATAATGTTTGGCCATTTGGGTTCGGTCAATGGCAAAATCTGTTTGCAGTTGACGAAAAATAGGGCGTTCCAAGGCCTCGGCTTGGGTCAAACATTCTTTCTCTAAGCTATTGATTTCATAATGTAAAATATCAGGGGTTAAGCCGCTTAAATTTTGGCTGATGGCTTTGGGATAGACCACATACATCCACACACCATAAAGGCCGCTGATGACCACACTGACCAAAAAAAGGTAGGCCAAGGTGTGAATATTCCACGCAAATTGGAAACCTGTGTGTAACGTGCTGATAAATAAGGTGGCCAAGCCTAGATAAACATGCGCTGATAACCAACCTTGAATTGTACCAAACCGCGACAAATATTGGCGTTTACGTACGCCAAACCACAACAATATTAAAATCAATAACGTGGCCAATGTACCCAAACCATAGCCCACCGCCGTGCCGCCGTTCGGTGCTTCGTCTAAAGTCAAAAAAAAGGCTTTATCAATGTGGTAAATCAACAACAATAAACCACACAGCACCAGACTCAATTTTAAATACAAAAATCGACGATAAACTAAAAAAGAATGTCCCGTCATAATTTTGCTTTGCGAACAGCAAGATTGCCATAACCTTGCTGGCGGTTTGCTAATTGCATCATGCTGTCACCGATTAAAAATTGAATCGCCATTAAATACAGGCTATCATCTGGACTGAATCGCAGAAAACCCATGTTAATGCTTGGGTTTTTGATCGTTGTACTTGCGCCAATAATTCAGAATTGTTAGAAAGTATCTATAAAACCAAAAATAATTGTTATTAGAAACTTCATTATTCAAGATTAAGATAAGGAATGCTTAAATGTCAAAAAAATATCGGCTGGTGACGCGCAGCGATTTTGATGGATTAATTTGCGCGGTGTTGCTCAAAGAAATGGATTTAATTGGCGACATCAAATTTGTTCACCCCAAAGACATGCAAGACGGCAAAATTGACATCACCGCCAATGACATCACCACCAATTTACCCTATGTTGCGGGCGCGCATTTGGTGTTTGACCATCATCACAGCGAAACTTTGCGCTTTCAAGGAGAAAGACCGAAAAATTACATCATCGACCCCAATGCCCCATCAGCGGCGCGGGTCGTCTACGAATATTATGGCGGTACCAACCGTTTTCCCAATATCAGCGATGAAATGATGCTGGCAGTCGATAAAGGCGATTCTGCCAATTTCAGCCGCGAAGAAATCTTATTTCCCAAAGCTTGGGCTTTACTCAACTATTTGATGGATGCCCGCACAGGCTTGGGGCGATTCAATCATTTTCGCATTTCCAATTATGAATTGATGATGATATTGATTGATTATTGCACAAATCACACAGTGGATGAAATTCTCGACATCCCTGATGTGCGTGAGCGGGTGGATTTATTTTTTGAGCAACAAAAAAAATCGCTAGACCAAATGGAACAATGCGCCCAAGTTCATGATAATTTAGTGGTTATTGATTTTCGTAACCAAGACACCCTTTATGTCTCCAACCGTTTCATGATTTATGCCCTCTATCCCCAATGCAATATTTCCATTCATGTGCTGTGGGGTTTAAAAAAACAAAACACCGTGCTGGCTGTGGGCAAATCCATTTTGCGCAAAGATTCCCCGATCAACATCGGCGAACTGATGTTGAAATACGGTGGCGGCGGCCACGCCAATGCAGGCACCTGCCAAGTGGACAACGACCACGCTGATGACGTATTGCACCAACTGATTCAACGGATGGTGGAATAACCCACATATGGAATCCTCGCCCTTCCCAGCATAAGTTGGCAACCGTGAAGTGGAGGGCGGGGAAGATGTCAATGATGCGATTGTGCCAATTGTTCTACTTCAGCGATTGATAAACCTGTTTTCAAAGCAAGGGTTTCAATATCCAAAATAGCCAACAACGCACGCGCAATGGCCTTCTTCT
>DYSU01000080.1 GCA_020726335.1 Thiomargarita sp. | reverse complement strand
AGATTGCCAAACCAGCCAAATTCGGGAATGAGGATTTATGAAATGGTGTGCAAGTTAGACATAGGTCATTGTTTTTAATTGTAAAACAATGCCGGCCAACGGCGGTAAACTGATGGTCAAAGAATGGTCTTTGTTCATCCACGGTTGGGCTTCGCTGATTAACGCGGTGCCGCCGTTGCCTAAATTACTGCCGCCGTAATAACCTGAATCGCTGTTAAAAATTTCAACATATTCACCTGCTTGCGGCACGCCAATGCGATAATCATGGCGTGGCGCGGGGGTGAAATTGAGCAACACCACCACAAAATTATCATCGGTTTTACGAACATAGCTGAGAACCGATTGTTCAGCATCGTGGCAATCAATCCAATCAAACCCTTGCCATTCAAATTCATGGTGATACAACGCGGGGGTTTGATGGTACAAATGGTTTAAATCAGCGACCAAGCGTTTAACCCCTTGATGTGCGGGATAATTAAGCACATACCAATCCAAACTACGGCTACAATCCCATTCACTGCCTTGGGCAAATTCAGTCCCCATAAACAGCAGTTTTTTGCCCGGATGGGTGAACATATAGCTGTAAAGCAAACGCAAATTGGCAAATTTTTGCCATTCATCGCCCGGCATTTTATTGAGCATTGAACCTTTGCCATGCACCACTTCATCGTGAGAAAACGGCAGGATAAAGTTTTCAGTAAACGCATATAACATACTGAAACTTAAAGATTCGTGATGGTATTTACGGTAAATCGGGTCATGTTGCATATAGGATAAAGTGTCATTCATCCAGCCCATGTTCCATTTCATGCTAAAACCCAAGCCCCCCAACCATGTCGGACGGGTTACTTGCGGCCAAGAGGTGGATTCTTCCGCCATGATGACGGTGCCGGGGTATTGTTTATGCGCCACCTCGTTGAGTTCACGGAAAAAAGCGATGGCTTCTAAATTTTCACGGCCACCGTATTTATTGGGAATCCACTCTTCACGCGAATAATCCAAATACAACATTGAGGCCACGGCATCGACGCGCAAACCGTCGAAATGGAATAAATCCAACCAATACAACGCATTGGCCAATAAAAAGTTTTTCACTTCGTGGCGTTCATAGTTGTAAATCAAAGTTGACCAATCCAAATGCTCGCCTTTGCGTGGGTCGACGTGTTCATACAACGCACTGCCATCAAACCGCGCCAAACCGTGTTGGTCTTTTGGAAAATGCGCAGGCACCCAATCAAGCAACACGCCTATGTTGTATTGGTGGCAATAATCGACAAAATAGCGCAAATCATCGGGCGTGCCAAAGCGGCTGGTGGGCGAAAAATAGCCCGTGGTTTGATAGCCCCACGATTCATCCAACGGGTGTTCGCTGATGGGCAACAATTCGATATAGCTGAACCCCATGGTTTGAACATAAGCCACCAAACGGTGCGCCAATTCGCGGTAATTGAGAAATTGCCCTTGTTCATCGCGTTGCCATGAACCCAAATGCACTTCATAAACCGACATCGGTTGGTGCAAGCAATCGTGTTGCGTCCGTTGCGCCAGCCATGGTTCATCCTGCCAAACATAAGCACTCGGCTCAGTGACAATGGATGAGGTGTTGGGGCGTTTTTCGGCGAATCTGGCGTAAGGGTCTGATTTAACGAAAATTTCACCGCTGTTGCGGTTGCGAATTTCAAATTTATACAATTGTTCAGCCGCCAAACTGGGAATGAACAATTCCCACACCCCAGAGCCGCCATGCACGCGCATCGGATGGCAACGGCCATCCCAACGGTTGAAATCGCCGACCACGCTGACCCGCTCGGCATTGGGCGCCCACACCGCAAACAACACCCCTTTGATGTCGTTGATTTCTCGGATATGCGCGCCTAAGTGATTGTAAATATGCCAGTGTTTGCCTTGGTTGAACAAATGCAAATCAAACGCTTTGAGCAATGGGGGAAAACAATAGGGGTCATAACCCCTGTGTTCTTGTTGGTCGCAATCCAGCCAACGCAAGCGGTAATGCGCTGGCACTTGGTCTTTATCGCCATACCATTCAAAAAAATCGGTCTGGGGAATGCGTTGCATCGGCAAATCGTTGTCGGCCAAAGTGACCGATTGGGCATAGGGCAAATACACCGTGACTTCGCAATCATTGCCCGCCACTTGT
Source organism: Thiomargarita sp. (assembly GCA_020726335.1). Classification (GTDB taxonomy): domain Bacteria; phylum Pseudomonadota; class Gammaproteobacteria; order Beggiatoales; family Beggiatoaceae; genus DYSU01. The sequence continues at coordinate 554 of DYSU01000080.1, read as the reverse complement.
CGCCCCAACACAGCGAAGGGGTTGTGATGACGCGCTTGCATGATTTTTTCTAATTCTGGATTTAACATAATAGATACCCTTGATTAAAAATGTGGCTCCATTATAAGCCTTATTTTTTGGCGGGAAAAGAAGCACGGGTTATTGACCCCGCTTTGCTTGTGTCCGCTAAGGCTGTTTTTCGATGACGGTTGCCCAATCAATATACAAATCAGGGAAGATTGTCACCTGTGTGGGTTGGTCAAAATTGAACATGGCGGGGTGGCTGTATTGTCGTTCATTTAAATGATAAAATATCGACCAATGTCCGACAGGATGCACCAGCCAATAGGCGTATTCGCCAAAATCATAAAAGGTACAATAATGACCATAGATGAAATACTCAAATCAAATTCGCAAGATTTAAAACTATTTAAAACTGACTACATCAACACTCTAAACCAAAATCTAGTTAAAAAAGAGGGTAAATATTATTTAAAATGTTTAGTAAGAGAAAAAGAGGTTCAAGTTTATTCTCCATCAAAATCAAATCCAGAAGAGATAATAAGACAACTTTA
>DYSU01000079.1 GCA_020726335.1 Thiomargarita sp. | reverse complement strand
GTATTTTTAGAAAAATATCTGCCCGTCATTATAACAGCATTCAAAAAACAGGCAAAAAATGTATTTCAACTGTTGTGGGTCTGATTTTCAGCCCTTGTTTGAGTGCTGTAGCCAAAATCATTGGCCACATCCTGTTGCCTCTTGTCAATTCTATCAATCCTGTTAATCTTGTCTCACCCGTTTTTATCAGGATCATGATCATGGCAAACAACACAGCAGACTTAGGCCTCATCGGTTTGGGCGTGATGGGCGAAAATTTAGCCTTAAATTTCAATGACCACGGCTTTAAATTGGTGGTGTATAACCGCACCGCCAGCAAAACCCATGCGTTTATCACAGCGGCAAAAAACACGGCCATCACTGCGGTCTATGATTTGCCTGCGTTGCTGGCTTCTTTGGCTAAACCGCACAAAATTTTATTGATGGTCAAAGCAGGCGCGGCAGTGGATGCCTTGCTTGCGCAATTATTGCCCTTGTTGGATGCAGGCGATGTGATCATGGATGGCGGCAATTCGCATTATTTGGACACCGAGCGGCGCACACAACAATTGGCCGCGCAAGGTGTGTATTATCTGGGCGTGGGGGTTTCAGGCGGCGAAACAGGGGCGCGGTTTGGCCCATCGGTCATGCCGGGTGGCCATGTGGCCGCGTGGCCTTTGGTACAAAATTTATGGCAAACCATCGCCGCCCACGTCGAGGGCGCGCCTTGTTGCCAATGGGTGGGGGAAAACGGCGCGGGGCATTTTGTCAAAATGGTGCATAACGGCATTGAATACGGCGACATGCAGTTGATTGGAGAAGCTTATCAATTGTTGCGGTTTGCCTTGGGTTTGTCGGTCGATGAGATTCAAGCCATTTTCGCCGAGTGGAATCAAGGGGCGTTAGACTCTTATCTAATTGAAATCACTGCAAAAATTTTGACCGTCAAAGATGACGATGGCGCGCCGTTGTTGGATAAAATTCTCGACAGCGCGGGACAAAAAGGCACAGGCCAATGGACTTCACAAGCGGCATTGGCATTGGGTGTGCCGCTGACCTTAATCAATGAGTCGGTGTTCAGCCGTTATTTATCTGCGTTAAAAACGGAACGCGAAACCGCCGCCCGCTGTTTCCCTGCCCAAGTTCCAGCCTTTGATGGCGATAAAAAACCCGCCATTGGTGCGATTCAAAATGCGCTGTATGCGGCCAAAATCGTTTCTTATGCCCAAGGTTTTATGCTGTTGCGCCAAGCGGCCAAAGAATACCATTGGCAATTGGATTATGGGAACATCGCCCTGATGTGGCGCGGTGGCTGTATTATTCGCAGTCAGTTTTTAGGCCAAATCAAACAAGCTTTTAGCCAACAACCTGATTTATCTAATTTATTGTTGGCTGATTTTTTCCAGCAGGCCATTTTACAAAACCAAACAGGCTGGCGACAAACCTGTCAACTGGGGATTGAACAAGGCATTGCCTTGCCTGCGATGATGGCGGCTTTGAGCTTTTTTGATGGCTATCGATGCGCCCAATCGCCTGCCAATTTGCTCCAAGCCCAGCGCGATTTTTTTGGGGCGCACACGTTTGAACGCATTGACCACCCGCGTGGTCAGTTTTTTCATCATTCATGGCCACAATAAACAACTCCACATCAAATAGATAACTTTTATAAGGTTGTCTACGCAGTCGAGTTGTGTTTTCAACCCGACGGGAGCTTTAGTTTTTGCTGCGGTCAACGATTTTGTTGGCTTTAATCCATGGCATCATGTCGCGCAGTTTTGCACCCACTGTTTCGATTGGGTGTTCACGACCCAAACGGCGTTTGGCTTTTAGAGTGGCCGCACCTGCTTGATTTTCAAGGATAAATTCACGTGCAAATTCGCCATTTTGAATTTCTTTAAGGATGCGCCCCATTTCCGCCTTGGTTTCTGCGGTGATGATGCGTGGCCCACGGGTGATGTCGCCGTATTCTGCGGTGTTGGAGATGGAATAACGCATGTTGGCAATGCCGCCTTCGTACATTAAATCCACAATCAATTTGAGTTCGTGCAAGCATTCAAAATAAGCCATTTCAGGGGCATAGCCTGCTTCAACCAAGGTTTCAAAACCCGCTTGCACCAAGGCGGTGGTGCCGCCACATAACACCACTTGTTCGCCAAATAAATCGGTTTCAGTTTCATCGCGGAACGTGGTTTCAATGATGCCTGCGCGACCGCCGCCGTTGGCAGAAGCATAGGACAAAGCCAGCTCTTTGGCCGCGCCTGACGCATCTTGATGCACTGCAATCAAACTGGGTACGCCACCGCCTTGGGTGTAGGTGGAACGCACCAAATGCCCCGGGCCTTTGGGGGCAATCATGATGACATCTAAATCTTCACGCGGTTCGATTTGACCAAAATGAATGTTGAAGCCGTGGGCAAAAGCCAAGGTTGCGCCTTGTTTGATGTTGGGGGCTAGCACGTCACGATAAAGTTTGGCTTGGTGTTCATCAGGGGCTAAAATCATGACCACATCGGCTTCGGCCACGGCTTCGGCCATCGGTTTGACGGTTAAACCCGCATTGGTGGCTTTGATGGCGGAAGGCGAATTGGGGCGCAGGCCAACGGTGACGGCAACGCCTGAATCTTTGAGGTTGTTGGCGTGGGCGTGGCCTTGTGAACCATAACCCACGATGGTGACTTTTTTACTGCGGATGAGGGTTAAATCAGCGTCTTTGTCGTAATATACATTCATGGACATG
>DYSU01000050.1 GCA_020726335.1 Thiomargarita sp. | reverse complement strand
AAAACCTGAGTGAAGCGACTTTTAAAAGACTTGTTGGTGTTAAACGAGAAACTTAACAAGAAAGAAAAAAAGTACATAAGATAGGCGGTAGAAAACCTAAATTATGTGAAGAAGACAGCGTATTGTTTATGCTTGAATATTATAGAGAATATCGAACTTTTTTTATCGAACATATCAATGCAAAAATAAAGACATTCCAAATACTTAAACAAAAATATCGTAATAGATGTAAAGAATATAATCTAAGAACAAATCTTATTTGTGGAATGATTAATTTTGATAGAAAAATGGGATTGTAAATTGAGTTTTGCAAGAAGTCTAGTATTTATCTAACATGATTAATTGGTGTAAAAGTGTGACTTGATGCGCCGATCAACCAGCCCTGCGATGGCTTTAACGCTGTGGTCAGCGGCGCATCCTGTGGGCATCAGCATGATGATGTTGGCAGTGTGGGTGTTGGGCTGGTTCGCGCTCAAGCAGTTGGGCATCAATCTGTTGCCACACCTGATTTATCCGGAAATTCGGGTGCGGGTCACCGATGCGGGCGTGCCTGCCTCGGTGATGGAAGAGAAGGTCACCCGTTTGCTGGAAGAACAACTGGGCGTGACCGAAAACGCCATCAGCGTTGAATCAGAAACCACTGAAGGGCGTAGTACGGTCAATCTGGGTTTTCCCTATGGCACAGACATTGATTTGGCGTTGCGCGATGCCAGCACCCGCCTCGACCGCGCCAAACGCTTTTTGCCCCGCGACATTGACCCGCCCACCATTTATAAACGTGACCCCGCGCAAACGGCGGTGCTGGAATTGGTGGTGCATTCGCCTCAACGCAGTTTGGCAGACACAAGCGAATGGGTAAGGGAACAACTCAGCCCGTGGCTGGTCGGTTTGACGGGCGTGGCGGCGGTGGAAATCGGCGGCGACGTGGTGCGCGAAATTCAAATTTTTCCCGATTTATTGCGCTTATATGCCATGGGTTTGCGAATTGATCAATTGGCCTATGCCATTGAGCAGGAAAATCAAGACCATGGCTTGGGTTTGTTGCACAGTGACCCCGCCAGTTTGCCCGTCCGTTTGGTCGGTCGCTGGCAAACGGTGGAGGAACTCAAACAACTGCCCATCCGCTTGCCCGTAAAAACCACGCAATCAGTGGTGTATTTGGCCGATGTCGCCAACATCATCGACCACCACAGTGTGCCGCAAGTCAACGTGCGTTTCAATGGCATTCAAGGCATCAATCTCGCCATCCAAAAACAACCGACGGCCAACACGGTGGCGGTGGTTGAGCGTGTCTTGCATCAGCTCGCTTGGCTCAAACAAAAAAACATGATTCCCGCCGATATTCAAGTCAATCCTGTGAAAAACCAAGCGACCTATGTCCATCACGCGGTGAACAACGCGCAATGGGCGATGTTCAGCGGCGCGGCATTGGCGATGTTGATGGTGTATTTGTTTTTGGGTCATTGGTTGCCGACGCTCATCATCGGCGTGGCCTTGCCGCTGGCGTTGGCGTTGACGTTTATTTTAATGGCGGCGGCTGATTTAAGCTTAAATATCATGACGTTGGGCGGCTTGGCTTTGGGCATGGGGATGTTGGTTGACAGCGGCATTGTGATGTTGGAGAACATCACGCGCCAAATTCAACAAGGCCACAGCCAGCCGATTAAACGCGCCGCCGCAGAGGTCAATAACGCCATCACCGCTTCAACCGCCACCAATTTGGCGGCCATTTTACCGTTTTTGTTCATCAGCGGTTTGGTGGGTCTGTTGTTTCGTGAACTGATTTTCACCTTGGCCGCCGCCAGCTTGGCCGCGTGGCTGGTGGCGATGACGCTGACCCCTGCGCTGGCCAAACAAATGCCCGCGCAAACGCAACGTCCGCAACCTGTGATGAATGGGTTGCGAACGGCGTATGTTGGACTGTTGGCGCAGACCTTGAAACGGCCATGGTGGGTGGTGCTGGTGTTTGTCTTGGGCTTGAGCCAAACCGCGCCGTTGTTTTGGCAACAAAAACAAGACTTTCTGCCGAATATGGATGAAGGGGTTGTTGAAGTGCGCCTACGCGGCACGGTCGGGATGCCGTTGACTGAAATGGACAATGCAGTGCGTTCGATTGAAGCCTTGTTGCGCCAACAACCTGAAGTCGCTTCGGTGTACAGTGTGGTGGGCGGTTCGCTGTTTGGCCGTTCACAATCGCAAGCCAGCCACCGCAGCAGTCTGACCGTGCAATTGCATCCCCAAGCGGTGCGCGCTGTCACTGCCCAAGCTTGGATGGATAAGATGAAAAAAACGTTGCGCACGCTGGATTGGGTGGGGATTGAAGCGCGCTTGTCGGTGCAAGGCATTCGCGGCATTCGTTTGAGTCGCGGCGATGATGATTTTAGCCTGCGCATCCAAGGGAAAGACAGGGCGGTGTTGACCGATTTGGCCGAGCAATTTGTTGATAAACTGAATCAAGTCAATGGGTTGCGTAACGTTCATCATTCCAATGAAGACAACCACGCCGAATTGCAAATTGTGGTCAATCGCTGGCAAGCCAACGCGCTGGGTTTGAGTTTGGATGCGATTCATCGCCAACTGAAACCGCTGTTGCGTCCAGAGCAAGTGGGCGATGTGTTGGAACATGGCCGCAGTGTACCCATTAAATTGCAAGCTTTGCCCAGCAGTTTGTCTAGCACGCAAGATTTGGCACAACTGTGGTTGCAAAACAACCGCAATGAATGGGTGCGTTTGGGCGATGTGGCGCAAATTGAATGGCTGGCCGCGCCTGTGGCTATTTTGCGCGACAAACAACAACGTTATGTTGAAGTCAGTGCGTCGCTGGTGGAGGGTGTGGCATTGAAACAGGTGTTGGATGAGGCACAGCGCGTGTTGCAGGGCATCGTGCCGCCGTCTTATGTGTATTATGATGCGGGTATCAGCGAAACTTTGCGCCAAGGGCAAAACACCCACCAGATGTTGATTGCGCTGGCGTTGTTTTTGGTGTTTGCGGTGATGGCGATTCAATATGAGTCGTTGCGTGACCCGCTGGTGATTTTGTTCAGCATTCCGTTCAGTTTAATCGGCGTGGCCTTGGGTATTCGCTTTTTGGATTTGACTTTGACCATGCCCGTGTGGCTGGGGGTGATTATGTTGATTGGCATGGTGGTCAACAACAGTTTGGTGTTGGTTGACACCATCAAACAACAGACCTTGCCGCGCCGTGTAGCGATTTTAACCGCCGCTGGTTTGCGTTTGCGCCCGATTTTAATGACCACGCTCAGCACGTTGATTGGCTTGACACCGCTGGCTTTGGGTTGGGGCGAAGGCACAGAAATGTTGCAACCTTTGGCCATCACCCTCATTTGGGGTTTGGGCTTTTCGCTGTCGGTCAGTTTGTTGTTGATTCCTGCGGTTTATTTAATCCTGACCCCTCAAAGCCCGTCTTCTTCCTGAAAACTTGCCCCATGCTTGGGGCAATGTTATTGTGCCGTTTCCATAACACTGGAGAAGACACCCGATGAAATCTGAAATCCATATCGAATCTTTGGCGCATGAGTTGTCCACTTTGCGCGATTATGTGCGTTGGGCCGTCAGCCAATTCAATGCCCACGGTTTGTTTTTTGGCCATGGCACGGACAACGCGCTGGATGAAGCGGTTTTATTGCTGTTATATGCCTTGGATTTACCGCACGACATACCCGAACATTTATGGTCGGCTCACCTCACCCACGATGAAAAACATTTTTTGCTGAATTTATTGCAACAGCGCATTGAAAAACGCCTGCCTTTGGCTTATTTAACCCATCATGCGTGGTTTGCAGGCCATGAATTTTATGTGGATGAACGGGTTTTGGTGCCGCGTTCGCCGTTGGCGGAATTGATTGAAAACGGTTTTGCCCCGTGGTTGGCAGGCGATGAGATTCAACACGTTTTAGAGCTGGGTACGGGCAGCGGTTGTATCGCGCTGGCGATTGCATTGCATTTGCCGGATGTGTTGGTTGATGCGGTGGATATTTCCGATGATGCGTTGCAAGTGGCGCAATTGAATGTAGAAAAATACCATTTACAAAATCAAGTCAATTTGATAAAAGGTGACTTGTTTTCTGGGTTAAAAGACACCACTTATAGTCTGGTGATTAGCAATCCACCGTATGTCGATGCCAAGGCTTTGGCCGAAATGCCGCTGGAATATCAACACGAACCTGTGTTGGGTTTGGCCGCAGGCGATGATGGTTTGGACATTGTGCGTAAAATTTTACAACAGGCCAGCGATTATTTAACCGATGACGGGATTTTGATTGTTGAAGTCGGTGCCAGCCAAGTTGCATTGGAAGCCGCTTATCCCCAACTGCCCTTTTTATGGTTGGATTTTGCCAACGGCGGCGAAGGGGTTTTTTTGTTGACCAAACAACAATTAAAGGAAGCATTTTGAGCCACAAGCATTTTTTGACCTATTTACAACAGCAATTAGAGCAGAATTTATACGGCGGGCGCGCTGTGGCCGATCTACAAATGGATTCAACCGCTGGGGCGCAATCCATTGATTTGGCATGGTTATCTGATGGCCAGTTGCAGTTATTGCAAGGTTTTGAGTCTGTGCCGTTTGCCCCGTGCATTTGTATTGAATTTTTTTCTTCAACCGCGCCCGATGCAACGACAGTGCAAAAAAAAGCCTTGTTGTTCAACCACCATGCCGAAGAAGTTTGGTTGTGTGATGCCCAAGGTCAATTGACTTTCTTCAATCAAAACGGACAATTAAATCAATCACGGATTGCGCCCAGATTTCAACAAAATATCCATTGGCAAAATGATGAGTAAACCCGCCATGAACCCGTTATCTTTTGGAAAATTAGAAAAAAAATACCCCCAAACCCCACAAGCTTATTATGATTTGATTAAACAAGCCTTGTTTGAAGTACAAGATTTGCGCTATGCCATTGAATATGAAAGCGATGGCATGGAAACAGCCATGGGCTTTATCGGGCAATTGGAAAGCCATTTACAAAACATGGCCAACGCAATGAAAGAAGGCTGTTATCAATTTGGCAATGAAGATTTACCCTTTATGGGGATTGCTAAAAAAAATCACCTCCAAGCTTTGCCGTTTCGCGTTTTGTTGCAAGACATCAACCATGTCCATAAAAATGGTTTAGACACCCGTGACGATTGATGATGGGACTTGGGACAAAATTTCATGAAAATGTCGCCCATGTATTTGATCGTGACCCTGCGGCGCGCAATACATTTGATATTTTAACCACTTATCCCGGGGTTCACGCGGTGTTGTGGCATCGTTTGAACCACCGCTTGTGGTCATGGCGGTTTTATTGGCTGGCGCGGATGTTGTCGATGTTGGTGCGTTGGTTGACGGGCATTGAAATTCATCCTGCTGCACAAATTGGCAAACGGTTTTTTATTGACCATGGCATGGGGGTGGTGATTGGTGAAACCACGGTGATTGGCGATGATTGCACGCTGTATCACGGCGTGACTTTGGGCGGCACGTCGTGGCAAAAAGGCAAACGTCACCCGACCTTGGGCGATAACGTGGTGGTGGGCGCGGGTGCGAAGATTTTAGGGCCGATTGACATTGGCTCAGGGTGCAAGGTGGGTTCTAATGCGGTGGTGGTCAAATCCGCCCCGCCCAATTCCACCATTGTCGGCATTCCGGGGCGAATTATCGAAGCTGAAAAACACAAGCAAAGCCAACGCCAGCAAACGGCGGCAAAAATCGGTTTTAACGCTTATGGCACCACAGCGGACATGCCCGACCCTGTTGCCCATGCGATTGATTGTATGCTAGACCACATTCATTTGATGGATAAACGTATGGATGCAATGTGCCACAGTTTACACGCTTTGGACATGGCATTTGCCGATGAACAACTGCCCAAACTTGAAGCATGTGAGTTAGAAAAAAAAGAGCCAACAACACTTTAAATGTTGTTTTTAATGGATAAACTTAAATCACCAAAGAGAACTGTTATGCGATTAACCACAAAAGGCCGTTACGCCGTCACTGCAATGTTGGATTTGGCGTTGAATGCACAAGAAAGACCGATTACTTTGGTTGAAATCTCCAAACGTCAAGAAATTTCCTTGTCTTATTTGGAGCAATTGTTTGCCCGCTTGCGCAAACATCAATTGGTCAGCAGCACCCGAGGGCCGGGCGGCGGCTATCAACTGGCTGACCATCCAAAAAACATCAATATTGCCAATGTCATCAATGCGGTGGATGAGATTGTCGATGCCCGCCGTTGCCAAGGCAAACAAGATTGCATGGGCGACCATGAATGCTTAACCCATGAATTATGGACAGATTTAAGCTTGCAAATGCAACGCTTTTTGTCATCCATCACGTTGGCGCAGTTGGTCAAACGACGCAAACAACGAGAAAAATCAGGCCAATTGTTTGTGTGTAAAAACGAAATTTTGCAACAGGACAGCCGACCATAGGACATGAAACCATGAAGTTACCCATTTACCTTGATTATTCAGCCACCACCCCTGTTGACCCCCGTGTTGCCGAAAAAATGATGCAATACCTCACGCTTGACGGTTTTTTTGGCAACCCTGCGTCGCGTTCCCATACTTTTGGTTGGGCGGCGGACAAAGCGGTGGAATGGGCGCGCCAACAAGTGGCTGATTTGGTCAATGCCGACCCCAAGGAAATTGTGTGGACTTCAGGGGCGACCGAATCCGATAATCTGGCCATCAAAGGCGTGGCGCATTTTTATCAAAAAAAAGGCAAACACCTCATCACTTGCAAAACCGAACACAAAGCGGTGTTGGACACATGTCGCCAACTTGAGCGCGAAGGCTTTGAAGTCACTTATTTAGACCCAGAGCCTAACGGATTGATTGATCTGAATAAATTAGCGTCGGCGATGCGCGATGACACCATTTTGGTCAGCCTGATGCAAGTCAACAATGAACTGGGCGTGATTGCCGACATCGCCGCCATTGGCGAAATGACGCGGGCGCGCAACATTTTATTTCACGTTGATGCGGCGCAAAGCGCGGGCAAAGTGCCGATTGATTTGCAAACCTTGAAAGTGGATTTGATGTCATTTTCTGCCCATAAAATTTATGGCCCCAAAGGCATCGGCGCGCTGTATGTTCGGCGCAAACCACGGGTGCGTCTGGAAGCGCAAATGCACGGCGGTGGCCATGAACGCGGTATGCGCTCTGGCACTTTGGCCACCCATCAAATCGTTGGCATGGGTGAAGCTTTTCGTTTGGCTCAACTGGAGATGGAAAAAGACAACGCCCATTTGCTCAAATTACGGCAAAAACTCTGGGATGGGCTGAAAGATTTAGAAGAAATCTATGTCAACGGCGATTTGAGCCACCGCATTGCGGGCAATTTGAATTTGAGTTTCAATTATGTTGAAGGCGAATCGCTGATCATGGCCTTGAAAGATTTGGCGGTGTCCTCGGGTTCGGCCTGCACCTCAGCCAGTTTAGAGCCGTCTTATGTGTTGCGCGCCATTGGCCGCAATGATGAACTGGCACACAGTTCAATTCGCTTCACTTTGGGGCGGTTTACCACGGAAGCTGAAATTGATTACATCATCCCGCTGATTCGGCAAAAAATTCAAAAATTGCGTGATTTATCACCGCTTTGGGATATGTACCGAGCGGGCATTGACCTCAGCAATGTGCAGTGGGCGGCGCATTAATCGCCACTAAACAGCAAACCCCGCCGAAACGGGGTTTTTTCGTTTATTCCGCACTCAAGCTGATGTCTTCAGCATTAAAAAACAACGAGCCGTTTTGCAAACGATAGCCGACAGAAACGGCATATTCGCCCGCAGGTAACGCACCTTGATAAACAGGCACATTTTCTTGGCGGTTGAGTTTGACTTTGGCGCGGTCAGCTTTGAGGCTGTGCATATTGCCATCCCATGCTTGCCATTGACCTTCAACCCGCATGAAATGATGACTGCGGTTACTGCCATTGGGCGTGAATTCAACCGTGGTCACAAGGTCAGCATCCAAACCCACGTCTTCATTGGCGGGCGTGATGGTGCTGCCGATATTGACAGTTTCTCCGCTGGAAACTTGAATATTGTTGCCTTGCGCACCTGATTCACTTTGGATTTCCGTATTAAAACAGGCTGAAGTGTTGACAGGTCGGGCATCAGCCGTCATGCCCATGCCGTGGCGATGGCCTTGTTCGGCCACATCCCCTGTCAAAATGCCGTCAACTTGCGCTGGGCTGAGTTTTTGAGCCGTGTAATCGCCGTCCATTTGGCCGACAAAAGCGCGCAAATGATGGTATGAACCATTGATCAATTGATTAAACACGGCAACCACGGCAGTGTTTTCCACTTCTGTCAACGCGGTTTGTAAATCGGCGATGTCCACTTCTTCAATCAATGCGCCCACTTGATACGCTTGTGCCAAAGATGCACTGCCTTGGACAGTCAAATCATTATACAAAGTTTGCAACGCCCCGTTATTGAACACGCCTGCTTCACTGTGGGCAGAATCTGCCAACTGTGCCGCATCCAACAGACGTTTAATTGTATTCATATGTTCTTGTTCTGAACGGGTAATGTTGACAAACACAGGGGCTTGGGGCCATTTGTCGGCTAAAAAGACATAAACATCCCGCGCCAATTTTTCTTCTTCGCGCATATAAGCCAAATGCTGTTGTTCAACGGCGGTTAAGCTCAATGCGGTTTCTTCACTCAACACGGGTTCACAGGTGTTCAGTTGAGTTTGCGCCAACGGACTGCGGCCATATTCGCCATGACCTTTCATGTCGTGTGGTTTTGCAATGGCGGCGGTATTCAGTGCCAAACTGATGGCGATAATCAATGCAGACGTTTTCATCATAAATTCCTTTCACATAAAAATAAAAGACAATGTCAGTATAGCATATAATTTTGGGAAAAAAATACCAAATTTAAAAATATTTTGATACACAAAACCCACTGATGCAATTTGCGCTATTTTATTAAGTGACCTATAATCAATTTAGGATTTTTTTCCCATATTATCCCGCCATTGAAATTTTTTAACCATGCGATATAGTTTGCAGGTTTTTACCTTCGAGATCAGCCATGCGTGATAAAACCACGGTCATCATCACCGCTTTGCAACGGTTATTGCGGCCATTGATTCGTATTGTGTTGCGTAACGGGCTGGCATGTGCCGATTTTATCGCCGTGGTCAAACAAGTCTATGTCGAAGTGGCCAGTCATGATGCCCATCTCAGTTTGCCCAACAAAAAACAAAGCGATTCACGCATCGCCGTTTTGACAGGTTTGTCGCGTAAAGAAGTCAAAGCGATTAAACAAAACCCCTTGTTGACCCATGATGAGCCTTTGCATTCGCACTACAACCGCGCCGCGCGCGTGATTCATGGCTGGGTCAGCGACCGCAGTTTTCAAGATGGCTGGGGTGAACCTGCGTTGTTGCCGCCCGAAGGTGAAGGCGCCAGTTTTGCCAATTTGATTAAAAAACACAGCGGCGACATGCCCGTGCGGGCGATTTTGGATGAATTATTGCGCGTTGGTGCGATTGAACGCTTGAACGATGGTCGTTTAAAACTATTGCAACGCGCTTATGTGCCGCACACAGGCGAATTGGAAAAACTGCACATTCTCGGCACCGATGTTGGGTTTTTACTGCACACCATTGATCACAACCTGCAACAACAGCCCGCCTATTTTCAGCGCAAAGTGGCTTATGACAATTTGCCCGCTGAAATTTTACCCACCTTGCAACAAATGGCCGCCAGCCGTGGCCAACAATTATTGGAAGAAATCAACGCATGGTTGCGCCAACAAGACCGTGACAATAACCCTAAAATCAGCGGCACAGGGCGCAAACACGCAGGTGTTGGCATTTATTTTTTTGAACAAAATATGGCGCAAGATGATGATTAAATACGCAAAAATAGGGCTGATATTGACTTGGATGCTCGGCGGTTGTAGCGGTGAGCTGGGTTTTGAATTGGTCGATGGAGGCATCGGCGGCACAGGCATGACCAGCATTGGCGAAATCACGGGGTTTGGCAGCGTTTATGTCAACGGTGTGCGCTACAACACCGATACCAGCGACGTGTTTATCAATGATGAACGCACCGGTGTCGATCAATTGGCTTTGGGCATGGTGGTGAAAATTGAAGGCGAAGTGGATAATAATCAAGGGGTTGCCAAACGCATCACCTATGATGACCACATCCGTGGCCCGTTGAGTGATTTGCAGTTGGAACAAGGCCGTTTGACGGTGTTAAATCAAACCGTGTGGCGCAATGATTTGACCGTGTTGGCAGGGTTCAATGGGTTAAGCCAATTGCGCTTGGGCGATGGTTTGGCCATCAGTGGTTTTGCTATGGTCGATGGTTCGCTACAAGCCAGCCGCATCAGCTTGGTTAATGACGATGCGCCGCTGTTGCGCGGTGTGTTGCACGATTACAATCCCCACAACCACACCGCTTTCATCGGCAAACAACAGGTTGATTTGAGCCATTCGGCCTTGATCAATGCCCCCTTGGCCGACGGTGAAACCGTGGTGTTGCGGGGTCGGTTGCATGGGCAACATTTGCAAGTCGATTCGGTGCAAACCAATCCATGGCAATTGCCCGTGGGTCAAGCCGTGAACATCAAAGGCTTGGTCAGCGCGGTTTCATTCAATCAGTTTGTGTTAAACGGGGTCAGCGTGCAACAACAGCGGGCAACGGGCTATGGTTTAGGCACGGCCAACGAGGTGCAACAAGGGGTGTTGCTCAGTGTGCAAGGCCAAATGGGTCATGACAATATTTTGTATGCGGAAGAAATTCGGTTTGACCGTGGCCACGATGCACATCGCTTGTCCGCGTTGCATTTGCAAACACGGCTGACCCATTTGCCTCAAGGGCAACACATTGAATTGCTGGGACAAAATTTCAAGGTGGATTTCAACACCTTATTCCAAGACAATGCCCAACAACAGCGCGATTTCAATTTATCCCAATTGGCCGTCAATGATACACTGTTGTTACAGGCTTTTTTTGAACAAAATCAATGGCATGTTACACGCTTGCAACGCTTGCCAACCGACAGCCTGTTTTATTTGCTCGCGCCTGTCACTCAAACGGATGGCACGCGACAACGCTTGCATTTGGCGAGCATTGCGGTTGAAACGGATGCGCAGACCCTCTATTTTATCAGCAATCTGCCACCCAACTTGGGCGGTTGGATGCAACAAAATGAGAAAAAACCCATAGAAAACAAGATATTATCCGCAGATGTCTTTTTTGCGCAAATACAAGTGGCCACCCCTGTGTTGTTGATTGCGCCAACAGGGCAACAACCACCCATTTTGGCGCAACAACTGATTTTGCTTGAACACCCTGCCCACGGTTTATGATATGAATACCTTGGTTTTTACGATAAAAACGAAAGCCGATACAAAAAATGGTCGCCGCTTGTATGGTAAAGCGAATGAGATGGCTCGATTGAACGCAAAAGATGTTGAACGGGTGATGTTGTTGCAACAACGGTTGTATCAAGCGGATAATTTGACTGAAACATTGCCCCTGCACCTGCAACAGATTGAAATCATTACAGTTTCTGTTTGTATCAACCAAGATTGGGCCGTTTATCAGTTTCACAGCAAACAAGCGGATGAAAAAACCCTGTTACAGCAATTCTATTATTTACTTGATCATTCAATGACATTGGTCAGTTGGCAATCGCAGTGGTTGCGGGCATTTTTGCGCCAACGGCATTTATTGTATGCGGGTCAGTTGCCAACCCACCACGCGATGCAGGTGTTGCAACAACATGTCGATTTAGCCTTGCAATTGCAGTTGCCCATGCAAGCGCATTTGTTGGCTGAATTGAGCCAGTTGTTGGGTTTTCCAGCCGCTTTGCAAACAGATGCGTTGTTGGCGGCTAAAATGGAAGTGTGGCAAATTCATCGCCTGTGGTTGCGCCAGCAACTGAATGAAGAAGCCATCAGTTGGCTACAATTTGACCTTATCGACCGTTGCTTGCAACAGCAAATGGCCTGCGTCAAATAAAATAACCCTTTATTTCAAATCAAGCGTTTAATATAATGAGCGGTTTCCAATGGCCAACGGTCATGCTTGCGGATTTTACTCCCCTATAAATAAAAAGTATCGATATCCACTTGACCTAAAGGCGAGAACCCAGTAAGTTTGAGCGTCCAATTTCGTTGTATAGTTGATGAGGAAGCCAATGTGGCAAATGAAACTGAAATCTTAACAGGTGCTGATATTATTCTTCGTTGTTTGGCGACGGAGAATGTCACTCATATTTTCGGTTATCCTGGTGGCGCAGCTTTGCATATTTATGATGCCATTTACCGACAAGACAAAGTGCAACACATTTCGGTGCGTCATGAACAAGGGGCAGCCCATGCGGCTGACGGTTATGCCCGCGCCACAGGAAAACCCGGCGTGGTGTTGGTGACTTCAGGGCCGGGCGTGACCAACACGGTCACAGGCATTGCCACCGCGTTTATGGATTCGATTCCATTGGTGGTGTTCACTGCCCAAGTGGCCAGTCCTTTGATTGGCAACGATGCGTTTCAAGAAGTCGATGCAGTGGGCATCACCCGTCCCTGCGTCAAACACAATTTTCTGGTCAAAGATGTGACCAAATTGGCCGAAACCATCAAAAAAGCTTTTTTCATCGCCACCACAGGCCGCCCAGGCCCCGTGGTGATTGACATTCCCAAAGATGTGACCGCGCAAAAATGCGAATTTATCTATCCCGACAGCGTTGATATTCGTTCCTATAAACCTGTGTTCAAAGGCAACAAACGCCAAATGCAAAAAGCTTTGGAACTGATTTTTGCCGCGCAAAAGCCTGTGATCTACACGGGTGGCGGTGTGGTGTTGGACAACAGTTCTGAGCAACTAATTGAATTCACGCAAGAATTGGGTTTTCCCATCACCCAAACCTTAATGGGTTTAGGCTCTTATCCCGCGAATGACAAACAATTTTTGGGCATGTTGGGTATGCACGGCACTTATGAAGCCAACATGGCCATGCACCAATGTGACGTGTTGATTGCCATCGGTGCGCGGTTTGATGACCGGGTGACGGGTGATTTAGAAAGATTCTGTCCCTACGCCAAAATCATTCACATCGACATTGACCCGTCATCCATCTCCAAAACGGTGACTGCTGATGTGCCTATCGTGGGTTCAGCAGGCCAGATTTTACAAGAGATGACCCAAGCCATTCGTGAATCAAGCGAAAAAGTCAATGCCCACTATTTGGCCAATTGGTGGCGCACCATTGAAAACTGGCAAGAAAAAAATTGCCTGCACTACCACCAAGGTGAAGACAAAATCAAACCACAAGCGGTGGTTGAAGCCTTGTATCAAGTGACCCAAGGCCAAGCGATCGTCACTTCAGATGTAGGCCAGCATCAAATGTGGGCGGTGCAATATTATAAATTCAACCGTCCACGCCAATGGATTAATTCAGGTGGCTTAGGCACCATGGGTTTTGGCTTGCCTGCGGCGATTGGCGCGCAACTGGCCTTTCCTCAAGAAACCGTCGCCTGCATCACGGGTGAATCCAGTATTCAAATGTGTAGCCAAGAATTGGCCACCTGTAAACAATACCATTTACCCTTAAAAATCATATCGTTAAATAATGGCTACATGGGCATGGTCAGACAATGGCAAGAATTTTTTTATGATAAACGTTATGCTTGCTCCTATTTTGAAAGTTTGCCTGATTTTGTCAAACTGGCGGAAAGTTATGGCCATGTCGGTATTTGCGTAGAAAAACCGCACGATGTAATGCCTGCATTAGAGCAAGCGTTTTATGCTGAAAACAAAAACCGCTTGGTGTTTTTAGATTTTCGGGTAGACCCGAGTGAAAATGTCTATCCAATGGTGGCCGCAGGCAAAGCCCACAACGAAATGATTTTATCGCCCATGCCAGCCATTCGTGAAATGGAGTTGATTTAATGCGTCATACAATTTCTATTTTAGTTGAAAATGAAGCAGGTGCCTTGTCGCGTATCGCAGGGTTATTTTCGGCACGCGGCTACAACATCGAATCCTTGACCGTCGCGCCAACCGAAGATGCCACCATTTCGCGCATGACCCTGGTTACCCGTGGTTCCGATGCGATTATCGAACAAATTATCAAACAATTGAATAAGTTAATTGATGTGATCAAATTGGTCGATTTAACCGAAGGCAAACATTTAGAGCGCGAAATGTTGTTGATTAAACTCAGCACCGAAACCATTGAAGAATCAGACGAAGTGCAACGGTTGGTTGATATTTTTCGTGGACGGGTGATTGACGTGTGTGCCACCAGCTACATTGTCGAACTCAGCGGCCATGGCGACAAACTGGATGCGTTTATCGCCGCCATCAAACACAGCAAAATTTTAGAAACAGTGCGCTCTGGTGTGTCAGGCATTGCCCGTGGCAACAACAGCTTGCACGTTTAACGACCTGCTGGGTTGCCATGACAAAACCCAGCACACTGGTTTTAACTTTATCTTTTCAGGAAATACCCCATGTCCATGAATGTATATTACGACAAAGACGCTGATTTAACCCTCATCCGCAGT
>DYSU01000015.1:33735-42628 GCA_020726335.1 Thiomargarita sp. | reverse complement strand
ATGCTAACAAGGTCATTTATTCAATCTTACTTACTAATACAAAATGATACAGCAATCAGAATACAACAAGAGGGTTTAAAAATAATTAATGAAAAAAAATGTATCAAAACTATTGAACCTACAGATGAAGAAAAAGAAAAGATAAAAAGTACAATTGTAAAAGTTAGAGAAGAATCAAACATCTCGTATGATGACTTTTTAACATATATTTTCAATGATTTAAAGATTGATTCTAAATGTAGAAAAAAATTAAAAAAAATGATTATTGATGCTATTGAAGATAAATTTAATAAAGAATCTATTGCCAATTTTATTCAATTTAATAAACAGTATTGTAAAAATGAAAAAATTTAGATTTGATATAGATAAAGCATATTTAGATAAATTTTTTCCAAAATATAGAATAAAAAACAAAGCTCATATTATTGAACTTTTAATGGAAGCTACTAGATATATACTTACTAATCCAACTATTAAAACAGATAACATAGTAGGAAAAATAGTGCTTTATGTTGGTAAGATGAGTAGATTGTTTTTTTTCACTGAAAATAAATACTTTTCTATTTCATTCCCATTTTTAGTTCATGAGTTAGATGAAGAAGGAAAGCATAGGTTTTCTTTTCAAAATGATATAAATGTTAATAGTCAGCTCATTGGTAAAGTACTTCAGATAATTAAATGTGATGAATTTAAAGAAAAATGTAGCTTAAATTTTATTACTCCGATTTGCAATTATGAAGAAGAATGCGATGAAAACTTTTGGATATTTTTAAGAGAATTGCTTTTAATGGAAGATGGTTATATAAGATATGATTTTGACGAAGATAGTCACAAAAAGTTTAAAGAAAAAGGTGAAGAACATTTACATCCTTTAAATCACTATGATTTTTTTTATTCAAATAATGCGACATTTAAAATTGGTCTCAATGAGAGAATTAATAAAGACGAATTTATAGATTTGCTTGATGTTAAAACCAATTGCAAATATCTAATCAAATAACAACGGAGCAAAAAATGATAGACACTCCAAAATGAAAGGACGGGCAAAAACAAGTCCATCAATAAAATTGAACGGCAAACCACCACCCATACGCAGCCAGCATTTAACATTGTTCCCAAGGCAATTGATGGAATCGCCAACCGCCAACGGTGCTGCGTTGATGCTGATCATCTAATTCGCCTTCAAATCCTTCTAACACATTGTAAATACAAGAAAATCCTTGACGCAATAAATAATTGCCCGCTTCCAAGGAACGAACGCCGCTGCGACAGATTAAAATCAGTTCACGGGTTTTGTCGTTTTGGCACGCATGGGCGATTTCAGCGGCAAAATGGGGGTTGATGTCCCAATCAGGTTCATCAATCCACGCAATATTGAGGGCTGTTTTAGGGTGACCGACAAATAAAAATTCCATGGAGGAACGCACATCAATCAACAAGGTGCGTGGATTTTCTTGGCATCGTTGCCAAGCTGTTTGGGGAGAGATTGATTTTACTGTCATGCGGGTTCTGGCTCTTGTTTTAAAGTGCGCTCTAGGTGTTCGCACACGGTTTTTAATATTTGGATGCGGGCAAATTTTTTGTCATTGCCCGCCACCAATGTCCATGGTGCAAAATGGGTGCTGGTACGCGCCACCATGTCATTGACCGCCAAACTGTAATCATGCCAGCGGTCGCGGTTGCGCCAATCTTCTTCGGTGATTTTATGTTGTTTATGGGCAATTTCTTCCCGCGCTTTAAAGCGCGCCAACTGCTCTTCTGGACTGATGTGCAACCAAAATTTTAACACCAAAGTGCCGTGTTCAACCAGTTGTTCTTCAAAATTATTGATCTCTAAAAATGCACGTTTCCATTCTTTTTCTTGGGCAAAACCTTCAACCCGTTCGACCAAAACCCGACCGTACCATGAACGGTCATAAAGGGTGAAATTGCCCGCCAAAGGAATATGCCGCCAAAATCGCCACAAATAGTGGTGCGCCCGTTCTTCATCTGTCGGCGCGGCAGTGGAAATAACCCGATACAGCCGCGCATCCATCGCTTGGGTCATGCGCCGAATCGCGCCACCTTTGCCGCCTGCGTCTGCGCCTTCAAACACCAAAACAGTGGAACGCTTGGCTTTGTGCGCCTGCCATGCCAAGCGATTGAGTTTGCCTTGGTATTTTTTCAGTTGGTTTTTGTATTCTTCTGTGGTTAATTGTTGGGTTAAGTCCATATGGTCTAATACCGTTAGCGTCGCTTTGGGGGATTTTTCAAAGCCATTGTGGCTGATATTAAATGTGGTGTTGCTGTCGCTGTTCGATTGAAGCGTTTTGGCTTGTTCTTGGCGGGTTAAGCATTGATTGATCGCATTTAATACGGTGCGGCCAACCGTTAAGTCACGATAACGTTTGTCGCTGGCTTCAACTAAAAACCATGGAGACACGCCGCTGTCAGTGTAGCGAATGGCGCGTTCTGCAGCTTGTTGAAATTCTTGATATAAATGAGCGTGTTTCCAATCACGTTCAGAGACACAACGCAAGGCATTGGGGTCTTTTTCCATCGCTTTGAGCCGTTTAATTTGTTTTTTATGTGATAAATGGAGCCAAAATTTGATGATAACGGTGTCATCTTCAACCAACATGGTTTCAAAACGGCGAATACGGTTTAAGCCTTCGTCCATAACCGAAGTGCTGATGTTTTGATAAGCCATTTCTCGAATGGGATCAACATACCACGCACCAAAGAAAATACCAATGCGACCACGCGCAGGCAAACACCGCCAATATTTCCAATAAAAAGGACGTTCATTGGTTTCTTCGCTGTGGCGGTCAAAGGAAAAGGTTTCTAACCCGCGTGCATCTAACCATTCGTTGAGAACGCTGACCACTTCACCACGCCCTGCGGCATCCACGCCAGAGATGAGAATAATCACAGAACTGTTGGTTTGGCTTAAAGCAAATTGCGCCTGTAATAATTGCGTTCTTAATTCAGGCAACTGGGCTATAAAATCTTCTTTGCTGATTTTACGTCCCAATTCTGCCGCTTCAAACATGCTATTCTCCTGTTTCGTTATAGCCTTTGACATCTTTCATGCGAGCGTTGGCTAAAATCGCACCTTTAAGTTTGGCTGATTTTAGTTGCGCCCCTGTTAAATCTGCGCCCGTTAGGTCTGCGCCGCGCAAATCAGCCCCGCGCAAATTGGCCCCGCGTAATTTAGCCCCGCGTAATTTAGCCCCGCGTAATTTGGCACTGCGTAAATTGGCTTTGTTGAGTTCCGCACTTTTAAGATTGGCATAGGTTAAATCCGCATTGCGGAAATTGATATGGTTTAATTTGGCATAAGATAAATCAGCACCGCGCAGTTTAGCGCGAGCTAAAGACAAGGTGTTGGGCTTGATTTCTAAATTGGATAAATTACAACGTGGACAACGGTTGGTTTCTTTTAAACGATTTATATGATTTTCATTTGCAGCCCATAAAACTTCAGCAGAAAGCATTAAGATAAATGAAAATAAGGTAAAATACGTGATTTTTTTCATTCTGTTCACTGCAATTAAGGCGATGGTTGGCGTAATATAGCATGAAAATATTCTTTTAGAGAATATTCTTCAAAAATCCAAAAAGGTAAACACGGGCCAGATTATTGAGTAATTATAATTTGGCATGGTTTAAGCTTTGTGTCTAACAGCCTTAATAAACCCACTAAAGACAGACGCTATGATAGAAAAAAATAAAGCAACAAAGAGTCCACTGGATAGCGTAACATTGGCTAAATTACACGATGCTTTAGGCCAAAATATTGATATTGTATTAGAGCATTTTATCAATTACGCACCAACCCAGATTGACGCTTTATCCACGGCTGTTGCCAATGATGACATGGTTTTTTTAGCGCGTAAAGCGCATCAAATGAAAGGCGAATGTTGTCAAATTGGTGCATTGGTTTTGGCTAATTTATGTCAAGAAATGGAACAAACCATGCGTGAAAGCAAAAAACAGCAATTAATCTGTTTAAAAAAAATACAAGCCGAAATGGATAAAGTATTGCTGGCTCTCAAAGATGAAATACAAAAAAATGATTTATTCTTTAAATAAAATAATAGCTTAGCATTCATTGACTGTTATAATTTTCATTTTTAGCTTGATTTAAGTTAAAATAATCGCCTTTGGTAACAAAGTTGGCAAATAAACCCGTGTGCCATTAAAGCCCTGATGAATTAAGCACGCGGATTTATTTGTTCAAGCCACCCCAATATAAATCAAAATCTGTTATGCAAAAAGTCATTGTTTTTTTAGCTTTATTTTTATTTATTGGTTTCTTAAGCCCTGATTTTATATTTCAATCGGTTCAAGCTTATAATTCAAAAGATTTAAAACGGTTAAAAGAACAAAAAAACTGTCCCCGTTGCAATTTACGCGGAGCCAACTTGCGTGGTCTGAACTTGGCGCGTGCTGATTTGCGCCGCGCTAATTTATATAAAGCCCATCTGGACAATGCCAGCTTGCGTTATGCTAAACTCTATCGGGCCAACCTAACCTTGGCCAGCATGAAGCAAACCAATTTACGCGGTGCCAATTTACGCTATGCACGTTTGCGCAATGCCAGTTTACACCAAGCTATTTTTCGTGGTGCAGATTTACGTTACGCTGATTTGCGCGGTGCTAATTTATACGAAGCCAATTTTGTCGGGGCTAAAACCCAAGGGCTTAAATTGACGGGTGCGCGTTTAAAAGGGGCGATTGGTTTACGCAAAACCCAATAATGTGAGTGAATTATGCAATCTATTCTGTTTACTGTTGTTTTAATGATGGCCACTTTGGCGCAAAATGTTCATGCCAATGACGTTTTAAGCGAATTTCTGAATAAACTCAATACGTTTTCAGGGCAGTTTCAACAACAGCGTTTTGACGAACAAAATGAACTGCTGGAAACCAGCACAGGGCAGTTTTTCATCCAACGGCCCCGTCAATTTCGCTGGGAATATCAAAAACCTTATCAACAACTGCTGGTGGCCGATGGTCGCTATGTATGGATTTATGAAACCGATTTAGCGCAGGTGACGATTAAAACGTTGGATGAAACGTTACATAACAGCCCTGTTGCCTTTTTATTGGAGCAAAGTGCTGATTTGGATAAATATTTTTCGCTTAAAGTATTGAACGATACCCCCGCGCAACAACAAGTTCAACTGACCCCGAAAGACAAAAATGCCCAATTTGAAGAAATTGTGTTCAGTTTTAGCCAACAACAATTGAACCGATTGCAGTTGTCCGATAATTTGGGGCAACGCACGGTGATTCATTTTTCTGCATTACAAACCAATTTATCCTTGGATAAAGCCTTGTTTCAGTTTGAACCACCCGAAGGTGTAGATGTTGTTGATGGCCGTGATTAATCTTTGCTCAAGACGGTAACTTTACTGTAAACCAAGCTAAATCCTTGCAAAATCAATAAGCTGGTCATCAGCAACACCATGGTTTTGAGCAAATACAACCAAGGAAGGCCGCCTGTTTCCAAAGAGCCTTCCTTGATAGCCCATGCACTGACCACATCATGCCAACTCAACCAAAAAATTGCGCTACACATGGGCAACAATAAAGCCAAAGTGCCGATTAAATCAATCCATGCCCGCGCTTTGAGCGAAACTTTATGATAAAAAATATCCACCCGCACATGTTCATCCTGTTGCAGGGTATAAGCCATGCCGCCCATGAACAAAATAACGTGCAAATAAGTCAGGCTTTCTTGCATCGCCACCCAGCCAAGGCTAAAACCATAACGCAACACCACCACTGCAAACGTGGTCAATACCAACAGCAAACCAAACCACGCCAGGAAATGCCCAAAATTCTGTTGTAACTTATTGATAAATGAGAAAATATCCTGCATTTGATGCTCCGAAATGCGCCACCACGGTGGGCTGATTGCTGTGATGTCGGTGTTCACAAACATGAATCCTTTGCCCTGTACCTGACAGCAATGACCGTTCATCAAATGGAATGCCCATCATTTTTTATTGAGCGCGACGGGGTTTTGTACCATGCCTTTTAACACCAAATCCGTAAGGCTGACCATGCCAATGACTTCGTTGTTTTTGACCACAGGTGCGCGCGAAATGTGGAAGCGGCCAAACAAGCGCGCACAATAGCGGATATTCATGTCGGGGCTGACAGTCAACACAGGTTTGGTCATCACTTCATAAACATTGACCCGCTCCAAAGCGCGACCTTTGGCCAATACTTGTCGCGCAACATCGGAAATCATCAATATGCCCCATTCATCATGTTCGTGTTGCTTTTTGACCACAAGCATTTTGGTTTCAGTGTGGCGCATGGCGGCCAAAGCATCTTGAATGGTGGCCATGCCATCAATCATATCAAATTTGGTTTTCATCACATCGCCCACTTTAATTTTTAAATCATGATCATGTTCACTCATATTTCGTTCTCCACAATCGGGGTCAATTCGCTCATTTGTTTGGCCACCCCCACAGCATCTTCAACATCCAATTGAAACGCAATGCCACCGCCC
This sequence comes from Thiomargarita sp., assembly GCA_020726335.1. Taxonomy (GTDB): domain Bacteria; phylum Pseudomonadota; class Gammaproteobacteria; order Beggiatoales; family Beggiatoaceae; genus DYSU01. Next base: position 36,117 of record DYSU01000015.1, on the reverse strand, counting down.
GATTGGCTAAAATCGCCCACTTCAGCGATGGTTTCTAACACACTGCGGGATAGATGCTCTTCAACCAAAAACATCAACATATCGCGGTGAGATTCCAGCGACAAACCAAAAAAAGTTTTTTGCGGTTTAACACCCTCGCCGCGTGCATGGCTGATGACAGTCGCACCCATCACCCCCGCTTTGCGGGCAGCGGCCATGATGGCATCGGATTTTTCTTCATAAGTCAAAGCTATCAATAATTTAAAGTGCATGTGCCTCTTCTCATTCATGGCGCAATGCAGACAACTGCGCGTAGGCCATTACGGTAATGATGGGAAATAAACTGGCAAAGGCGATCAAGCCAAAGCCATCCAATAATGGACTTCGACCGTCAATGGTGGCAGACAAGCCCAAACCCAAGGCCGCAACCAAAGGCACGGTCACCGTTGAGGTGGTTACCCCGCCCGAGTCATAAGCCAAAGGGACAATACTGCGTGGTGCATATAAAGTTTGAATAATAACAATCACATAGCCTGTGATAATGTAATAATGTAGCGGTGTGCCTGTGACAATGCGAAACGAACCCAAGGCAATGCCAAGGGCAACACCGATTGCCACAGCCACACGCAAACCCCATACCGTGATCGTGCCGCCTGACACTTCACAGGCTTTCATGGCCACTGCCAATAAAGAAGGTTCGGCAATTGTGGTGGAAAAGCCAATGGCGGCGGCAAACAAATAAACCCAATAATAATCAAGCCAATCAATCACTTTGGGAACGGTTGCGCCCGCAAAAATAAAATGAGGGTCGGTTAATTGTTGCGCCATTAATTTGCCCAACGGAAACAAAGCTTGCTCTAAACCCATCAAAAACAAGGTTAAACCCAACAACACATAAAAAAAGCCGATGATGACGTGTTTGAGGTTGGGAATGGGTTTGCGAATGACGAACAATTGAAAACCGAAAATGATGGCCACAATCGGCAATATATCCAGAATGGTTTGCAACAAGAGGGCTAAAAAAGTGTTCATTGCACCAACACCCCATACAGCATGACAAAAATGATGGGCAACAATGAAGCAAACGCGATTAAGCCAAAACCGTCAATCATCGGATTGCGGCCTTTGATGCTGGAGGCCAAGCCAATGCCCAAGGCGGTCACTAAAGGAACGGTGATGGTGGAAGTGGTCACGCCACCCGAATCATAGGCAATGCCGATAATCCACGCCGGGGCAATCATCGTGGTCAAAACCACCAATAGATAACCGACGGTAATGAAATAATGTATGGGCCAGCCTTTGAGGATACGAATCACGCCGATGACAATCGACAAACCGACAGAAAACGCCACCGTATAACGCAAGCCTTGGGCATAGTGGTCTTTGGCTTCAAAGCTGTTGCCAATCACTTGGCCTTCAGCGGCGACCGTGGCCGCTTCATCGGCGACCGCAATCAAGGCAGGTTCAGCCACGGTGGTGCCAAAGCCCAGACAAAACGCGAACAACAACAACCAGATCAAACTGCCTTTTCGCGCAAAAGCATAGGCCATGTTTTCGCCAATGGGAAACAAGCCGATTTCTAGCCCTTGAATGAATAAAGTTAAACCGAAAGTGACCAAAACCACCCCTTCAATTAAATTGAGCATATCGGGCATGGGTTTTTGTAATACAAAGACTTGAAAAAAGACCACAACCAACACAATCGGGGATAAATCTCTCAAGCTGGCCAGCAGATTATGAATGAGTTGTTTAAATTGTGGATTGGGCAAGGTAAATGCCAAAGGTATTCATCAAGCATCAATGCCTGAGAGTGATTAATGACAATCTTTAAATGCAGGCACCAAAGTGCTGCCGGGTAAATCGGTTTCCTGTCCATCGGGTAAACGTACATGCCATATCGGGGTTAAACTGACATAGGCTTGTTTAATGTTTCTTTTGGGTTGTAATTGAACGGCAATCCATTCACAACCTGCACTGCGGTTGCTGTTGCCAAATTGAGCGCAACCCTTTTGTGCGATACGGCGGGCATATTGTTGACAACCTTGTCCACCCCAATGAATTTTATTATTTTGCCATTGACCATCACCAGAAACACCATTTTTATCAGGGTCAATGGGAATATTGGTATCGGGATTTAAGCCAGAAATAGCAACAAAATCAAAGGCTTGAACCAAATCTTTGCCCTCTAATTCCGCCCAACAGACATCAATATAAGGCAATTGCTGACTTGGACCAAAAGCCCACGATAATGTACGCGCACCGCAACCATAGTTCGCATTTTCGGGTACGTTGGCACAGCCAATCAACCCAAATAATAAACCAAAGCAAACAGATGCGCGCCACATTATTCAAACCTTTTTACGGATTAGCAGGTGCGGCTTCAGCAGGTGCGGCTTCAGCAGG
>DYSU01000015.1:31421-33635 GCA_020726335.1 Thiomargarita sp. | reverse complement strand
GCGGCTTCTTCAGCAGGCGCGGCTTCTGGTGCTTCGGTTGCAGGGGCTTCTACAGCAGCATTTTCAGCAGGCGCGGCTGCTTCATTGTTGCCTGCGTTGTTATCGCAAGCGGTTAATGCTAAAAATAAAGCCAAAGCTAAACTATTACGCCACATCATAAGATGATTCCTCATTATTTGTTAGTTTCTACAGGGGTTTTTACTACAGGTGCTTCTACACTTTGGGATTTTTCAGTGGTTGCTGAGGCCTCTTTGGGTGTGGTTGCGGGTTTATCAACTTGGGGTAAGTCACTGGGCGCGGTGTGACTGTTGAGTACAGGCAAATCAGATTCAGATTTTTTCTCTTCAATTGCAGGCACGGTAACAGTTTCCATCACACTATCGACTTGCTTGACTTGACTACTGAAATAAGCCAAAACCAAACAAGAAATAAAAAACGCTGTGGCCAAAACGGCGGTGGTTCGGGTTAAAAACGAAGCTGAACCTTGGCTACCAAACACGGTTGCAGATGCGCCACTGCCAAATGCCGCCCCCGCGTCCGCGCCTTTGCCGTGTTGAATCAGAATCAATCCAATCAAACCCACGGCAACCAAGATATGGACTATATGAAAAATGTCTTGCATAATCAACCTGCTGCTTTACAAATTGCTAAAAATTCAACCGCTTTTAATGAAGCCCCACCGATTAAACCACCGTCAATATCGGGTTGAGCCATTAAATCAGCGGCATTGTCAGCTTTCATACTGCCGCCATATAGAATGCGTAAACCATCCGCCACTTGGACATTTTGCACGGCAATACGTTGCCGAATAAAAGCATGTACATCTTGCGCTTGCTCGGGGGTCGCGGTTTTGCCCGTGCCAATTGCCCAAACAGGTTCATAGGCAACAACCACTTGCGCCATGGTGTCAATGCCAATTTTGGCCACAACAGCATCCAATTGCCGATTGACCACGCTTTCAGTTTGCTCTGCTTCGCGCTCGCTCAACAGTTCGCCAACACACAAAATGGGCGTTAAGCCACAAGCCAAGGCTTTGGCGACTTTATCGGCCACCAATGTATCTGTCTCACCATACAAACTGCGTCGTTCAGAATGCCCAACAATCACATAACGGGCATTGAAATCGGTCAACATATCGCCCGAAATTTCGCCCGTAAACGCGCCTTGATTTTCGACGGATAAATTTTGTCCGCCCCATTTGATGGGCGTATTTGCCAAACTGTCAGCCACTTGTGGTATATAAATCGCGGGCGGGCAAACGGCCAGTTCTGCACTGTTGACTTCACCCACGCCTTGTTTTAAACCGTCCAGTAAATCGGCGATGCTCTGTTTTGAGCCATTCATTTTCCAATTACCTGTGACCAATGGCTGACGCATTCTTAAATTACTCCTTATTGTTTGGCATTATCACTATCAAAAAGACTGCGCATTATATAATAATATTAAGAACAATTCTATTCCTTTTGTAAAAGGGCGGGTCGCTATTGCGAAAATGGCGTGATACAGTGTTTGGCTACGTTCTTAGGTTAATTTATGTGGTTTGTGACAACGACATCTTTACAAAAAAATTTCAAACGCTTATTTTTATTTTTAAGTTTAATTTTAGCCACCACATTGCTGAGTTCAAGCTATTGGCAACAACAAAAAAGCCGTGCGCATTTATGCCAGCATTTGCATATATTGTCAAGTAATTTTAGCCATCAAAATCAAATACTTTTTGATGATAGCAAAATAAATCAATTAAATCAACAACTCAGTTTGTTTCAATTAATACCTGCTGTGCTGGAAGTGCGTTTATTTGTGGGCGATGATTTTGACCACAGCCGCTTGATTGCCAGCACAAGCAAGCTGACCAATCAGACATTGCGCAATGATTATTTAACCCAACAACGCATTTGGCCGCCAAAAAACAACTCGGTTTGCCAAATTCGTCAACAAACGGCACATTCATTTAACAGCATCACCCTTCACAAAAAAGTCATCACTTTATATTGGCAATACCAATTGTCTCCGGATTTTAACGGCTATTTAATCGGTTTTGGTTTGTTGTCAACGTTGCTTTTATGGTTTCTTGGCACCTTTTACCTCCAAAAAACCTTACAACCTTTACAACAATTATATTCACAATTAGATAATGTATTGAATTATGAAAATTATTCTTTGCGCATCCCCAGCACAAAAATCCAAGAAATCAAGCTGTTGGCACATGCCATC
>DYSU01000015.1:0-31321 GCA_020726335.1 Thiomargarita sp. | reverse complement strand
CTTTAGCCAAAACAGTCACAGGCTATCAATCGCCACAACGCTATAGAAATCAATGAAGTGTTGGCTTTACTCAACAAAGCCGAACACCAAATGAGCGATGTGGTGCAAGCGTTGTTGTTGCTGGCTGATTTATCGCAAGAGCAACCCAGACAAGCGCGTCCTCTCAACGTTGGCCAACATCTGCAACACCTCCTCAACAACCGCATGGCTTTGCTGATACAACAACACCTTGTCCAAGTGCATTGTGCAGAAAATTGGCCCCAAATCAACGTTTACCCGCCGTGGCTGGAAGAACTGTGGGCGTTGTTGATTAAACGCCAAATCAAACAAGCGCACCATTCAAGCCTGTCTTTTGCTTGGTCACAACATGACGGTTATTATCAATTTACGTTACAATGTGCGCCACAACAAGCCATCAGTGCCAACGATTTGAGCTGGGTGATTGTGCAAGGTTTGGCTGAAAAACTCAATGCCACAGTTGGCATGAATGAACAACACCTGTATATCCGCTTACCATCAAGCTAAAGGATTGTTTTTTATGGATTATTATGCTGTTTTTGGCGCACCCATTGCCCACAGTCTATCCCCCGCTTGCCATCAAGCGTTTGCCCAACAAACCCAACAAAACATGGCTTATCATGCTCAGTTGGTGCAACCCAATGAATTTATTGAAAAAGTACAGGCTTTTCAACAACAAGGCGGCAAAGGCTTGAACATCACCGTGCCGTTAAAAACCGCCGCCTATCACTTTGCCCAAGCTCACAGCGGGCGCGCCCAGCGCGCCAAGGCAGTCAATACCTTGATTTTTAATGAAAAAGATTGCATGGGTGACAACACCGATGGCGTTGGTTTGGTGCGCGATTTAAGCCAAAACCTGCGTTATGCGTTGCGCGACAAACACATTTTGCTGTTGGGCGCAGGGGGCGCGGTGCGCGGCGTGCTTGCCCCGTTATTGGCCGAAAAGCCCGCCCGCATCACACTTGCCAACCGCACGCCCAGCAAAGCGGTTGATTTGGCACAAGATTTCAGTGATTTGGCCCCCATTCACGCCTGTGGTTTTGCTGATTTAGCAGGGCAAGGCTTTGATTTGATGATCAATGGTACGGCCACCAGTTTGAGCGGCGATGTGCCGCCACTGCCCGACAACCTTGCGCGCGCTGACGCGCTGGCCTACGACATGGCCTACAACCGCCAGCATGACACCGCTTTTGTCGCATGGGCGAAACAACACCGATTTCAAGCGGTTGATGGTTTGGGGATGCTGGTTGAACAAGCGGCAGAATCCTTTTTTTTGTGGCGCGGTGTGCGCCCCCAAACCCAACCCGTGTTGCGCCAGTTGCGAGGTCAGGCATGAACTGGCAACCCAATGCCCGCTTGGCGGTATTGCAAGCGCGGGCAACGCTGTTGGCACAAATTCGCCAGTTTTTTCACCAGCGGCAAGTGCTGGAAGTGGAAACCCCTGCCTTGTCGCGTGCCGCTGTGCCTGAGCCGATGATTGAACCTTTGGCCACCGAATGCCACGGCGTTCACGCAGGCCGCTTTTATTTGCACACATCGCCCGAACTGATGATGAAGCGTTTGCTGGCCGCAGGCAGTGGCTCAATTTATCAAATATGCACTGTGTTCCGCGACCACGAAGCGGGTCGTTGGCACAACCCTGAATTTCGTCTGTTGGAATGGTATCGCCTTGATTTTGATCACCATCAACTGATGGCGGAAGTCAGCGATTTATTGCAGACGGTTTTGCGCTGTGAGCCTGCACAAAAAATCAGCTATACATCTGTTTTTCAACAACATTTGGCCATAGACCCGCTGACCGCGCCGCTGGCGGTGTTGCAAAAAAAATTACAACATTTTCATGCGGTTGAAACTTTAAGCCGCGATGCCTGCTTGCAAGCCTTGTTCAGCCAACAAATTGAACCCGCTGTGGGGTTTGCCGCGCCGCTGATGGTGTATGATTATCCCTTGAGCCAAGCGGCGTTGGCGCGTTCATCGCCCGATAATCCCGCCTTGGCCTCACGCTTTGAAGTGTATGTCAACGGGGTAGAATTGGCCAACGGTTTTCATGAATTGTGCGATGCCGATGAACAACGCCGCCGCTTTCAAGTCGATTTACAAAAACGTCAACAAAATCAACAAGTTATTTTACCTTTGGATGAACATTTTCTGGCCGCTCTGGCCGCAGGGTTGCCCGATTGCGCAGGGGTGGCTTTGGGTGTGGACAGGTTATTGATGCTCAAACTGGGTTTGGATGAACTTAAGCCGTGTTTAAGTTTTGCGATTGAACGGGTTTGACGATGAAAATTTTAGTTGGGTTTTTATCGGGTGTTTTGGCCACGGCGGTTGCCGAAGGCAAAGACCTGCCTGTGTTGGTCAAAGCGGCCAAAGTGGCGCAAGCGGCGTTGACAGAGGAAAAAATTTACCCTGTTTATGTTCAACTCAAGCAAAGTGCGCAATTGTCGGCGCAGGTGGCGGCCACGGTGAACAAAGTGTATTTTCAAGCGGGGCAAACGGTCAAAAAAGGGCAAAAATTGTTCGAGCTGAACAACCCTGATTGGGCCTTGGCTTTGGCGCAGGCACAAGCACAACAAGCCCAAGCGCAACAAGATTTGAGCCGTTTACAAGGACTGGAAAACAACCAATGGGTCAGCGCGGACAAAATCAGCCAAGCGAAAACGGCGTTGAAATTGGCGACGTTAGCCAAACAACAGGCCAGCGCGGATTGGGCCAAATTGACCGTGACCGCACCATTTACAGGACAAATACAAACGTTGAAGGTGACACAGGGGGAAAACATCGCCAAAGAACAGGTGCTGTTGACCTTGGCCAATTTGGATTCACGCTTTTTAAGCTGTCAACTGCCGCTGACGGCATTGACTGGCACGCAAACCCCACAAGCTGTTCGCGTGGTGTTCAATCAGCAATCATTTACCAGCCCAATTATAGCTCTCATCAACGAAGGGCAAGCACTCAACCCTTATGCACGAGTGGAACTGCGCTTGCCTGCGGCCTATCGCCACTTGCCTGTGGGACAACTGGGGCAACTACACTGGCCACAACAACAGCCGCCTTCACTCACTGTGCCGTTGGCCGCATTGCGTTATCAAACCCATACAGTGTATGTTTGGCGGGTCAACGCTGAAAAAATAGCGCAACTGATGCGCGTAAAGCCGCTGTTTTATGGCCGTGACCACGTTGCCATTGCCAGCGAACTGCGTGCAGGCGATTGGGTCATTGTAGATGGTTTTACCGAACTTAAACAAGGAGTTACCGTTGTCATTGCCCCATAATGCCCTGTTTGATGCGCTGGATCAAACAGTGGCGAAATTTTTAATGCGCATCGCCCATGAATCGCAAGCTGAGGTGGGCTTGGCGATGCAATTGCTCAATTATTGGACGCGCCAAGGCCATGTGTGTTTGGATTTGGTGTGTCCTGCGCAAGATGTCAGTGAAGAAGGTGACAATGCGCGGGAATGGCCGCCGTTGGCTGAGTGGTTGGCGGCGTTAAAGCAAAGCGCGTTGTTGGTTGAAGTCAATGTGCCGTCACAAACCTGTTTGCCCGAAAAAAGGCCGTTGGTGCTGGAAAACAACCGCCGTTTGTATTGGTTGCGCTATTGGGATTTTGAAAATCAAATCGCCTTGTATTTGCGTCAAGCCAGCCAACGCACGGTTGCCGTTGATGCGCTCCGCATGGCCTACGGGATGCGCCAATTGTTTGCCCCACAACCAGAAACCGATTGGCAGGCGGTGGCGACGGCGATGGCGGTGTTAAAAACGGTGGCGATCATTTCTGGTGGCCCCGGTGTGGGCAAGACCACCACGGTGATTAAAATTTTATTGCTGTTGTTGCACCAAGCCCAACGTCGGTTGCAAATCGCGTTGACTGCGCCGACGGGCAAAGCGGCCAATCGGTTGCAACAATCGGTACAACAGGGGGTTGAGCATTTAACTTTTGATGATGAACTGAAAAAATTGTTGCCGCAAACGGCCAGCACTTTGCACCGTTTGTTGGGTTTTCAGCCGCATCGCCCACAGTTTCATTTTAACCGCGATAATTTGCTGGCCTTGGATGTGTTGGTGATTGATGAAGCCTCTATGGTGGATGTGGCGATGATGGCGCAGGTCATCAGTGCCTTGCCGCCATCGTGTCGCTTGATTTTATTGGGTGATAAAGACCAATTGAGCGCCGTGGAAAGCGGCAATGTGTTGGCGGATTTATGCCCTGCGCAGACGGGTTTTTCCGCTGATTTTCAAGCGCAAATTGCCCACTATACGCCCTTGCCTGCGATGAGCGGCACAGCCCATTGTTTGCAAAATCATGTTGTGTTGTTGCAAAAAAGTTATCGTTTTGCCACGGACAGCGGCATTGGTTTGTTGGTGCGTTTGATTCAACAAGGTGATGGTCAAGCGGTGACCCATAATTGCCTCAAGCCTTCAACACAAGTGCGCTGGCTGAACGATTGGGGCGCGATGGATGATGTGTTGTTGGCGTATTATCAGCCGTATTTGCAACAAACCCAGCCTGAAGCGGCGTTGGCGGCGTTTAATCAATTTCGGGTGTTGTGTGCTTATCGCTATGGTGAACAAGGGGTTTTTGCCTTGAATAAACGCATCGAAATGATTTTACAACAGGCACAACAGCTTAGGCCACAACAGCGCTGGTACCGTGGTCGACCTGTGATGATCACCGAAAATGACTATAATTTGCATTTATTCAACGGCGATATCGGCTTGATTTGGCCTGACGCGCAAAAACGGTTGCAAGCATATTTCACTGATGCCCAAGGGAAAATCCGCGTGATTTCGCCCAACCGTTTGCCCACACATCAAACCGCCTATGCGATGACGATTCACAAAAGTCAAGGTTCTGAATTTGAACGGGTTTTGCTGTTTTTGGCAGATAAACCCAGTGTGCTGTTGAACCGCGCTTTGTTGTATACGGCTGTCAGCCGCGCCAAACAACAGGTGCTGATTTATGCCCAAGCGGACATCATTGAACAAACCGTGCAACAAAAACAACAACGCCATTCAGGCTTGCGCGATAAACTGACTTTAAGGACTCACCATGGCAACTGAAACCGAACTTAAACTGGCCATTCAAACTGATGATGTGGCTGAATTTTTAACCCATCCCTTGTTGCAACAAGCAACCAACACCCGCGCCCAACAATTTTTGCTCAACACCTATTACGACACCGACAACGCCTTGTTATATCAGCATAAAATTGCATTGCGGGTCAGACAAAAAGGTGCATTGTGGGTGCAAACCATTAAAGGCGCGGGACAATGCCAAGCGGGTTTGCATCAACGCCATGAATGGGAAACCCCCATTGATAATAACCAATTGAATTTTAAAAGTTTTCAGCCAGAAGCGTTGGGCGGTTTATTAACCGATGAGCGCATTCGCCAGCAAATTAAGCCGCTGTTCACCACCCATTTTCAGCGCACCACATGGCAGTTGCAAAATGACACCGGCGATAAATTGGAGCTGTGTTTAGACCAAGGCCACATCGCTTATCAACACCAGCAAAGCCCAATTTGCGAAGTTGAGCTGGAATTGTTACACGGTCAACCGATATTTTTATATCAAACCGCGTTGCAGTTGATTGAAGTGGTGCCGCTGATGTTGGAAAACGCCAGCAAAGCCCAACGCGGTTATCAACTGATGGGTTTGCAAACCCCTGTGCAAGCGGTCAACAGACCTTATCACACCCCCAGCGATCACGATGAAGCATTTTTATTTTCATATATTTATCAATATCATATCCAGCAAATTTATCAAAACCACAGGGCAGCGCAACAAGGCGATGAACACGCGCGGGTTTATCTTAGCCATGGATTTAAAATTTTAAATGCGCTGTCAAACCTGTTTCCCAATAGGGACAAACGTTATCAGGCCTTGCAAACCGATATTGTCAACATCACGGCACAATTGCATGGGATTGAAGATTTGGCGCAATTAAACACGTTGTTGCCCTACGATAGGGAACAAAGGTCTGCTTATGATGCGTTGTTTAAATCATTGATTTATAATCGTTTTTTATTGAATGTCGGGCATTTATCTGCCCAAGAGCCTGCTGTGTAATGCGCCATTTTTGCCACGCGCTGGCGTTTTATACCCGCTTGCCTTGTGACCGCTGGGTTAAGGATTTCAAACTGGCACAAACCTATCCGTATTTAAGCGCGGTGGGTTGGTGGGTGGGTGCGTGGACGGCGTTGATTTTTATCATTTTTTCAGCCTTGTTTGACCACAACACAGCGGTCATTTTCAGCATGGCCAGCGGCCTTATTTTAACAGGTGGGTTTCATGAAGATGGCTGGGCGGATGTGTGCGATGGTTTTGGCGGCGGCTTCAGCCCAGAACAAATACTCGCCATCATGCAAGATTCGCGGTTAGGCACTTACGGCGTGTTGGGCTTGTGTCTGTTGCTTGGCCTTAAATTTTCGTTGCTCTCGGCCTTAAACCCCTCTGTTTTGCCGTGGATTATGATTGCAGGCCACGTCATCAGCCGCTTTTGTTTGGTTTGGCCGCTCTATGCCAGCGATTATATTTGTGGCCAGCACAGTAAAATGGCGGGCAGTGGGCAAAAAATCACAGGCCAACAAATCGGTTATGTGACCAGCGGTTTGTTGCCGCTGGCTTTTTTTCTGCCGTGGTGGCTGTTGTTTTGTGGTTTGGGTTTTGCGTTGCTCAGCAGTTTAACCCTGAATCACTATTTTAAACAACGTCTTGGCGGTTATACGGGTGATTGTCTTGGCGCAACCCAACAATTGAGTGAAATCAGCTTTTATCTGATTGCATCGCTTGTTTTTTCTGGTAATCTTCAATCGCCGCTTTGATGCTGTCTTCGGCCAACACACTGCAATGAATTTTTACAGGCGGCAAAGCCAGCTCTTCGGCGATGTCTTTGTTTTTGATTTTTAACGCTTGATCCAAGGTTTTGCCTTGCACCCATTCCGTTAATAATGAACTTGAAGCAATAGCACTACCGCACCCATACGTCTTGAATTTGGCATCTTCAATGATGCCTTTGTCGTTGACTTTGATTTGTAAGCGCATGACATCGCCACAGGCGGGCGCACCGACCATGCCTGTGCCAACGGAGCGGTCGGCCTCGTCAAATGAACCCACGTTGCGAGGATTGTCGTAGTGGTCTAATACTTTGTCACTGTAGGCCATGGTCTTTCCTTTTATTGATTGAACTGTCGTTCAAGTTATGGCTTGTATGGGGATTATTCAATGTTGATTGAAATGTTCATCTATAAACGCCCGCAACATTGTTTGTATTTTTTGCCTGAGCCGCAAGGGCAAGACTCGTTGCGTCCCACTTTGGGCAGTTCTCTAACAAAAGGCTTGATTTTAACCCCTTCAGGATGAGCCAAATCTTGTGGCGTGACCACAGGTTCAGCTTTGCCGCCTTGTGGGTCCAAGGCATTGGCTTGGGCATGTTGAAACTGCATGTCCATCATTTGTTGCGCTTGCTGGTGTGCCAGCAGTTCTTGTTCAAATTGTTGTTGTTTAAAATGCGCCAGCTCGGTGAGAAGGGTGGAGAATACCGCCTGTTTGAATAAATCCAACATCTGGCTAAACATTTGAAATGCTTCGCGTTTATATTCTTGTTTTGGATTTTTTTGGGCAAAACCGCGTAAATGAATCCCTTGGCGCAAATAATCCATGGCGGCCAAATGCTCTTTCCAATGTTTATCCAACAATTGCAACATCACCGCTTTTTCAAAATGGCGCATCGCTTGTTCGCCAATTTGGCCTTCTTTTTCTTGATAATCCGCTTTAAAAGCCTCAATGATTTTTGAACGCAACGTTTCTTCATGCAAATCATGGTCTTGGTCTAACCATTGTTGAATCGGTAATTCATGGAAATACTCTTTGGCCAGCGTTTCTTCCAAGGCTTTGATTTTCCACATTTCATCAGGACTTTGCGGCGGAATGAATGGGCTGATGACTTCATTTAACACATCTTCGCGGATGTTGTCGATGCTTTCGGCCACGGATTCTTCTTCCATCAATTCGCGCCGTTGTTGATAAATCACTTTGCGCTGGTCGTTGGCAACGTTATCGTATTCCAGCAATTGTTTGCGAATATCAAAGTTGCGGCCTTCCACTTTGCGCTGGGCGTTTTCAATCGCTTTGGTCACCCATGGGTGTTCAATCGCTTCGCCTTCTTCCATGCCGAGTTTTTGCATCAGGCCTGCCATGCGCTCTGAGGCAAAAATGCGCATCAAGCTGTCTTCCAGCGACAAATAAAAACGGCTGGAACCGGGGTCACCTTGCCGACCTGAACGCCCGCGCAATTGGTTGTCGATGCGGCGTGATTCATGGCGTTCGGTGCCAACAATATGCAATCCGCCCGCAACCAAAACTTGTTGGTGGCGTTGTTTGCCTTGTTCGCGCAGGGTTTGAATTTGCTCTGTGCTGGGGTTTTCTAAAGCCGCGATTTCGGCATCGACATTGCCGCCCAACACGATGTCGGTGCCGCGTCCTGCCATGTTGGTGGCGATGGTTACGGTTGCCGGTCTGCCTGCTTGGGCAACGATTTGCGCTTCTTGGGCGTGGAATTTGGCGTTCAACACTTGGTGTTGAATGTTTTCGCGCTGGAGCATGTGGGATAAGCGTTCTGAATTTTCAATGGACACGGTGCCAACCAACACGGGTTGGCCACGTTGTTGACAGTCTTTGATGTCGGCTAAAATCGCTTGGTATTTTTCTTTTTCGGTTAAATAGATTAAATCACCACGGTCATCGCGCACCATCGGTTGATTGGTGGGGATCACCACCACTTCTAAGCCATAAATTTGTTGAAATTCAAATGCTTCCGTGTCTGCCGTGCCTGTCATGCCGGCCAATTTTTGGTAAAGTCGGAAATAGTTTTGAAAAGTGATGGAAGCCAAGGTTTGGCTTTCGCTGTTGATGGGTACGTTTTCTTTGGCTTCAATCGCTTGGTGTAGGCCTTCAGACCAACGGCGGCCTTCCATGGTGCGGCCAGTGAATTCATCGACAATGACGATTTCTTGTTTAGCGTTGACGATGTAATCGGTGTTGCGCTGGAACAAGACATGGGCGCGCAAGGCAGCGTTGACGTGGTGCATCAAGATGATGTTGTTGTTGTCGTATAAACTGGAATTTTCTGCCAATAAGCCTTCAGCGGTCAGCATTTCTTCAATGTGCTGGTGACCTTCGTCACTGAGATAGACTTGTTTGTTTTTTTCATCTAGCGCATAATCGCCCGGCAATTCTTCTTCATCTTTTTCGGCCATGCGCGCTTGGCGTTTGAGTTTTGGAATCAACTGGTTGATTTTTCGATATAATTCTGAAGAATCTTCGGCTTGACCTGAAATAATCAACGGGGTGCGCGCTTCGTCAATTAAAATGGAGTCAACTTCATCGACAATGGCAAAATTGAGTTCACGTTGCACGCGGTCTTCCACTCGAAACGCCATGTTGTCGCGCAAATAGTCAAAGCCAAATTCGTTGTTGGTGCCGTAGGTGATGTCGGCGGCATACGCTGTGCGGCGTTGTTGTGAATTTAAATGGGCCACAATCACACCAACGGTCATGCCTAAAAATTGGTATACTTTGCCCATCCATGCGGCATCGCGTTTGGCCAAGTAGTCGTTGACGGTGATGACATGCACACTTTTGCCTGATAACGCATTGAGATAGGCGGCCAAGGTGGCTACCAAGGTTTTGCCTTCACCTGTGCGCATTTCGGAGATTTTGCCTTGATGCAACACGATGCCGCCGATTAATTGCACGTCAAAATGGCGCATGTTCATCACCCGTTTGCCTGCTTCGCGCACCACCGCAAAAGCTTCGGGTAAAATATCATCCAAGGTTGCGCCATTGGCCAAGCGTTGGCGAAAAATCACGGTTTTTTCTGCCAAGGCCGCATCGGTTAAAGTTTGGATTTCTGGCTCAAAGGCGTTGATTTGTTCGATGGTTTTGCCGATCTTTTTCAACAAACGTTGATTGCGACTACCAAATAATTTGGTAAACAGGTTTTTTATCATAATGGTCTCTTAAAGTTTTGGGGTTTGGCAATGAAACAGTTCAGCGCGTTATGTACTGCCTCAACGCAGTTGGGCAAATTGTCTCAGTACAGTGGTTATCTCAATGGCTTGAATCGTTGGCTACAATCATGGTTGCCAATGCCGTTAAATCAACATGTTAAAGTGGCTAATTTTAACCAAGCTGTATTGATTTTGCATGTGGACAGCCCCGCTTGGGTGACGCAATTGCGTTTTATGACAGGAAAAATTCAACAACAATGGCAACAACATTGGACAAGTTTACCGAAAATTGTACAAATTCAAATTAAAGTGCGTCCTTTTGTGTTGACCACACCCAAAGCCGTTCAGGCTAAAATGCAGATATCTAAGGATAATATTCAATTGATTGAATCAGTTGCGCAAACAACGGCGGATGCTAAATTAAAAGCGGCTTTGCAACGTTTGGCCGAACACGCCAAAACAGGTGATTAAGCGGCAAACACGGGTTGTTGTAAATAGGCTGCGACAGGGTGACTGGCTTCTGCTTGTTCAAAACTGACCAGTTTCCAGCACGATTTTTGCGCCAATAGCGTGCGTAACAAACAATTATTGAGTTCATGGCCTGATTTGTGGCCTTTGAATGCGCCGATTAAACTGTAGCCCAATAAATATAAATCACCCACGGCATCCAATACTTTATGGCGCACGAACTCATCTTGATAACGCAGACCTTCTTCATTTAAAATGCGGTATTCATCCATCACCACAGCGTTATCCAAGGTGCCGCCCAAAGCCAAGTTGTTTTCGCGTAACTGTTCGATTTCATACATAAAACCAAACGTGCGGGCGCGGCTGATTTCTTTGATAAAAGAACTGCGGGAAAAATCAATTTCGGTGTGTTGGCTGGAGCGTTTAAAAATAGGGTGAGGGAAATCAATGGAAAAACTGACTTTAAAGCCTTGATAAGGTTCAAAACGCGCCCACTTGTCGCCCGCTTCCACTTGCACGGGTGTTTCAATTTGAATGAATTTTTTGGCCGCATTTTGTTCGACAATGCCCGCCGATTGAATTAAAAACACAAAAGGCCCTGCGCTGCCATCCATGATGGGGATTTCATCGGCATCGACTTCAACTTGCGCATTGTCAATCCCCAAGCCAGCCAATGCGGACAACAAATGTTCAACGGTAGAAATGCGTACCCCGTTTTTAACCAAAGTGGTTGAAAGCCGCGTATCCCCTACGTTTTCAGCCCGCGCAACGATGCTGACGGGTGCGGGCAAATCAGTGCGTTGAAATACAATACCTGTGTGTGGTGGTGCAGGACGCAAGGTCAATAAGATTTTTTTGCCCGTATGTAAGCCAACACCCGTGGCTCGAATCACGTTTTTTAGGGTACGCTGCTTTATCATTTTTTTAGCCCTTAATCAGCTTGGCGACGTAAAAATGCAGGTATATCAAGGATATCCGCATTGCTTTCTTTAATTTCAGTGTGCAAGGTTTTTTCCGCAATCACGGGTTTGCGGTGTTGACGCAAACGGGGCGAGGTTTCCAACGTGGCATAATCGGCCACTTTTTCTGCGGGTTTTTCTAAGGCTTCTACCACTGGGTTGACAGGTTGAGGCCTTTTGTCTTTTAAGGGGGTGACTTTGGTGTTTTCTTGGGTTCGGGCTTGCGCGGCTTTGGATGCGGCTGTTTGTGTAACCCCCGTCGCAATCACGGTGACTTTGACTTCATCATGCAATTCAGGGTCAATCACTGAGCCGATAACCACGGTGGCTGAATCAGAGGCAAATTCTTCAATCACCTTGCCCATTTCTTCAAATTCGCCGATGGTCATGTCCAGACCTGCGGTCATGTTGACCAAAATACCCCGCGCATCCGATAAATCAATGTCTTCCAGCAATGGGCTGGAAATGGCTTGTTCTGCTGCTTTGCGGGCGCGGTCTTCACCTCTGGCGGTACCCGTTCCCATCATCGCCATGCCCATTTCCTGCATGACGGTGGTGACATCGGCAAAATCGACATTGATTAATCCGGGGCGGGTGATGAGTTCAGAAATGCCTTGCACCGCGCTGTATAAAATATCGTTGGCGGCTTTAAAAGCATCCAATAACGACGTGTCGCGCCCCAATACAGGCAATAATTTTTCATTGGGGATGATAATCAACGAATCGACATGTTCGCCCAGCTCTCGCACGCCTGCATTGGCCACTTCCATCCGTTTGCGTCCTTCAAAGGGAAACGGTTTGGTCACCACGGCAACGGTCAATACCCCCAATTCTTTGGCGACTTGCGCCACCACAGGCGATGCGCCTGTACCTGTACCGCCGCCCATGCCTGCGGTGATAAACACCATGTCAGTGCCTTCTAGCACCCCCATGATGCGTTCACGGTCTTCTAACGCGGCTTGTTGGCCGACTTCAGGATTGGCACCTGCACCCAAACCTTTGGTGACATCGGTGCCTAATTGCAACACTGTGCGGGCGGAGGAGTTGCGCAAAGCTTGTGCATCGGTGTTGGCCACAATAAATTCCACACCTTCTATGCTGCCCGCCAACATATGTTCCACAGCATTGCCACCACCACCGC
This sequence comes from Thiomargarita sp., assembly GCA_020726335.1. Taxonomy (GTDB): domain Bacteria; phylum Pseudomonadota; class Gammaproteobacteria; order Beggiatoales; family Beggiatoaceae; genus DYSU01. The sequence continues at coordinate 18,727 of DYSU01000015.1, read as the reverse complement.
CTACGCCAATGACTTTAATCACTGCATTTTGACTGTATGTGTCCATTAGCTCAAACACTTTAAAACCTCCTCAACAAGTACATCCGCGCAAGGTATTGAACGGATGGGGCTTAACACATCACAAAGTGATTGTTTCAACAATTTTTACTGTTGTCCTTGCCCTGATATAACCCGAAATTCTAGGCAAAGAACTTGCCATCGTCCGATTCCTACCTCAAACAGTGGCATAAAAACAAATACGGATGATGTATTTTATAAACCAGATGTCCAGATAGTATCTGGACACATTATACATGAGCGTTTAATAATTAAAAATTATTGTAGCCTTAAGCCATGACGATCATTTAATGGTGGTTGGCGTGCGCGTTGAGCTTCTTGGCTTGCTAAAAATTGCCTTGAAACCAGTGTTTCATCCGCGAAAATACTTGTTGCAAACCGCCTGAAGGCAAGGTGTCATAATAAATTTGTTGATTTTGGTGCTGATACCCAAACAACAGCAAACCCACACCTGTGGCATGGATGGGGTTGCGCACCACATCGGTTAAGCCCGTGACGTGTTTGGGATAACCACGGCGCACAGGCATTTGAAACACTTCTTCGGCCAATTCAATCGCGCCATCCATTTTTGAACTGCCGCCCGTCAAAACGATGCCTGCGGCGATTAAATCTTCATAACCACTGCGTTGAATCACGCCTTGCACCAAATTAAACAGCTCTTCATAACGCGGTTCGACCACATCGGCCAAGGTTTGGCGTGCCAATAAACGCGGTGGCCGCGCCCCGACACTGGGGACTTCAATCATTTCCTCTGAATTGGCCAATTTGGTCAATGCACAAGCGTATTTGATTTTAATTTCTTCAGCATATTGGGTGGGGGTGCGCATCGCCACGGCGATGTCGTTGGTCACTTGGTCGCCCGCCACGGGAATCACGGCGGTATAACGAATCGCGCCATCGGTGAAAATGGCAATGTCGGTGGTGCCGCCGCCGATGTCAACCAAACACACGCCCAAATCTTTTTCATCTTCGGTCAACACCGCCGCGCTGGAGGCCAGTTGCTCTAAAATGAGTTCATCGACTTCCAGCCCACACAGGCGCACGCATTTGATGATGTTTTGTGCCGCGCTGACCGCGCCGCTGACAATATGCACTTTGGCTTCCAAACGAATGCCCGCCATGCCGATCGGTTCGCGCACCCCTTCTTGGCTGTCAATCACATATTCTTGCGGCAAAACATGAATGATTTTTTGATCCGCAGGAATGGCCACCGCCCGTGCCGCGTCCAACACGCGGTCAACGTCATCTTGGGTGACTTCTTTGTCTCGAATGGCCACAATGCCGTGAGAATTCATGCTGCGAATATGATTGCCTGCAATGCCTGCATACACTGAATGGATTTCACAACCCGACATCAGTTCAGCTTCTTCAATCGCCCGTTGAATGGATTGCACTGTAGAATCAATATTGACCACCACGCCTTTTTTTAAACCGCGTGAGGGATGTTGACCTAAACCAATGACTTCAACACCGTTGTCACCCACTTCGCCAACAATGGCAACAATTTTAGAAGTGCCAATATCCAAGCCTACAATTAAGTTTTTGTCTTTTGCCATTTGTCACCTTAACGGGGTGTACTTACAGGGTATATTGTTTTGCTGAAAAGTTATGATAGTCTTATCACCATTATTTTTCTACATTAATATGCGGTGTTTGTGCGGGAAAGCGGTTGTTGCCACGCCACGGCAACCCCATTGCGATAGCGTAAATCAACGCTGGCAACTGTATTAAACCGTGATTTCAATAAGCGTTGGTATAATTTGACAAAACGCAACAAGCCTTGTTCATTGGTGTCATGGCCCAAATGCAACAACACCCCATCGCTTGTGTCGCCCGCTGGTGATAAACGCAGATGCCATGCGTGATTGCCATCATAGTAGACCACCTGCAATTTTAACTGATAAGGGTCTAATAATGCTTGATAAACTTGGTATTGTCTCAGCATGGCCTGTGTTTTGCCCAAAGACCCCACCAACAAGACCCCTTCAGGATACGTTTTTTTGGCAGGTTGAAATAAACGCCCTTCTTCATTCAATAAACCCGTCACCTGCTTGGCCAAAACCGATACAGGCCATGAAGTCACATCAACCATTGACAACGGGGCATAACGCGCCAACGCTGTTTGTGCGGTGATTTTTGCCCGCAAGCGATCAGGCCAAATAAACTGAACATCCACCGCTTTAACCCATGGCAAAGCCAACACCGCTTGTTGCAGTGATTGAGGGTTTAAAATCAAAAAATGTTGGCTTTTTACCGCTTGTTTAAGCAACGCTTGAATGACAACCTTATCTACATAAGGTGCGCTACTGGATTGATATAAAAAGACATCCACATAAACCACCCGCAAAAACCGAGCAGACAGCGCAAACAAACCCCAAAGCAACAAACCGATCACCCATAAAATCACGGACACCCGTTTAAGCAAAAGCGGTTTATTCTGCCTGATAGGCATTGATTTTTCAATAGATTGTCGGCTTTTTTGTGATTTCAATCGGGTGAGCGCCTTTCATTGACAACGGTGTGAGTGTGAACGCAGTGTGCTGGCCAACCGCCATCATAACATAAGGCTTGTTTTCCAACCCATCAAACAGCCCGATACAGCCAAGGGCAGAGTATTGTATAATGCCCTTTTAAAAAAAACGACGCTGACCATCAAGTGGCAAAATATGGCTAAAATTCGTGAAATTCCCTACAACTACACCTCATTTTCCGACAAAGAAATCATTTTACGTTTTCTGCATGATGCAGGCTGGCAAAGCATTCAAGCCTTGCGTGACCAACGGGAAACAGGACGCTCGGCAAAAATGTTGTTTGAAATTTTAGGCGACATGTGGATAGTCGAACGCAACCCCTTCATTCAAGACGATTTATTGAAAAATGCCCCACGGCGCGATGCGTTGCTGGCGGGTTTACATGACCGCCTTGCATTGGTTTTGGCACGCGCCAACAACAACCAACAAGCGATTGCGTTCATTCAACAGGTTGAAGTGGCGATCGATCAATTTACCGAAAATTTATTGCGTCAACAACAACTGCGCCAACAACTGCGCCGCAAGCTCAAGCCTTTAACCCGCAAAGCCAATATTTGCTTTGACAGCGTAAGCCGTGTTGCCCATGCCACCGATGCCACCGATTGGCGGGTGGAATACCCACTGGCCGTTTTAACCCCCGACACCGAACAACAAGCGGCGTTGTTGGCCAAAGCCTGCATTGAAGAAGGTCTGCCCTTGATTCCACGCGGTGGTGGCACAGGCTATACGGGCGCGGCTGTGCCATTGAGCGCGGACACCGTGGTCATCAACACCGAAAAACTGGATTTTATAGAAACGGTCAAATTACGCCACTTGCCTGAGGTGGCGCAAGCAGTGCCAACCCTTCGCGTTGGCGCGGGCGCAATCACCAAACAAGTCAGCGAACAAGCCATGCGTGCGGGTTATGTCTTCGCCGTTGACCCCACATCACAAGATGCCTCGACCATCGGCGGCAACATTGCGATGAACGCAGGCGGCAAAAAAGCGGTGTTATGGGGAACGACGTTGGACAACTTGGCTTCATGGCGGCTGTTCATGGCCAACGGTGATTGGCTGGAAATCACCCGCATAAACCATAACTTAGGCAAAATTCATCTTCAAGAAACCGTCACTTTTTCGGTGCAAACTTATGCACTGGATGGTGTGAACAAAAAAGGGGATGCCCAGATTTTGCGTCTCAAAGGCCAAGATTTGCGCAAAGTGGGTTTGGGCAAAGATGTCACCGATAAAGTGTTGCACGCCATTCCTGCGGTACAAAAAGAAGGTTGCGACGGCTTAATCACGTCAGCCGTGTTCATTGTGCATCGCAAACACCGCCATCGGCGCACGCTGTGCATGGAATTTTTTGGCTCAGTGCGCCAAGCTGTGCCTGCGATTGTCGAAACCGTGGATTACTTCAACCAACGCGATGACGGCGTGTTATTGGCGGGTTTAGAGCATTTGGACGCACGCTATATTCGCGCCATCAATTACAGCACCAAAGCCGAACAACAACATTTGCCCAACATGGTGTTGTTGGCCGATATTGTGGGCGATGACGAAACCGCAGTGGACAACGCGGCACAAGTGATTGTCGAAAAAACCGTGCAACGCCAAGGCCAAGCGTTTATCGCCACCACGGCAGAAGCTCAACAACGTTTTTGGGCGGATCGGGCGCGCACGGCGGCGATTGCCGCACACACCAATGCGTTCAAACTCAACGAAGATGTGGTGATTCCGTTGTCGCGGCTGGCCGATTACAACGACGGCATTGAACGCATCAACATTGAATATTCAATTCGCAACAAATTGGCGATTATGGCCGCTGTTTATGTCTATTTAAGCGAATATAAAGCACAATACGATGGCACCGACATTTTTGGCCACAAACAACAACGTGCTTTGTCCGTGTTGCATGAAACCCAAACGCAATGGGAAGACCATTTGAGCCGATTAGACCACGATGTTGATTTATTTAATCGGCTACAATCGCGTAAATTACGGCTATCTTACCGTAAAAGCATCGAAAAGCCGCTAAAAGACATTTTCGCAGGCCATGAATTTGCCCAAATTCGCCAGCAATTAGACCGCATTCACCAAAAAATTCGCACCAGCCGTTTGTTTGTGGCGATTCATATGCACGCGGGCGATGGCAATGTGCATACCAATATCCCTGTTAATTCCAATGATTATCAGATGTTACACGAAGCGGACAAAATTGTTGCGCGGGTGATTGGCTTGGCTTTGGCGTTGGGTGGGGTGATTTCAGGGGAACACGGCATTGGTTTGACCAAAGTTCAGTTTTTGGACAAACAAAAATTACTGGATTTTTCCCAATATAAACAGAAGGTTGACCCTTATGATTATTTTAATCGCGGTAAATTGCAAATCAGCACCCGTTTAGACCAAGCTTACACGCCGTCTTTGCGGTTGTTGTCGCAAGAGGCGTTGATTTTGGAAGCCACTGATTTGGATGATTTAAACGGCATGATTAAAAATTGTTTGCGCTGTGGCAAATGCAAATCGGTGTGTACCACCCATGTGCCGCGTGCCAATTTATTGTATTCACCGCGCAATAAAATTTTGGCCGCAGGGCTGTTGATTGAAGCGGTGTTGTACGAAGAGCAAACCCGCCGAGGCATTGCGCTCAACCATTTTACCGAATTTAACGACGTGGCCGACCATTGTACCGTGTGTCATCGTTGCGTAAAACCTTGTCCTGTCAACATTGATTTTGGCGATGTGACGGTTAAAATTCGTGAAATCTTGGCTAACTTGGGACAAAAGCGGTTTAATTTGGCGGGTTCATTGGCCATGCAGTTTCTCAATATCAAACAAGCATGGCTGATTCAATGGGCGTATGTGTTGGGCATTCGCGGTGGCTATGCGGTGCAACGGCTGGCACACCGTTTTGCGCCGAAAAATCTGCAACCGCCCAACACCGTGCATTACCCCAAAGTCAGCGTGCAAGTGATTCATTGGGTGGACAAACCGTTGCCAAAACTTTTGCAAAAACAACCCCTTCGCGCACTGTTGCGCTTGGAAGACGATAAAAAAATCCCGATTATCCGCGACCCCAAACAATTGCATGACCACAGCGAAGCGGTGTTTTATTTTGCAGGCTGTGGCTCTGAACGCTTGTTCAGCGAAATTGGTTTATCCGTGTTGGCAATGTTGTATCAAATCGGGGTGCAGACGGTGATACCGCCCAATTATTTGTGTTGCGGTTATCCGCAAACAGCCAGCGGCGACAGCCAAAAAGGCAAGCAAATCAGCACAGCCAACCGCATTTTATTTCACCGCATGGCACACACTTTGAATTATTTAAACATCAAAACCGTGTTGGTCTCTTGCGGCACTTGCATGGATCAACTGCTCAAATATGAATTTGATCAAATTTTTCTCGATTGCCGTTTATTGGATATTCATGAGTATTTAATGGAAAAAGGCGTGACTTTGGCGAAAAATAACCAAAGTTATCTTTATCATGCCCCTTGCCATGACCCGATGAAACATTATGAGGGGGTAAAAGTGGGGCAAACACTGCTCAACGCGCCTGTGATCTTGTCTGACCGCTGTTGTGGTGAAGCGGGTACGTTTGCGCTGGCACGGCCTGACATCGCCAGCCAAGTGCGGCAACGCAAACAAGAAGAGCTGTTAAAAAACCTTGATAATCAACCACAAACCACAAAATTATTGACCACTTGTCCTGCTTGCCAACAAGGTCTTGGCCGTTATCAAAACACCACAGGCTTAACGCCTGACTATTTGGTCAGCGAATTGGTGCGCCAGCAACGCGGTGATGATTGGCAAGCCGCTTTTATCGCCGAATTGCAACAACAAGGCATTGAACGGGTGGTGTTATGAAAGTGAAGGCTTAAGGCAAATCACCGCGCTTAAACAAGTGATAACCCAACAAGGCGGCTAAACTGCCCAAAATGATCGGATATAAAAACGCCCACAAAATATAGCCTGTGTTGCCAAAGTGATCCAAAATCACATAAGCGGCAGGGCCTAACAACACCAATTGCGGGTCAAACAACAGCATGGCCGCCGTGCGAAACACTTGCATGGGGTTGAGCAATGCAATCGCCACCACGATTTCAGGCTGGGTTTGCTGTTGAATTAAAATTCCCAATAAAATCAAATCTAAAAACAACAACAACAGCAACCACAACAAAAAACCCAGCCCTTGGGCAATGTCAATACTGCGCGCCAGCGTTGACAACAAAAGACCCAGACCTAAAAAACACCACGTCAAAGCCAACAACAAGCCGCTGTAAAAAATGAACTGCAACCACGGAATCGCCAAACCATTGAGTTTTGCCCACAGCGCAGCGGCCAACATCGCCAAAAACACCGGCAAATAGACGGTGATAAACCGTCCCAGCAACTTGCCCCAATACCAACCTGCCAGCGATACAGGCAAAGACAACAAATATTCAAACACCCCTGCTTCACGATCGCCCGCCACCGAACGCACTGTGGTGATCAACACAAAAATGGGTAAAATCGCCATGCACAACTGAATATACACGATCAACAAGCGCGACAAACCTGTGAACCCCATGACCCGCGATTCAGTCAAACCAAATAAAAATAACAACGCAACAATGCCGCCAAACACCAGGCTATAAAGCAAAAACCAGCGCGCCCGCAAGGATTCAGCAATGTCCAATTTGGCCGTCAACCACAGATGATGCACCATTAAATATTTCCCCCGTGTTCGTGGTCAATCGCCAAAATTTTTTCTCGCGCTTGCTCAAAATTCAAACTGCCTGAGACGGGATTTTTTACCGCGCCCAAATCATAATCCATCGGTGTCTTGAGTCCGCTGACATAATGGGCTTGGCGCGCATCCAGCCACTCACCGTTAAGGTAATCCGTCACCCAAATTTGGGTGCGGGTATCATCCCACGCTTGTTGTTTTAACCACCACAACGCACAACCCAAATCGTCAAATTTATACAATTGATTTTTTTCACCACCGCGCACTTGCGCGGCAAAATGTCGGTCGCTGATGACCATGCGACAGCGTTCGCAAATGTCTCTGTCCCAATGAACTTTGCCATAGCCTGTGTTGTTTTCATTGCAACCGAACAACAGAAAAATCAAAATCCACCCCATTTTCTTCATGGCATTTCTTCCAATTCTACATGGGCCAATAAACTGGCATAACGCGATAACATGCCCAAAAACCGCAAACGGTCAGCACTTGCGACCTGACCATGCCATGTGAGATTTTGTTCATCGGTGATGAACTGCCATGTTTGCAAAGCATTGGCAAACGCCATTTCAGCGCGGTTGAGATGAAGGCGACAATACAAATGGGCTTGGGTGATTTGGTCAACCACTTTATCATCCAATACAATTTGGCCGCGATCCATTTCCACCACCCGATTCACCAAAGCAGCCACTTCATCCAAACGGTGACTGGAAATCAACATCACGGTGTTTTGGGGAAATTCAGCCAAAAGCTGAAAAAAGATGCGCCGTGCGGGTGGGTCTAAACTGGCGGCGGGTTCATCCATGATCAAAATGCGGCTGTTGCGCCCCAAGGCGATGCTGATCAAGGTTTTTTGTTTTTGTCCGCCCGACAATTTGACAAACGGTCTGTGCCATACAGATTTAAAATCCAAACCCAAGCGATCGCCAATCATGCGCATTCGTTCAATCGGGCTGTGGCACAAATCGGCGGCAAATTGCAATAACTGGCCAACGGGCATTTTCAAAGGCGGCGGCAACTGGGGTACAAAACCAACTTGGGTTAAAATCTGTTGGCGATGTAAGCGACTGGCTTGGCCATTAACCCATACCTCGCCTTGGTGTGAGTATTCGCCCAGCAAACAGCGAATCAACGTGGTTTTGCCCGCGCCGTTAAAACCGACCAACGCCAAGCGTTCACCCGCGCTTATGGTTAAATCAACCTGATTTAACACGGTGATCGCACGAAATTTTTTAACCACATTTTTAAATTGAATCATAATGTTACAATAGTTTATTTAAGCCTTTGATCTCAAAGCGCAAAGAACCTGTGGGACAGACATCAATGCACAAACCACAACGGGTGCAATCAGCTCCCAAGGCGACTTCAGTTTGATGGGCGCGGCCTTTTTTGACACATTCTAAGACATGAGGCACTAAACACACTTTGCGACACTGCCCTTCATGGTGACAGTCTTGGACGTGGTATTTGACGCGCAATGGCGAAAGCGTGCCGACCAAACCATAGGTCAAGCCAACGGGGCAGATATAGCGGCACCATGCACGGCGTGAGTAAAAAATTTCAAACAACAGCAAAAACAACACCCACAACAAGGCCAAACCGCCGCCGTAAATCATCGCCCGACTGAGAATACCCACAGGATTGATGATTTCAAACACGGTATAACCTGTCAGCAGAGCCAACAACACAAAAACCCCATACAACACGGTGCGCGTGCCGCGATGAAATTCATGGTTGACAATCCATTTTTTGGCCACCAAATACAAATGAATTTTTTCCGCTCCTTCGGCCAACAAATGATAGGGACACACCCACGAACAAAACGTGCGTCCACCCAACAGCCACCACAACACAAACACCGTCACCGTGCCAATCAATAAATTGATCAGCACCTGTTTAAAGGCCAACATCACTTGCAAAGCGGAATTTAAATCAGCCATGTGAAAACCGATGAAGCGCGATGCCGTCAACGCACCTTCCAGCATTTGGATGTCCAATTGCCACGACAACACAAACAACACATTAGCAACAATCAACACCAGCCAACGGCGGTTGCGCCATTTGTGGTGTTGCCCTTTGGCCATATGCGCTTGTTCAGCCGCTTGCAACATTTCGGCGGTGATTTTTTCAGCACGCTTTTTCTGGTGAATGATTTGCACTTCTGTACTGTAATCGGCTGGGTCAATACGCGGCGGTTGTTGGCCAAACAAGACTTTTACTGAACTCAACCAATTGTTCATGCCTGACCTCCTGTGGCGCGTGGCTCAATGACGATCACCGCAGGTTGTTGTGGGCAAATCATCTCACACACGCCACAACCAACGCACTTGTCATGCACGACAGGCCGCTTTTTATCTCCAGTGGATTGCTCAAGCGGTTGCAAGCTGATCGCGCCTTCAATCGGGCATTGGCGCACACACAAATCACACAAAGGCAAATCGTAAGGGTAGTCTTTGACAGGGAACGGTTGCCAGCGGTCTTTGTCTTGATAACGCAACAGGCCTTGATAATCACCGCTCCGCGCCACGCCTTTGAAGCCTTGACCTTGCACGGCCAAACAACGCGCCTCATCCACCAAACGGGCAAAACCCATGCTAACCTGTTCTTTTTTATCCACTTTATGTGACAGCGAACCTGTTGGGCAGGCCAGCACACATTGCACCGCATCACAGGAAAAGTCACACGCTTGTGCGCGGGCATTGAGGTAAGGCGTGCCTAAGCTGAATCCGTGTTGGATGTCATCCAAACGAATCGCTTGCACAGGACACACTTGCACGCATTGGCCACATTTAATGCACGAAGCCAAAAAATCGTCTTCGGCCAAGGCGCCGGGCGGGCGCAATTTGGGTTGGGCTTTGGCGTGTTGTACAGGAATAAAGCCCAGCAATGCCCCACCGACCACGGTGCTGCCCAAGATAACGGAGTGTAGAAATTGGCGGCGGGCTTGTTGCGGGCGCGATAAGGTTTTTTTCATCAGGGTTCCAATATCGGGCTGGCATCACGTAATACCAACGTAGGTTGGGAAAATGGCGCGAGTTGTTCTAAAAAATCCAACACTTCCAACACAGGTGAGCCTTTGAAGAACTGGGCAAACGGTTTGTCCATCCACAACCTGTCCGCATAGGCATAGAGTTCATAGGGCGTGTCACCGATGCGATCGCCATTGCGGTCAAATCCTTGATAATCATCCCAATAATTGCTTTCCCAGCGGTTGCGTTTGGCGGTATACGCCCCTTGTACGCTCACTTGTTGAAAATTGCCTTTGAAGCGGTTGCCGCTGACGACATTGCCTGTCCAATCGTTGTGAAACAAGATGCCCGTACCGTTATACGCGATTAAATTGCCTTTGATTTTGTTGGTGGTATCGGGTTGATACGGCGATAAATCCGAGTAAATGCCCACCGCACAATATAACATTTGATTGTTTTCAATCACTGCGTTGCTGGTTTCTTTAAAGCCCACCCCTGTACCCGTGCTACCCATCGCATAAGCGATGTAATTGTCACGCACCACCACATCATCGCTGTACATCAAAAAAATGCCCACCGAGTTGTGATAAAAATGGTTGTGTTCGACCAAATTGTATTGTGAATACATGAAATGCAAAGAATAACGGCCATCTGTGGCTTTGTTGTGTGCGATGGTGTTGTCTTTGGAATACCACACCACCATGTCACGCGAGTTTTTGATTTGATTATCAGTCACTTGATTGTTCATGCTGTACCACAAGCGAATCGCATCGCCGCGCATACCCAATTCTACCGCTTTGGAGCTGATTTGATTGCGTCGCACGATATTGAAGTTGGCTTGTTGCAAATCCACGCCAAACAAGCAGTCATCCATTTGGTTGTCTTTGATAATATTAAAATTACCGCGCACTTGGATACAAGCGTCGATGTCGTTGTGCGAATTGCCCGAACCTGTCAAATGCAGATTGCGCACTTGCGCCCCATTGGTGTCGATAAAAACCACTGAACCTTTGCCGCCTGCATCAATGGTCACTTGGTTTTGCCCGTCCAAGGTCAGCGGAAAATCCAGCACCACAGGCCCTGCATAAGTGCCTGCGGGAATCAGCAAAGTGTCGTTGGGCTTTGCTTTTTCAATCAAAGGCTGTAAGGGCGGATAAGCCATGGCGTTGGCAGTCAATAAGCTTAAAAGAAACAACGCTTTTTTACTCATCGTCTACTGTGGCCAAATAGGCGAAAAGGGCTTGTAATTGTATTTTGTTGAAATCATTGAGTAATTCGTCATTGGGTTCATCTTCATCGTGTATGCGTTCGCCTCGACGGTATTTATCCACTTGTCGCCATAAATAAGCGGTGTATTGGCCAGCCAACATCGGCACGGCCTTGGCGGGGTTGCCCCAGCCTTTTTGTCCATGGCAAAAACGGCATTCTTTATTGTACAGGCGTTGCCCTTGGCTGACATTCCCTTGGGTTTGGGGAATATTGAGTGTTTTTTTGGTTTGCATTAAACGTTGTAATGCATCCATGCGCTTATCCAATGGCGGCAGTTTGGATGACAATTTAATCTGCGCAATATAGGCGGCAATAGCCACAATATCGACATCAGGCAATTCCCGCGCTTCAGTGTGCGGCAACATTGGCATGTTTTGCCGTTTTCGTTCTCGAAATAAGCGCAATTGTTTCGCAATAAATTCAGTGGGTTGACCCGCTAAGCGGGGGTATTCGCCGTCTTTGCCCCCTTGAGCAAATTCGCCATGACAGGCGGCACAGACTTCGTTGATTTCTTCACCATTGTCTAAATCTGCCGCATCAACACAGGCAAAGCAGGCAAGCAACAGCCACCACGGTTTCATTTTTGTTGGCACAAATCTTTGCGTCGCAACAAAGCGGCTAAAGCCAACAGAGCGGAAGACAACAGCATCAGGCCAAAACCATAATGGGGATAAGAGTGGGTGGAAAACTGCGCCACTTTGCCATCACCAAACACCGTGGGCATGAACGGTTTGATGCTGAAAGCGGCCATGTCATTGAGGGTATGACCGTACCACCATAACCAGCCTGCATAATCAAGGATGAAAAACACAGGCAAGGCCATGGGTACTAAAATCAACAGCCAATAAAAAAACCGATGCCAACGCCACAGGCCTATGGCCAAAAGTCCCATGATGCCCATCAATCCAAAGGCCACCACTTTGGCCGTCATGGCCAATAAATCCACCCGTGGTTGAATTTCAGCCAAGTTGCGAAAATACGCCCCCAAGCTGTCGCCATAACTTTCCAGTATGGCATACAGCAAGGTCCAGTCTTTGATTTCATCGGCATCCATTTCCATCGCCAACATCAATCCATCTCGATAGCCTTGTGAAGTCAAACCCACGCCTGCCGTGTTGAACAAAGCCAACAACAGCCAAGCACTGATGCTCAACGCGCCCACCGCCATCGCGCTGATTTGCCACTTGGGCGTGGGCAAGATAAAAACCAGCAATGCCCACAGCAGTAAAGTGACCAACATCGGCGACAACGCCCGTTCAACGGGTGCGGCAGAGGCGATGGGATACATGCCGACATAGTGATTGATGGTGTTCATTTCATGCACACAATCCAAGGCTTCATCAATTTGCAATTCTTTGGAACTTTGTTTTTCACAACCGTTGAACACACCGTTCATGTGAAAATGAATCCTCACCCCGTCAGGAAAGGATTCAGGGGGATAATTGGGGGCTTTGAGGGAAACCCACCAAATAGGTGCATAATAAACGGCCACCAATAACAGCATGGCAATCAACACCAACAAGCGCGACAGCATAGACTTTGACATAAAACGTCTCGTTAATCGTAATCAGGATTCTTCCATGTGATAGAAGGGGCCAGCAATTCTTGGGGTGGTTTAAGGCGTGAAGTGTAGTCAATCACCGCTTTCATGTCATCATTGCTAAAGCCTTTGATTTGTTTGACCATATCGGGGTTGGCATTGCGGCGTTTGCCATCACGAATCCATTCAAATTGGCGCAACATATATTGATAATGTTGAGCGTGAATGCGCGGATAATATTTGACTGGATCGCCTTGGCCGTTGTCGCCGTGGCATTTGACGCAGTTGTCTTTATACAGTTGTTCCCCCAAAGCCAAATTATCCCCTGAGCCTACGCCATTGGCGGGATTCATGGGTAGTTTTGCAATGTAATCAGTGACATCGGCCATTTCTTGCACACCACCGATGGATTCTTTTTTGGCAAAGGGATACATGGTGGGGTTGTCGCGGTTGAGGGCGCGAATGTCGGCCAATTGTTTGACCAACACTGAGCGGTGTTGCCCTGCCAATTGGGGAAATGTACCATCTTCCATGCCCCAGCCTTCGAGCAAATGACAGGCAGAGCAGACTTCATACACTTCAACGCCCTTTTTTTTATCCGTAGGCAAGTGCATGGCTTGGTATTGTTCGCTTTCTTCATTGCCCAGATTTTGATTCCAGCCTTTGGGCGGCACAGCAGGTTCATGGGGGTTGGCGGTCGCTTGGGTTTCAGTTTGTGCAGGCGCAGACGTTGGGGCGGGTGTAATACGGGCATTGGCTGATAAGCTGGACAGCCACTGGGCAATCGCTTTCATTTCGTCGTCATTGACCAAGTGCATCACAGTTTTCATCGCCACCGTTTGACCGTTGTTGCGTGCGCCACTCTTGATGTCTTTCATTTGTTGCAACGCATAATCAGCGTTTTGTCCCGCCAATTTAGGGTAAGTGGGCATCACAGGGGTTTGTGCGTCTTTGCCGTGGCAAGACCAACACGTTTTTTCTTGAAATAATTTTGCACCATCGGTGGCCGCACCCAGCGCAGGGCTGAGCAGTAAAGCGGCACACACGGTGAGTTTATGGATTGACATGAGCAGTCCTTTTGTTGAATGAAGGAAAATCTGACAGATGCTAACACCTGTCAGATGGCTTAAAACTATTTAACCGGTTTAGAGCCGTGTTCTTGCAGATAGGCTTTGGCACGCAAACCGATGTCTGCGGCTTTCACTTGGTATTGCCACCATTGATTTGCCCAAAGTGCGCCATTTTGCCAATCTCCTTTGGCCGCCGCCGCATCCGCTTTGGCTTTGGCTTCTTTGGCAAAGTTCAATTGGTCGGTGGCATCTTCCACCGAAGCCACCACAGGCGGGAAATCTTGGTAGTTTTGGCTGGTGATAAAGCCCACCACCGAATCAATCACGCCTTGGGTTTCTATATTGGTCGCCACTTGTTTGTCATACTCCGCTTTGGTATACACCGCCCCCGCTTTTCCCTCGCTGACAGTGGCTTGATAGCCTTTGGGTTTAACCAACAAATACCCTTGCATTTCCAAATGCAAAGCCGAACAAAATTCGGTGCAATAATAAGGGTAAACCCCTGCTTTGTCCGCGATAAAGCGGGTGGTCACTGTTTTGCCTGGTTCGATTGACAACTGTACATTTTGGCCGTACATCGCAAAGCCATGGGTTTCATCTTGCGCCCGTTCTAAATTGGTCAAATGAATGATGACTTCATCGCCTTCAGTGGCTTCGATGATTTCGGGGGTGATATGCGAACGAATGGTGCTGCCAAACACTTCCACTTTGCCTTCAGTGACTTCAATTTTTTCCCGACCTGCACGGGTTTTAAAAGCTGAAGGTTGATTGGTGCGGCTGTTCCAACCTGATTGATAGCGAATCGCAGGTTTCAATTTATCGGCTTTTATCGCCACAACATAGTGCGGCTCACCCAAGGGAACCGGCATATCATACAACAATTCCATTTTATCACCGCTGATGTCAATCAACTGGTGATTTTGTGGATGCAAAGGCCCGACAGGATTAAAGCGATCTATCGCTAATTTATTTAAAGAAACCAAATATTTACCATCTGGATTGACGGTGTCGCCTCCCATGGTCATCAAGTGACCTACGTTGTAGTGAATGGAAATTTTATCCAACACTTTGCCTTCGCAATAATTCCAACGCGCAATCGTAGAATCCACATACAATGAGGTATACGCCACACATTGTTTGGCATCAAACTGGGTGTGCAAAGGCCCTAAACCCAATTCCACTTGGGTGTGCAACACATCTTGCATCGCAATGATGGGAATGCCGTAAGCGTCTTTGCCTTCAAATTTTTTTGCATCGACAGCGGCCATCAATTTTTCAAAACTGTACACCGATACATGGGTGTCCAATTTGCCGTTGATCACAATTTTACTGCCATCGGGCGTTACGTCCACGCCATGTGGGCTTTTGGGTTCAGGCACTAAAAATAAAATGCCTTCGGCCACAGCGGTTTCCATGAGAATCACGTTCATGCCATTGATATTTTTGGCTTTACCTGCCGCCACTAATTCAGCCGCTTTTTTCCAATGAATCATTTGCAAAAAGTCGGTGTCTTTGGCTGAACAACCTGCTTCAAAAGGCGGTCTGCCGCGTTCAATCCCGCCCACATAACGTTCGGTACAAAACGAGTTGGTGAATGACCATTCGCTGCTGGGGCCTTTGCCTGCATCGGATAAATCCTGACTGTACGGCGGCAACTCAACCGTAAACGAATTTTCAGGTTCAATCCGTCCTTTTTCTTTATTGAATTTCCAATACGTTACGCCGCCACGGTATTGGTCATTGAATTCTTCCAGTGGCACATAATCTTTGCTGTAAGGGGCGGCATATTGCGCCGATTCAATCACATATTCCGTGTTTTCCGTGACAAACGCACCGCCATGGGCTGATTTGTACAACGGATTGGTGACGATTTGTTTGGTTTCAAAATCGTGCAGATCAATCACCGCAATTCTTGGATTGGCTTTATCGTTGATAAACAAATACTTACCATCATAATCGCCTGCGGTTTCTGAAGCGGCTGGGTGATGGGCGTCACCATAATTGATGTCTTTGCCATTAACCCGCCCTTGTGCCAAAACCGCTTTAGATTCTTCATCAAAACCATAGCCTTGCCAAGGTTCAGGCGTGAATACCCCGATATATTTCAGAATCCGCATTGAGGGAATACCATAAACAAGCACTTGGCCACTTTGCCCCCCCGAGCTGAAGGCCAAATATTCATCGCGCCCGCCTGTGGGCGTATAGGTTTTTGCCGCAGCCAGCACGTCTTTTTGGGTTAAACCCCGCGCTTGCATCACTTCCTCTAAGGTATTATTGGCCATTGCGCTGTGGTTCAGTAAAGCCGTTGCGATACCAAGGGTCAATGCCCATCTTCTCTTTAATTTCATAGCCACCCCGTCCATTTATTTAACAAAAAACACACCGCCCCATGGTAAAAGAAGTAAAAAGGCTTTTCTTTGATATAAATCAAGTTAAAATACGCGGATAAAAATTAGCCTAACCCCTTTTCTGGACAATTCTCATGCAAGAACCCAATCTCAGCATCTACCACGGCGAAACCTTGGGCAACCGTGTGTTCACTTGGTGGCAAGCGACACGGCCTGCGTTTTTTACCGCGTCAATTTTGCCCATTTGCATCGGTTTGGCACTCAGTTGGCAATTGACGGGACGGTTGTCGCTGGATTTGGCGGTGTTGACTTTGTGCGCGATGGTGTTGATTCACGCGGGTGCAAACGTACTCAATGATTATTTTGATGCACAAAATGGCACAGATGGGCATAACCACAGCCGTATTTTTCCGTTTTCAGGCGGCAGCCGTTTTATTCAAAATGAGATTCTCAGTGCGAATGAAATGTTGCGGTTTGGCGCGCTGTTGTTGGGTCTTGGTTTGGTGTTGGGGTTGTGGCTTTGGCATACAACAGGCCCGTTGATTTTGGGTATCGGCTTGCTGGGCGGTTTGTTGGCGATTTTTTATTCCAGCCCACCGTGTTTGGCTTGTCGTGGTTTGGGTGATTTGGCTGTTGTCATTTGCTTTGGTTTGTTGCCTGTCACTGGCACGGCGTGGCTACAGCTCAATACCGTGCCTGTCAGCGCGTGGTGGTTGGGGGCCATCATCGGCTGTTTTACCGCCGCGATTTTATGGACGAATTCCATTCCTGATGTTGTCTCTGACCGCAAAGCAGGCAAATGGACGTTGCCCGCCCGTTTGGGTCAGCACAAGGCGCGTTATGGTTTGCTGGTGTGGTTTGTCATTGGCTTTGCCTTGCTTGCCGTTGCGCCATTGTCTGCGGGCAAATGGGCGGTTTTTGTGGCAGTGCTTCCCGCCAGCAAAGCGTGCCAACATTTGTTTGCAGGGCGGTTAATGCCTGCCATACGGTTGACTTTGCTCAGCCATTTGCTGGTGGGTGTGTTGTTGATTTTGGCGTGTCTGTGGCCTTATTGAGCCAAATGCAAGGGCAAATAAAGCAAGGCGGTGCTTAGTTCGCCCACGGGTTGGGGGGGTTGAAATTGGTTTTGCGCCAACACCCTTAAAAACGCTTGGTTTTGGGCATCAATCGCCAGTATGTCGCTGAAACCATCAGCGTTCCAATCGCCGCTTAAATAATGGGCATCATGCCAATTTTCGGCTACTTTGCCTTGATGCTTGAGGCCATCGCGGCGCAAATCATATAAATTTACCGTGCCATCGGCTTGCCGTACCAATAAATCCATCATGCCGTCTTTGTGCCAGTCATCGGCCCAATAATCGCCGATCAAACCGCTGGCCACTTGATAGGCGGAATGAAATTTGCCCGCACGAAACGGATAAACCCACAACTGGTTTTGGGCATCGCTCACCATAAAATCAGCAAGCCCATCACCGTCCCAATCGCCGACAAAATACTGCTGAAACACCCATTGTTCAGCCACTTTACCCGCATATTGCATAGGTTGTTGTTGCAACAAGGCAAAATGCACATCGCCGTTGCTTTGTTGCAACATCACATCGACGCGGTTGTCGCCATTGAAATCAGCCAACCAAAAGCGTTGAAAAGCCACGGGCGTGGCCAATGTTTCGCGCAATCGCCATTGTTGCGCTTGCCAAGCGTAAATCAATAATTGTTGGTCAGCCGCTTGAATGATTTCATCTGTACCATCTTGATTTAAATCAGCCACTTGCGTTTGAGCCAAATCCAAGCGGGGCAAGGCGATGTTTTTTTGCAACAAGCGGTTGCCAACCAATTGATAAAATTGCACTTGTCCTGTTGCATTTTGCGTGAACAGGCTGTTGCACGCTTTGACCAAACTGGTTTTTGGCTGGGGAATATAGGGGGTGATGTTCAACGATAAACCATCGGGATTGCCCCAATTTTGGCTTTGCGGCACGGGTTCATCGTTGATGCTGGAAACGACCTTATCTAAAAATTGACCTAAATCAGAGGATTGCGCATAAGTTATACTGGAGAATAAACACAAAGCAACGATAATTTTCATACAACAAGCCTTTATGTCAGTGGATGGGAAGCATTTTTAGGCGGGTTGTTGTGGCTCGTGGTTTTGGTTTCAGCAAAAATTGAACCATTTTATGGGCTTATGCCGCAGGTTGCATATTCAATGACTTTATTTTATGCTGAACCGTTTGAATT
>DYSU01000078.1 GCA_020726335.1 Thiomargarita sp. | reverse complement strand
GCCACGCTATCCCTTCCCGGCCTGAAGGCCGGGGTTTCCCGCGCAAATCAATGAATATACATGAATACCAAGCAAAAAAACTGTTTGCCGACCACGGCATTCCTGTGCCACAAGGACAGGTCGCCACTACACCCGCACAAGCCCAACAAAACGCCCAAGCGTTGGGCGGTGACCGTTGGATGGTCAAAGCCCAAGTTCACGCAGGCGGACGCGGCAAAGCAGGCGGGGTTAAACGCGCCAACAGCTTAGCGGAAGTCGCCAGCATCAGCCAAGCTTTATTGGGCAAACGGCTGGTCACCCACCAAACAGGCGCAAACGGTCAACCCGTTTCTGCGGTATTGATTGAGCAACCGACCGCACAAATCAAACGCGAATTGTATTTAAGCAT
The DNA here is from genome assembly GCA_020726335.1 of Thiomargarita sp. Classification (GTDB taxonomy): domain Bacteria; phylum Pseudomonadota; class Gammaproteobacteria; order Beggiatoales; family Beggiatoaceae; genus DYSU01. The sequence continues at coordinate 2,473 of DYSU01000078.1, read as the reverse complement.
GTTGGTTGACAGGGCCACGCGCAAAGTGGCGATTATCAGCTCAGCCATGGGCGGCATGGACATCGAAGCCGTCGCAGCCTCTGACCCTGAACAATTACAACAAACCTATATCCACCCCGTGGTTGGCATTCAAGGCTATCAATGCCGTGACATCGGTTTTGCCTTGGATTTGACCGCCGAGCAAATCAAACAATTGACTAAAATCCTGTTTGGTTTGTATCAATTGTTTTTGGATAAAGACTTGAATTTATTAGAGATTAATCCGTTGATTGTCGATGGTGATGACAATTTGATGGCTTTGGATGCCAAAATCAATTTGGACGACAACGCGCTGTTTCGCCACAACGACATGCAAGCCTTGTATGACCCCAGCCAAGCGGATGAAAAAGAAGAAATCGCCCGCCAATTTGACTTAAATTACATCGCCTTAGACGGCGACATCGCGTGCATGGTCAACGGCGCGGGCTTGGCGATGGCCACCATGGATTTGATTAAATTACACGGCGGCGAACCGGCCAACTTTTTAGATGTCGGCGGCACCGCCACGGCTGAACGGGTGGCCGAAGCGTTTAAGCTCATCCTGTCCAATCAACAAGTCAAAGCGATTTTGGTCAACATTTTCGGCGGCATTGTGCGTTGCGATTTAATCGCCGAAGGCATTATTCAAGCGGTGAAACAAGTGGGCGTTGCCGTGCCTGTGGTGGTGCGCCTTGAAGGCACCAACGTCGAACAAGGGCTGGCCTTGCTCAAAAACAGCGGGCTGGACATTTTCACCGCCGAAGATTTAACCGCCGCCGCCCAACAAGCCATTGCCGCCGCAGGAGAACACGCATGAGCGTTCTAATCAATAAAAACACCCCCGTCATTTGCCAAGGATTCACGGGCAAACAAGGCACATTCCATTCGCAACAAGCCATTGCTTATGGCACAAAAATGGTCGGCGGGGTCACCCCCAACCGTGGCGGCCAAACCCATTTGGGCTTGCCCGTGTTCAACACCGTCAGCCAAGCCGTCAACGAAACAGGCGCAGAAGCCACCATGATTTATGTGCCTGCGCCCTTTGCCGCCGACGCGATTTTAGAAGCGGTCACAAGCGGCATCAAAACCGTGGTCTGTATCACCGAAGGCATACCCGTGTTGGACATGCTCAAAGTCAAAGCTTTGATGAACGACTATCCCGACGTGCATTTAATCGGCCCCAATTGCCCCGGCATCATCACCCCCGAAGAATGCAAAATCGGCATCATGCCCGGTAAAATCCACAAAAAAGGCAAAATCGGCATTGTCTCGCGTTCAGGCACCTTGACCTATGAAGCGGTACACCAAACCACGGCCAACGGCTTAGGCCAAAGCACTTGCATCGGCATTGGTGGCGACCCGATTCAAGGCATGAACTTTGTTGACGTACTCAAATTGTTCCAAGCCGATGACGAAACCGAAGGCGTGGTCATGGTCGGTGAAATCGGCGGCACAGCCGAAGAAGAAGCGGCGGATTATATTCGTGATTTTATGACCAAACCTGTGGCCGCCTATATCGCAGGCGTGACCGCACCCAAAGGCAAACGCATGGGACATGCAGGCGCAATCATCTCAGGCGGCAAAGGTACGGCAGAAGGTAAATTTGCGGCTTTGGCAACGGCGGGTGTGAGTTTGGCGCGCTCACCTGCCCAAATGGGCGAGGCGATTTTGCGGCGAATGTAAGCCCTTGTGGGGGCTGATTTTTAATCCCCCACGTTGGCATTGGTATCTACAGAAATTACACAAGTGCTGAATGAGGAATGCTTAATTCAGATAGAGCAGAGACAGAATCAACTTGGTCAAGTTTTCGAGCGGCAACTTTCCGTATTGAACTTGGACAAATCTTTCTTGCGGCTTTGGTATTTTCACCGTTGAAAATATCTTCTGTGCCTGTGGTTTTGAAGGACTGAACCATGCCCATAGCATGGTATTCATGCTATTTCAAAACCTCAATTCCGCAAGGGGCGTGCCAACGCAAAGCTCAGTTGTCGCGTTAGCGGCGGTCAACTGGAGCGTTGAGTTAGGTGTGTGCATGGAAAACATGCTCAAGCACATGGGCAGGAAGTGTAATGCTATCAAATAAAGTAGCAGGATAAAGATAATCTTCACCAGATTCGTCGATAACACGAATTTGACCATGCTTTTCAGCATCCGCGTCCGATATGACTTCATAGAGTTTTCTCATTTCCAAGGAAACTTCGTAGCCGTGATTATTAATACAGATAGCAAATTCATGTTTGTTCATAGTTAAATGTCAGTATATCGTTTAATTTTAAACTCTCGCTTACCGATGCCCGTAGCTTCATACCAATGGATTTCAGTTTCACGAATTGAACCATCGGGTAAGCGTACTGTGGCAAAACCTTTGCGCTTACGCCACAAACCAAGACCATAAATTTTGCGAAGTCTCGGTAACTCTCTAATGCTTGAGCCGCGAGCAAAAGTTTCAGAATGC
>DYSU01000077.1:1679-2871 GCA_020726335.1 Thiomargarita sp. | reverse complement strand
ATCGCCCCGATATTTATGCCTTGGCGGCCAAAGAATTGATTGCTGAAGGCAAGACTAATTTTTTTGACCAAATTTTCACCAGTTTAGTGACTGTTTTTACAGGTTTTTTATTGGGTTCTTTGATTGCCATTCCCATGGGAATTTTATCGGGGCTAAGCCAAACTTTGTATCAAGCCATCAATCCGCTGGTGCAAATTTTTAAACCCGTGTCGCCGTTGGCTTGATTGCCGTTGGTCACCATGGTGGTCAGTAATGTCAGCCAAATTCTGCGATTACATTGGTTGACCCATGTTTGGAAAATCGTCTTGCCTTCTGCCCTGCCCATGATTTTCACGGGCTTGCGTCTGAGTTTGGGTATAGGCTGGATGGTGTTGATTGCCGCTGAAATGTTGGCACAAAACCCCGGTTTGGGCAAGTTTATCTGGGATGAGTTTCAAAATAGCGGTTCGGATTCATTGGGGCGCATTATGGTGGCGGTGTTGGTGATTGGGCTGATCGGTTATGTTTTAGACCGCATCATGTTGGCTTTGCAAGCCCATGTTTCTTGGGATAAAAACACGGTTTTGCGTTAGGAGCTGTTGATGAGTACCGCATATTTGCATATCGACCATGTTTCCATGGCTTTTCCCACGCCCAAAGGTGAATTTGTTTCTCTCATCGGTCATTCGGGTTGTGGCAAATCGACCGTATTGAATATTGTCGCAGGTTTGCTCAAAGCCACCCAAGGCGGTGTGATATTAAACGGCAAAGAAGTGGATGAACCGGGGCCTGAACGTGCCGTGGTGTTCAAAAACCATTCGCTTTTGCCGTGGTTGACCGCTTATCAAAACGTTGAATTGGCGGTTAATCGGGTGTTTAAAGGCAAAAAAAGCAAAGCAGAAAGGCAAGACTGGATTGAACACAATTTACATCGGGTTCACATGGATCACGCCATGCACAAACTGCCCAGCGAAATTTCAGGCGGAATGAAACAACGGGTGGGCATTGCGCGAGCCTTGGCCATGCAACCTTCGGTGTTGCTGATGGATGAACCGTTTGGCGCGTTGGATGCCTTGACCCGCGCCCACAGGCAAGACAGTTTGATTGAAATTCAAGCCAAACTGAACAACACCGTGATGATGATCACCCATGATGTCGATGAAGCGGTTTTGTTGTCGGACAGGATTGTGATGATGAGCAATGGCCCAGCAGC
>DYSU01000077.1:0-1579 GCA_020726335.1 Thiomargarita sp. | reverse complement strand
CACATCGGTGATTCAGGTCATGGCGAAGTCAATCCTGTGGCCAGCATGGATGAAAAAATTGAAATTTGCGGCTGTAATGGGGTGTGTAAAGGCGATATTGTCAAAGCCATTACGGATAAAAAACTGTATAAACTTGAAGAAGTTAGAGCGCACACCAAAGCATCAGCTTCTTGTGGTTCATGCAAAGGCTTGGTTGAATCTTTAATGGCTTATGTGTTGGGCGGCGATTATTCAGCAAGCCCCAGCAAAAAACCGATTTGCACTTGTAGCGAACACAGCCATGATGCAGTCAAAGCCGCGATTACCCAGCGCAAAATTTAACCTCTATTCCCGCAGTCATGGTCGCTTTAGGCTGGCAAACACCCGATGGTTATCCTGTTTGCCGTCCCGCACTGAATTATTATTTGCTGGCTTTTCATCCAGACCAATACCGCGCTGACCCACAATCACGTTTTATCAACGAACGCGCCCACGGCAATATTCAAAAAGATGGCCGTTATTCCGTTGTGCCGCGCATCTGGGGTGGCTTAACCACGCCCGCCCAATTGCGCGCCATCGCCGATGTGGCAGAAAAATTCAATGTGCCAGAAGTTAAAATCACAGGCGGACAACGCATTGATTTGCTTGGTATAAAAAAACAACAACTGCCTGCGGTGTGGCAAGATTTGGGTGCGGCGGGTTTTGTTTCGGGTCACGCTTATGGCAAAGCCATGCGCCCAGTTAAAACCTGTGTGGGCAATACATGGTGTCGGTTTGGCACGCAAAATTCCACCGATTTGGGCGTAAAATTGGAACAATTGACATGGGGATCGTGGATGCCGCATAAGTTCAAACTGGCGGTATCGGGCTGTCCACGCAATTACGCTGAAGCAACCATTAAAGATTTTGGCGTGGTCTGCGTCGATGCGGGCTTATGAACTGCACATCAGCGGCAATGGCGGGGTCAAAATGCGCGTGACTGATCTTTTATGCAAAGTCAAAACAGCGGCCAAACTTAAAAGTGGTGGTCATAGACCCGCGTCGCACGGCAACCGTGGACATGGCTGATTTGCATTTGGCGTTAAAATCAGGCAGTGATGGCTTTTTGTTCAATGGTTTACTGCATTTTTTAGCCCAACAAGGTAAGCAAAATCAAGCATTTATTGATAAGCACCAAAGGTTTAGTGCAAACTTTGGTCGCGGCCAAGGGTATGGAATTGCTCACAATTGCCCAGCATTGCGGCTTAGTACCAGAAATTATTCAGCAGTTTTATCAATGGTTTGCCGATACAGACAAGGTTGTCACGGTGTTTTCACAAGGCATCAATCAATCCAGCACGGGGGTGTTTTCTTTGACAGGACAGCCCAATGCCATGGGCGGGCGTGAAGTCGGCGGTTTGGCCAATCAACTGGCCGCGCATATGGAGCTGGACAACCTTGCGCATCGCAACAGGGTACAAACTTTTTGGCAATCGCCGACGGTGGCCAAGCAACAAGGGTTGAAAGCGGTGGATTTGTTCAGCGCGATAGAACAAGGGAAAATCAAAGCCTTATGGATTATGGCCACCAATCCTGCGGTCAGTTTACCCGATAGTCAACA
>DYSU01000014.1 GCA_020726335.1 Thiomargarita sp. | reverse complement strand
AAAAAAAGATATGATTATCAAACATCTTTCGATGCTTCAACCAAAGCTTATTATTTTTAGTCGCTATTTTTGACGAAAAATTATATCAGGATTCCTTTTACGATAAGGTTAATTTTATTAAATTACCTTAAATAAAGAAATAGTAGTATTATCAGATAAAGTATCTGATTTCAAAAATCAAACATTCAATTATTTATCTGATGTGGTTGGAAAAATAGAAGCCTTTATTTCTGAAAAAAAGTATGTCCATATCTAAATTTTAATATTTTCTACTCACTAAAAATTCAATTATTATGAACAACTCTCCTGCTTGGCAAGCCTTAACCGCCCAACAACAACGTTTGGCATCCATTCACCTGCGCGATTTGTTCGCTGATGAACAGCGTTTTCAAAAATTTTCACTCAAAGCCTGCGATATTGTGCTGGATTTTTCCAAAAATCGTTTGGATGAAGCCGCGCTGGCGGCTTTGTTTGCGCTGGCGCAAGAACGCCACACGCCGCAATGGATTGCCAAGCAGTTCAGCGGCGAAAAAATTAATCACACGGAAAACCGCGCAGTGTTGCATACGGCGTTGCGTTATCAAGGCCAACAGCCGATTGTGGTCGATGGCGAAGATGTGATGCCCAAAGTGCGGGCGGTGTTGAACCATATGGGCGAATTTAGCGAACAGGTGCGCAGCGGTCAATGGCGCGGTTATACGGGCAAACGGATTAAAACCCTTGTCAACATCGGCATTGGTGGCTCAGATTTGGGGCCTAAAATGGTGGACACTGCGTTGGAAGCGTATAAGCACCCGCAATTGCAAAGCTTTTATGTTTCCAATTTGGATGCGTTACACATCCAACAAGTGTTGAAAGCGTGCGACCCTGAAACCAGTTTGTTCATCATCGCATCCAAGACTTTCAGCACCCAAGAAACTTTGACCAATGCCTATACTGCACGGCAATGGTTTTTGAACCACGCCCAAAATGAAGCGGCAATTGAACACCATTTTGTTGCGGTTTCCACCAATGCGGCGTTGGTTGAAAAATTTGGCATCAACACGAACAATATGTTTGGCTTTTGGGATTGGGTCGGTGGCCGTTATTCGTTGTGGTCGGCGATTGGTTTGCCGTTGGTCATTATGCTGGGCAGGGACAATTTCCATGCCTTGCTCAAAGGCGCGTATGCCATGGATGTGCATTTTCAAACTGCACCGCTGGCGCGCAACATGCCCGTGATTTTGGGCTTGATTGGCCTGTGGTACGATAATTTTTTTAATGCCAGCACCCAAGCGATTTTGCCCTATGATTATGCGTTGCAACATTTGCCCGCTTATTTACAGCAATTGGAAATGGAAAGCAACGGCAAGCGCACGCATCGCAATGGCGCGAGCATTGCCGACATGAAAACCTGTCCTGTCATTTGGGGCGCGGCGGGCAATAATGGGCAACATGCGTTTTATCAATTGTTGCACCAAGGTCAGCATTTGATTCCTGCTGATTTTATTGTCGCGGCACAAAGTCAGGCAGACAATCAATCCCATCAAGCAGCGGTGTTGGCCAATGCGTTGGCGCAAACCCAAGCGTTGATGGCTGGGCGCAATGAAGCGGAAACCCGCCAGCAATTACAGGCTGAAGGCTTGTCTGAAGCTGAGATTGAACACCAACTGCCCCACCGCATTTTTGCGGGCAATCAACCCAGTAACACCTTGTTATATAAGAAATTAACCCCTGAAATCTTGGGCAGTTTGATTGCACTGTATGAACACAAAGTGTTTGTGCAAAGCGTGTGCTGGGACATCAACGCCTATGACCAATGGGGCGTAGAGCTGGGTAAACAGATGGCGGCGGTGTTGTTGCCTGAGATTGAAGCGCGCCAAGTGCAAGGCCAGCATGATGCGTCCACCACGGGTTTGTTGAAGCAGATTTTTAATGGGTATGATTGAACTTAAATACGCTAAATTTTGGTTATCGCTGGGTTTTGGTTTGGTTTTGGCGGTGGTGGTGTTGTCGTTGATGCCGCCCCCGCCTGACGCTTTGTCACTGCCCAGCGATAAACTCAATCACTTCATCGCTTATGCCACGTTGATGGCTTGGTTTGCCCAGCTTTATCCGCGCCGTGTTTATGGGCGGCTGGCGTTGGCTTTTGTGTGCTTGGGCATTTTGCTGGAATGTTTGCAAGCCTTAACGGGCTATCGTTTTTTTGAATATGCCGATATGCTGGCCAACAGCTTGGGGGTTTTGTTGGCGTGGGCTTTGTGTTTAACCCCGTTGGCTTCATTGTTGTTGCGCTTTGAGCTTAAGTTTTGTCATACCCATATGAGAAAACCGTCTTAGCTGAACTGCGAAAACCGTTTAAAATCATCGTCTACGATAACCACACATTAACATAAAGAGAAGAGCAATGGCTTATTTTTGGCGCAGATTATTGACTTTATTGTGTTTGTTGACAGCTTTCAATGCCCATGCATTGACCCTTCTGGAAACCATTCCAAAAAGCTTTTTGAACAACCTGCCAAACAGCGATGTGTTGCATCAAATGGCGATGACAGCAGATGGCAGTTCCCTTTATATGGTTGACCAAACCACGAAAAAAGTGGTGCATCTCAGCCGCGCCAGCAACGGCACGCTTAATTATAACAGCACCAACGGCAGTGTTTCTTTTACCGCTGAAACCATCAACGCGGCTTTGATTGCCGCCAGCCCTGACAGCAAACACGTTTATGTGTTGTTTTTACACGGCAGCGGGGTTGGCTCCATCGTTGGTTTAAGCCGCGACACCACAACAGGCACCTTGACTCTATTGGGCAGCGGCTCCATTGCCAGCGACAGCCGCTTGAACAACGCCAACAGCTTGGCCATCAGCCCCGAGGGTACGCGCTTGTATGTCGGTGTTTCAACAGGAAAAATAGTGGCTTATGACCGCAATACCTCCTCGGGTGCGTTGACCTTTGCCGTAGAAAGTGCTGATAATTTCAGCGACTTGTTTTCGCTGGCGATCAGTCAAGACAGTGCGTTTGTTTATGCAGGCGGAGACACTAAAGTCATCGCCTGCCAAAAAAGCGATTTGGCGGTGGTGAAAACCCTCAATGACGGCGATTCAAGCCTCAAATTAAAACAACCCAGCGCGCTTGTTGCCCGCACCGATAGAATTTATGTTGCCGCTTCAGGTGATTCGGCTTTGAGCGTTTTGACGGGCAATGGTGCGTCATTGGCCGCGCATAAATCTTATGTCGCAGGTGATGCCACCAGCACAGGTAAGGTGGTCGGATTGGGTAGCAATATGTTGAAATTGGTCATGCCCAGCGACAGCAGTCGCTTGTATGTGTTGAACAGCGGCAGTCCACAACATCAAGTCACTGTGTTCAAGCCCAACGGCAACGATTTGAATTTTGACGAAAATTTAGCCATCAACCCCCCCATTTTATTGCCCAGCGATATGCAAGCCTCGCCTGCGGACAGCCATGTGTATTTTTCCGACATAGCCAGCGGCAATTACAAAGCGGTGGTGTCGTATGCCACAGCGGCCACTGATTTGGCCATCTCCAATTTAACCGAAAGCAATGACCCTGTGGTCAAAAACACCGATGTCACCTATACCGTCACGGTCAAAAACAACGGCGGCAGTGATGCCACGGGCGTGACTTTGAGCTTCAAAACCACCGACAGCACTGCGGCCACGTTGACCCGTTCAGGTACGGTTACGGGCGGCAGTGCGTGTACAGGGCCGGTGGACAACACCTTGAGTTGCGCCATCGGGGCTTTGGCCAATGGCGCGATCAAAGAGGTGGTGCTTAAAGTCAGAGCCGATAAAGCCACGGTGTTGACCAATACCCTCACCGTTGTGGGCAATGAAACCGACCCCAGCACGGGCAATAACAGCAAAACAGAACAAACCACTGTTTTGACCCAAGCGATTGAAGCGGATTTGGCTGTCACCTTGGTGTCGTCGCCGACGGTAGAAGTCAACCTCAGCAGTGATTTGGTGTACACCGCCGTGGTCACCAACAAAGGCCCAGAAACGGCGGCCAGCACCACGTTAAAATTGGATTTAAGCGCAGGCCACGGCTTGACCTATCAAGCAACCAAAAGCAGTGTCAGCAACGGTGGTTCGTGTAATGTCAACGGCACAAACCAAATTTTGTGCAGTTTAAATTCGCTGGTCAATCAAGATGCGGTCACGGTTAAATTCGCCTTTCAAACCCAATCCACTGGCACGGCAACGGTGAATGCCACCGCCACCACAGCATCAACGGTTCAAGACAACAACAGCCAAGGCGGTAGCAACACCGCTGTGGTCAATAGCTTGGTGGTCAAACTTTTACAAGTGGATTTGGCCATAGACCCCATCACCGTCACCAGTGCCAACAGCTTTCTGGTGGGGGAAAAATTGACTTACGGCCTGATGGTGCGCAACAACCACGGCTCTACGGGCGCGCAACAAACGGTGTTGACCCATACCTTGCCCCCCGACAGTGAATTTATCAGCGCGTCGCCCAGCACCGCCCATTGCAGTGAAAGCACCAAAATCGTGACCTGTAATTTAGGCACGATTGCCGCGCTGGGCAATTCTGGCACTGTCACGGTTGATGTCAGGCCGATTGCCGCAGGCACGTTGACCTATGCCGCCAGCGTCAGATCACTGGAAACAGACACCGCCCCCACCAACAACAGCCAAACCAAAGCAGCCACCATCAACGGCAACGTGGCGGATATTGTGGTGAACGTGACCGAAAGCGCAGACCCCATCAACATCGGCCATGCCGTCACTTACACCATCAAAGTCACCAACAATGGGCCACAACCAGCGTCCACGGTGCAGTTGAGCAATCAAATTTTAGGCACCAATCTCAGCGTGGCCACGCCAACCACCACCAGCGGCACTTGTGGTGCAGGCGCGAATTTTTCTTGTACATTCATTGACTTGGCCGCAGGCACTTCAGCCACCGTGACCGTGGCCGTGACCGCCAGCAAACAGGAAGTCATCACCTACAACGCCTCAGCCACAGCCAGCAGCAGCGGCCAATTGTATGACCCACAAAGCCCCAACCGCCAAATCCAAACCACCACCGTGGCGGCCACCACCGCCGATATGGGTTTGACATTGACCGCCACCCCTGCCACCACCACGTTGAACAACCTCATCACCTACACCGCCACCCTCAGCAATAAAGGCCCTTCAGCCGCCAACGGTGTGATTTTGACCGACGTATTGCCCAGCGGCGTGACCTATGACAGTGCCGTCGCAGGCCAAGGCAGTTGTGCTTTTGCCACTGTCAACAGCATCACCACAGTCACCTGTCAGTTGGGCGACCTGGCCAGCGGCGCAACCACCACGGTCTTGGTCAAAGTCAAAGCGGTGACCGCAGGAACGATCAACAATAAAATGGATGTCAGCAACAGCGCGTTTGATGCCAATGTGGCCGACAACACCGCCAGTGTATCGACCAGCGTGGCGGTCAGCTCTGCCAATTTAACCGTGAGCATGACCGAAAGTGCTGACCCTGTGATTGTCCAAGGTGAATTGACCTATGAAGTGATTGTCACCAACCAAGGGCCTGACCCCGCAACCCAAGTGGTGTTGATCGACACCTTGCCCACAGGGATTACCTTGCTGGAAAATTTGGTCAGCCAAGGCACAGCCTGCGTCAACAACAACCCAGTGTTGACCTGCGCCTTAGGCACGATCAACAGCGGAGCCAGTGCCAAACTCAGTTTGCGCTTGCGTCCCGACCAAGCCAGCATGTTGCTCAACGCCGCCAGCGTCACCCTGAACGAAAGCGACCCCAAAACCACCGACAACAACGCCACCATCACCACCCAAGTGACCAGCGCGCAAAATCTATTTTTTGTCAAAGCCTATGTGGAAGGCCAAGAGGGCATCAAAGGGATAAAAGGCGCAACGGCGGTGACCGTCAGCCATGATGGCAAATCCGTGTATGCCGCAGGTTACAATGGCAACAGTTTGGCGGTGTTTGCCCGCAGCACCTCAGGCGAATTGGTGCTGTTGCAAACTTTAGAAGATGATTTAAACGGGGTAAAAGGCTTGGGCGGCGCAAATGCGTTGAGCTTAAGCGATGATGACAAATCGGTGTATGTCAGCGCGTTCAACGACCACAGTTTGACCGTGTTCAGCCGTGACACGGCCACAGGAAAGCTGACTTTTGCCCAGACGCAAAACAACAGCACCGGCCCTTATGATGTGGCGGTCAAAGGTGATTTTGTCTATACCGCCAATGCAGTGGGCAACAGCATCACGGTTTATCAACGCGATCCTGCCAGCGGCGGTTTGGCGGTGTTGGAAACAGTCACAGGCATCGCTAATCTAAAAGGCGTGGTGGATTTGGCTATCAGCGATGACGGTACACAGATGTATGCAGCGGCGGCCACCGCAGGCGCGTTGTTGGTGTTCAACCGTGACAGCAACACGGGTAAATTAACCTTAAGCCAAGAATTCAACAACGATGCGGGCAAAAGCATCAGCGGATTAAATTCAGCTTATGATGTCACCACCTTTGGCGCGTTCGTTTATGTTGCCAGCAACAGCGAAAACAGCGTGGCCTTGTTTGCCCGCGATGCCACCAGCAAAGCGGTGAATTTTGTCGAAAAAATCGGCAACATCACAGGGTTAACGGGTGTGACCGCGTTGACTTTAAGCCCTGACCACCATTATTTGTATGCGGCAGGCACCAATGCCGACAGTTTGGGCATTTTCACCCTCACCCAAAGTTCAGGCAAATTGAGCTATTCCAATGTGGTCACCCAAGGCATCAATAACGTGACAGGTTTGCAAGGCATTCAAAGCGTGGCACTCAGCCCTGATGGCACGACGATTTACACCGCCGCGCTACACAGCAATGCGGTGGCTTTGTTTCGTGTGCCATCGGCGGATTTAACTTTGGTCAACAACGTTGATCAAACCAAGATCAGTTTGGGCGAGAATTTGACCTATACTTTGACAGTCACCAACAACGGCCCACAACAAGCCACGGGCGTGACGCTGTTGGATGACCTCTCCGATAAAGTCACTTTGGTGTCAGCCACCCCCAGCAAAGGCGAAGCCTGCACCCAAAGCGGCAGTGTCATCCGCTGTAATTTAGGGGTTTTAACGGTCAACGGTTTTGCCACCGTAACGGTGGTGGTCACGCCCAAATCGGATGGCGACATCATCAACACCGCCAGTGTTTCTGCCAGCCAACAAGATGCGACTGTTCCCAATCAAAGCACGGTCACCAGCCAAGCGGCAGGGATAGCCGATTTGTTGCTCAATCTGGCCAGCAGCACCCAATCAGGCCCTGTGGGTTCACCGCTGACCTATCAAGCCACAATCACCAACCGTGGACCACAAAAAGCCACAGGATTGACCTTAAAAAGCACCTTGCCCGCAACCGCCCAATACTTGAGCAGCACAACGGCACAGGGCAAATGCACCCACAATGCAGGGGTGGTCAGTTGTCAACTGGGTGATTTGGCGGCACAAGCGACCACGGTGGTGGCGATTGAAATCAAACCCTCAAGTGAAGGCACACTGGCGTTGACGGCGGAAACCAGCGCGGCGCAACAAGACCCGACTTTGCCCAACAGCGCGACGTTGTCAGCGGTTATTTTAACCAACGTGGTTGATGGCACGATCAACAACCAAGATAAAACCTTGAGCAACCACATCATCGCCACCACGGGCATTGTCATCAACGGCACGTTGAGCGGCACCATAGTCAATCGCGGCATCATTGAAAATTTGACCATCGCCAACAACGCACGGGTGATCAATGAAAACGGCCAAATTTCAGGGAAAATCACCCACAACGGCACGCTGGAAAACGGCTTTTTGCGCCAACAAAGCCGCATTGACGGCGGCAAAGTCAAAGGCGTGATCACGGGCGAACCCATCAGCGATGATGATACCAGCCACGCGGCCAGAATCAATGCCGACATTTTGGCAGGCACACAGTTGTCCAATCTGGTGATTGAAGCGGGGTCAACCGTGGCGGCGGATGTGGTCATCGGTACAGGGCTGCGTTTTGCCAGCTTGAAAAATATTCCCGCAAGCATTGATTTAAGCTCCGCTTTACCCCACAAGATTGACCCCGTGACTTTGAGCAACAGCATTGACTTGACTTACAGCTTGTTGGAAAAAGGCGACAGTTTGATTAAACAAATCAATACGATATCGCAAATCACTGCCCTGAAATGGACATTGAGCCAAAACGATTTGGGGCAAACCCTGTTGACCATAGGCCAAAACCAGTTTGCCTTGTTGCCCCTCGCCATGCGCCAAGCCAGCGGTGAATTCAGCCCCAGCATTAAAAATGAAGCCGATGGGCGGGTGGTGTTCACTGTGGCCAGCGGCCAAGTCATCACCGCCTATCCCGCCTTGCAAGACCCTGTGGCGTTGAAAACGATTTTGCAACAAGCAGGCTTCAATGAAAGCTTGCGCAGCGGAAACAACGGTGAAATCAGCCTGTTGCACGAAAAACTGCGTTTTGTGGTTAAACCTGCCGCCAGCAGTCAGGCCTTGGCCAGCACCCGTGCGGGATTGCTCAGCGAAACCCTGTTGTTTGATGCCTCAACCCAAGTCAAAGGCGCGACGGTGGCCCGTTTAACATTTGAGCAAGACGGCCAGTTTTATATGCAAAAACTCTATCCCGCGCCCGCTGACCAAACAGCGTTCATCGCCATGCTGGAAGCCATCCCCGGCGCGGACAACGTGTTGTTGCAAGCCGATGGCTTTTTTTCGGTGCGGGTCAGTGGGCTGACGTTCAAAGGCTTGTTTGATTATCCGATTGTGGCGGGTAGCAGTGCCAACACCCACACCGTGGCGCAATATGTCAGTATCAGCGATGTCAACGGCGATGGCATTGATGATTTTCGCATCGTTTATCCCAATGGCGAACAACAACAGGTGTTTTATATCCCGCCCGATGATTTGATCACTGAAATCCGCGCCATTCCTGATCTCATCAACGGTCATTTTCAAGTGACCGCCCTCAGCGACAACCGTTTGGAATTGCGTCAAGGCGTGGCCAGCGCGCATTTGCGCTTATTGCCTGAAACCCAAGTGGATTATCAACAACCCGCCACTTTGCTGATTGAAGCCGATGGTTCAGTGAAATTTATCACAGGGTCGGCGCGTCAAGTGATGGGCCTGCCGTTGGTGCAAAATCGGGCAACCATGGAACGCCTGTTTGCCAAAATCAACGTGCAAATTGTCCGTGAAGATGGGCAGAGTCTATATTTATTATTGAATAATCAACAGCTTATGGTGATTCGCCCTGCGCTGGCTTCGCTGACCAGCAATACTTTGACCGAAGGCATTTATCGCACCCCTGTGGCGCAAGTCAGCGGTTTAACCTATGTGCGTTTGGTGTTTTTAACTGAAACGGGCGAAATGCGTGAACAATACCTGTATCCCAACGCGCCAGAGCCTGCATTGCTCAAACAATTTTTGCAATTGATGCCCGAGGCTGAACAGGTGGTTATCAGCAATGACGGTATTTTATCAGTCACCCATGCCGATGGCCGTGCGCTGGTCAAAGGGTTGTTCAGCTATTACACCACGCCCACTGGCAGCGCGACAGGGGGCATTCAGTTCAATCAAATCAGCGATCAAAACAGTGATGGCCGCGCCGATTACACCATCACTTATAGCGATGGCCAACAACAAGTGTTATACAGCCTGCCTTAAGGCCTGAAAATAAGCTTTGGCTTGCAAGGTATCAATGGCAATTTGTTGTTTTAATTGGTTAAACGAAGAAAAGCGTTGTTCAGCACGCAGACGGTGGAGAAAGTCAACGCTGACAGGGCGGCGATAAATATCGCTTTGAAAATCAAATAAATGCACTTCAAGCAAGGGAAAACCGCCATTGACCGTGGGGCGCGTGCCTAAATTGGCCACGCCTGCCAGCGGTTTGTCGGCCACGCCGTGCATTTGTACCGCAAACACGCCAAACAACGGCGAAATATCGCGTTGCAAACGGATGTTGGCGGTGGGGAAACCCATCAACCGCCCTTTTTTCTGGCCATGGCCTACCCGCCCTGCCATCGCATAAGGCCGACCCAATAAATAATGCGCGCTTTGCATGTCGCCTGCCGCCAACACCGTTCTGACCCAACTGCTGCTCACCCGTTGTTTTTCAGCGTTGGGCGCGGCATTCAATGGCAACAACCGCACTGATGGCGTATCGGCCACGGTAAAACCGTGATACGCGCCCGCTTGTTGCAACAAGGCAAAATCGCCAAGACGGCGTTGGCCAAAACGAAAATCATCGCCGACCAGCAAATGTTTGATCGCCAAACCATCCACCAACACCCGTTGAATGAATTGATCGGCACTGAGGCTGGCCAAGGCGGTGTTGAATCGCAAACACAAGACGCGGTCTATTCCAAACTGTTGAAATAAAACTAATTTTTCGCGCAAACGGGTCAAACGCGCAGGGGTGTCCGCATGGGCAAAAAATTCTTTGGCTTGCGGTTCAAAAATAATCACCATCACAGGCAAATTCATCTTGACCGCTGTTTTTTTTAACTGCTGTAAAATTTTTTGATGGGCAAGGTGCAAACCATCGAAATTGCCCATGGTGGCGACACAGGGTTGATGGTGGGGACGAAGTTGGTAAAGGCTGCGAATAAATTCCATGGTCAAATTAAATTTTGAATAAATTGAGTCAGTTGGCGCGGTTGGTTTAAATCAAATGTGGGCAGTGGATGTTTTTGCTGGCCATCGGTGGCAATGGCGATGATATGGGGGTCGTTGGGATAAAGCAACGGTTTGGCCAACGCGGGACGATAGACTTCTATTTTTGGAAAAGCTTCATGACGAAAACCTTCAACCAGAATCAAATCCAATTGCTCATGTGCCAAATGCGGCAGTAAATCCGCCAAACACGGGTCAGGGTTTTGTGCCTGTTCGGTCATCATCGCCCAGCGTCGGTTGGACGCAATCAACACTTGCGTGGCCCCCGCTTGGCGCAACACATGACTGTCTTTGCCTGGGTGGTCGATGTCAAAATCATGGTGCGCATGTTTAATCAAGGCAAGGCGCAAACCTTGTTGTTTGAGCAAGGGTATGATTTTCTTAAGTAATTGAGTTTTCCCCGCGCCACTCCAAGCGGCCAAACCCATGACGGGGGTGGGTGATTGGATCATCATAATGACCGATAAACTGAAAAAATGATTATAACATGAATCATCGCCCCACTTTGCAAGCCAAATGCCCGCCAAATTGCTAAAAAATTTGCACTATGCGATGATGTTGCCGTTTTGCCATGGTTTAGAATATGCAATAATGAAAACCTACCGCACAATCGTTTATCAACCTTGCGAGAAAACCTGTGTCCCAGCCTAATGTGTCGATTGTCATCGTTAATTATAACGCAGGCGATGTATTATTGCGTTGTTTGGAAGCGGCTTTAAAAGCCGATAATTTGAAAGAAGTGTTGTTGGTTGACAATGCGTCACAAGACGACAGTTTGGCTCAGGTAGACCAACAATTTGGCCACAACCCTAAATTACACATCATGGTTCATCAAGACAATCTGGGTTTTGCAGGCGGCGCAAACAGTGTGTTGCAACAAGCCAGCGGTGATTATATTTTGTTTCTCAACCCCGATTGTTTGATTCGCCAAGACAGTTTGCTGTTGTTTGGCCGTTTGCTTGACCGCTGTCCACAAGCAGGCATGGCGGGCGCGTTGGTGCGCAATTTAGACGGCTCAGAGCAAAACAGTTGTCGGCGCGAAATCCCCACCCCGTGGAAAACGTTCAGCCGCGCTTTGTATTTGCACCGCTTGTTTCCACAATATCCGCGCTTTCGTGGCTTTGAACAAACCCGTTATTTGGATTTACCGTCCCAACCCATCAGCCTTGAAGGCATTTCAGGGGCGTGCATGTTTGTCCGCCGCCAAGCGTTGGAAGATGTCGGCCCTATGGACGAAAGCTATTTTTTACACTGTGAAGATTTAGATTGGTTCATGCGCTTTCACGCCCACAACTGGCAAATTTTATTCGCGCCGCACATTGAAGTGACCCATATTCAAGGCAGTTGCAGTCAAGGCAATCCCATCAAAGTGCTGTGGTACAAACACCGTGGCATGTTGCGGTTTTATCGCAAGTTTTTCCACAACGTTTATCCCTTGCCGCTGTTTTGGGGCGTGACCGCCGCCGTGTGGTTGCGTTTCAGCCTGTTGGCCAGCAACATCTGGTTCAAACGGCTGTGGACCAAAAAACACCCCGTTTAATTCAACACCAGCGGGCGCAAAAACAACACCAATTCAGTTTTTTTGTATTGGCGGTCATCATAACGAAACAACGCGCCCATGTCAGACAACTGCGACAAAACAGGAATGCCCGCACTGTTTTCGCTGTGTTTATCCTGCATCAAACCGCCGATGACGGCCACATGGTTGTTTTCCACCCGCAACACGGTTTCAATTTCCCGCACTTGAATTTCAGGAATCGGATTTTTAATCCCCACTTGCGCCAAAGTTGGATTGGGGTCGTTGACAAAACCGATGATGCGCGACACGCTGGGGCGAATGTTCAAACTGACAAAATGATCCGCGCTGATTTGCGGCGTGACCTGTATGATCAACCCTTCAGGCACGGTATTGACATGGCTGGTATAGATTTCGCGCCGCGTTTGGTTGTTGTTGCCTTCGCTGATTTCAACGTCAATGGTGAAATAAACCCGATTATCAACCACCCGCAACAACGCCGTTTGGTTGTTCAAGGCCAAAATTTTCGGGCTGGATAAAATTTGCACCTCGCCAAATTGACGCAACAAGCGCAACGCCAAATGAATGTCGGTGTTGGCGATGTTGTTGTGATAAAGCAAGGCGAAAAACGGGTTGTGTTGCAGATTGACATCGGTCAATTGCTGTTCTCCGCCCAAATATTTGCCCATGGCTTGCCAATCAATGCCCGCCTGATGTTGTTGATTGAGTTGCACTTCGGCGATGGTGGCTTCAATCAACACCTGCCGCTGGGCATTTTGTTCCACCAAAGCCAATAATTGAGCAATTTCACGGTGTTGTTTGGCTGTGGCGCGCACCGATACCACGCCGATTTCAGGCAAAATACGGATGCTGTCTACAGTATTTTCTGCTGAAGAATCAGTGAGTAACAAGGATTGTAATTGCTGTTGCAAATTGGGCCAAAAATCGTGTTTGCTTTGGTTACGAATTTGACTGCGGGTATTGTTGGCTTGACTGTCGCTTTGCGCGTTGGCCGTCACTTGGGTGATCAACGTCGTTTCGCTGAGGGTTTCGCGTTGTAAATTCAGATAATTGACCACATAGCTTTTGACATATGCCTTATCTTGTTGAATCAACAGGCCATTTTCGGTAAATTGATAACGCAAATCCACCAGCTCGGCCAATAAATCCAAAATATCGGGCAACGTTTGCTGGTTGACTTTCAAACTGACCACACCACTGAGCTGGTCATCCAGCACGATATTGTGCAAGCTTTCTTGAATGAACACGCTCAACAACGCCTGCAACGGCAAATGGCTGACGCTGAAGCTGTATTTTTTTTGAAAGCGTCGGCGCAAAACCTGTTGCCTGTCATCGGGTGGTGGCGGCTTGGGCGGCATGATTAAAGGGGTGGGCGTGGCTTGGCTCAAATGTTCGGCTGAAGGCAGCGGCGGTTGTGGCGCGCAAGCCAACAGCCCTGCCAAACTGAGCAAACTAAAGGCTTTCAACCTTGATTTTCCACGCTTTAGGCCCCGTGTGATGCAGTGATTGGCCACGGCTGTCAACCGCCACAGTGACAGGCATGTCTTCGACAGTAAATTCATGAATGGCTTCCATGCCCAAATCGGCAAACGCCACCACTTGGGCGTGTTTAATGGTTTGGGACACCCGATACGCCGCGCCGCCAACGGCGATTAAATACACCGAGCCGTGGCGTTTGATGCTGGCAATCGTCGCTGGGCCACGCTCGGCTTTGCCAATCATGCCCAAAATGCCGACTTCAGATAACATCATGTCGGTGAATTTATCCATCCGCGTGGCGGTGGTCGGGCCTGCGGGGCCAACGGCTTCATCGCCTACCGCATCGACAGGGCCTACATAATAAATGAAGCGACCCTTGAAATCGATGGGCAAAGCTTGGCCTTGGCGCAATAAATCGGCAATGCGTTTGTGCGCTGCATCGCGTCCAGTCAAAATTTTACCGCTGAGCAACAGCCGTTGGCCGCTGTGCCATGTGGCGATTTCTGCCGCATTGATTTGATTTAAATCAACTTTTTTGGCAGGGATTTCATTGTCGTTGTGGATTTTGGGCCAAGCGGCCCAATCAGGCGGGATAAACTGCGCCGCGCCGTGTCCGTCCAACACAAAATGAATGTGGCGATTGGCCACACAGTTGGGCATCAAGGCCACAGGCAGTGATGCCGCATGGGTGGGGTAATCTAAAATTTTGACATCCAGCACCGTGGTTTGACCGCCCAGCCCTTGTGCGCCAATACCCAGCGCATTGATTTTATTGTAAATAGTTAAGCGCAATTGTTCGCTGGCCGTCAATTTGGATTGATGTTGCCACTGCGGCAGGTCAATCGGTTGCATCAGGGATTGCTTGGCCAACAGCATCGCTTTGTCTGCCGTGCCGCCAATGCCCAAGCCCAAAACCCCGGGTGGACACCAGCCCGCGCCCAAGGTTTCCATTGTATTGACCACCCAATCAACCCAATCATCGCTGGGGTTGAGGTTGGCAAAACGCGCTTTATTTTCCGAGCCGCCGCCTTTGGCGGTCAAACTGATGTCCAGTTGATCGCCTGCCACCAATTCGACATGGACAATCGCGGGGCTGTTGTCGCCGCTGTTGCGGCGGCTGCCTGCGGGGTCAGACAACACCGATGCGCGCAACGGGTTGTTTTTACAAGTATAGGCTTGGCGCACCCCTTGGTTAATCATCTCAAGCAAACTTGAATTTGTGTTGTCCCATCGCACGGCCATGCCCACTTTGACAAACGCGGTGACGATGCCCGTGTCTTGACAAATCGGGCGGTGGTTTTGCGCACACAAGCGCGAATTGATCAGCATTTGCGCCATCGCATCTTTGGCCGCAGGCGAAGATTCGCGCAGATAAGCCCCATGCAAGGCGTGGAGATAATCCTGTGGATGGTAACAGGCGATGTATTGCAGCGCGTCAGCCACGCTTTGAATCACGTCAGCGGTTTTAATCACGGTCATCAGTCATCGCCCAAAGGTTGAGGTTCGCGCTTGTCTTTGAGCAACAGTTCCGCTTCAGTTTCTGATTTGGCAAACATGATTTTTACTTGATAATTCGCAGGCTCAGGGCATTGTTGCCGCTGTTGCTGGGCGGCCTGTTTGGCGGCACGGTATTGGTCAAACTGGTCAACGCAGGTCAATTGGCCCGCGTGAATGTGGAAAATAAAATAAGGCATGATAAACTCCAAAAATTACAAATGGATAAAATGTTTGAAGCGTAACCCACTGATAAACAAGCTGATAATATAAACGCCGCTGGCTAAAATCAACCATACCAATAATGTTAAAACGCGCTGTGATTCGGTTTGTTGCAACCAAGCCGTGGATTCTGGCGAAAAAAGTAACAATAACAACAGCATACAGCCATTGGCGAACAACAGGCGCAAGCCAAAAGGCCACCACGCGGTGTTGGATTGGTAGAGGTGATTTTTGCGCAGAAAATAAAATAAGATTGCCGCATTGACAATGGCGGCACAGGCAGTGGCCAAAGCCAAGCCCGCGTGTCGCAAAGGGATGATGAAAGCAAGGTTTAACACGATGTTGACCCCCATCGCAATCACCGCCGCTTTGACGGGGGTTTTGGTGTCTTTTTGCGAAAAAAAGCCCGAAGCCAAAATTTTAATCAACACAAATGCCACCAAGCCGATGGTATAGGCGATTAAACTTTGACTGCTCATGACCACATCCAACAAGGTGAATTCGCCGCGATAAAACAGTGTGCCGATAATCGGTTGTGCCAGCGCAATCAAGCCAACACTGCAAGGCAAGCCAATTAACAGCACCCAGCGCAACGCCCAATCCAAATGACGGCTGTAGGTTGAAAAATCTTGTTCTGCCACATTTTTGGACAACGTGGGCAAGATCACCGTGGCCAAGGCAATGCCAAACAAGCCGATGGGAAATTCCAACAGACGGTCGGCGTAATACAGCCATGACACACTGCCGTTGGGCAGAAAGGAAGCCATTAAAGTGTCAATCAACAAACTGATTTGGGTAACAGAGACGGCAAACAGCGTGGGCAACATCAATTTAAGCACTTGGCTCACCCCTGCGTGTTTGCCCCAACGTGGCCGTGGCAACAAACCCACAGACAATAAAAACGGCCATTGAAACAGCAGTTGAGCGATGCCCGCAAAAAACACCGCCCACGCCAAGGCTTTAATCGGCTCAGCAAACCATGGGCTGAGCCAAAAAGCGGCGGCGATTAAAAACAGGTTGAGAATCACGGGGGTGAAGGCGGGCACGGCAAAACGGCTGTGGCTGTTGAGAATTGCGCCTGCAAACGCGGTCAAGGAAATCAGCAATAGATAGGAAAAGGTGATGCGCAACAGGTCGCTGGCCAAGGCGAATTTGTGGGCTTCACCCCAAAATCCGGGGGCAAACAGCAAAATCAACGCAGGCGCGCCCAAAATACCCAGCAAGGTGATGAAAACTAAAACGCCGCCCAAACGGCCTGCCACATGGTCGATAAAATCTTGAACAGCTTGTTTTGATTGAATTTTATAATCGCTTAAGGTGGGAATGAAGGCTTGGGAAAACGCACCTTCGGCAAACAAACGGCGCATGAAATTGGGAATTTTTAAGGCCACTAAAAAAGCATCCATCGCCCCGCCCGCGCCGAAAATGTGGGCAATCACCATGTCACGGATAAAGCCTAAAATTCGTGACAACAAGGTAAATACAGTGATGATGGCAGTGGATTTAAATAAATGCGCACTCATTTAGTTGCTGAATTTACCTTTTTCATTGAGGTCTTGTTCCATTAAATCAATTTCACGCCAGCCCGGAATTACAATCTCTTCATCAAACGCAAAACTTAAATTTTCATCACGACCTTTGTAGTTGATTTTATTCAAAATCACTTTGATGGCGTTTAAGCGCGCTTTTTGTTTGTCATTGGAACGAATAATCGTCCATGGCGCACTGGTGGTGTGGGTTCTTTTGAGCATTTTGTATTTTTGCTCGGTGAATTCGTCCCAACGGTCTTGGGCTTGTACGTCAATTTCGCTCAATTTCCATTGACGCAGGGGGTCGGTTTTGCGCCGATTAAAACGAAAAGCTTGTTCTTCTTTGGTGACGCTGAAATATAATTTAACTAAAACAGTGCCTTGGCGCACCAAATCTTTTTCAAAACCCGTGACCCCGCGCATAAAATGATCATATTCTTCTGGGGTGCAAAAGCTGAAAATAGGTTCGACCACGGCACGGTTATACCAACTGCGGTCAAACAAGACCATTTGGCCACCGCTGGGCAGATGCTCTACATATTTTTGAAAAAACCATTGGGTTTTTTGTTGCTCAGTTGGTTTGCCTAAAGCCACCACGCGGTAGTGTTTTTCGTTCATGTAACGGGTGACGCGGCGAATGGTGCCACCTTTGCCTGAGGCATCACGCCCTTCAAACAAAATCACCATTTTTTGGCTGGTTTCTTCTAAGTGTTTTTGTAATTTGATTAATTCAGCTTGATAAGGTTTTAAAATTTTTTCGATTTGGCGTTTGCTGATGGCTTTTTGGCATTGTTTAACGGATAAATCTTCAGAATCTGTCGCTTGATGGGAATCCATGGTTATTGACCTCTTAGGCGGATGAGAACGCTCTACATTATGGCACCTATTTTGCCTAATTTAATGTGACAGTGACTTTACCGCCACAATAAATGCACAAGTGGTTAAGTATAACGGAATCTAATCTAAAGAGGAATATCATGAACCCGAACACCTGCCTGCGTGCGACCAGCCAAGGCTTTCAATCGATACAACACATCCAAATAGATAAAGAAGATGATTTGCTCCATTTGCTGACTCAGGGCAACTCTATCGAAAAAAACCAAGCCGAAGCAGCCTTACTTAAAGCCATGGTTGCCAATTTATTTCCCCACAACAGCCTAACCCCACAGATTAACAGACCTTTAACCTTAAAGGATGTGTGTCGTTATATCAACTGAGCAATGCAAGTTAAGCCTAAGAAAAACATCATTTTTTTTGTAATAACCAAATATAACCCGGGCTAAGGCTGTACAGATGGTCAACGACAAATTGAGCAATGCGGTGTTGGCTGGAATGGGGTTTTAACAGATAGCTGATGTGGTATTTTTCAGGGTTGTGGAGCATTTGGGCGGTGAAATCTATACAGTGATATGCTTTAACCAGCTTTTTTAAGCCCCAATAACTGAGGTGTTGTTCATAATAAAACCGGCCTTTTTTAGCCAAACGCAAATAAAGATGCGCTAAAAATCGGGGGATAATCGATAAAAACGGCAAATGATAATGAGCTTCTTGAATCTTGAAACGATTGGTTGCGGCAAAATAGCAAATGCCGTTGGGTTTAAGCACGCGGTGGATTTCAGCCATCATTTGCCGCGCATCTGGCACATGTTCATAAATTTGCGCACAAATAACAAGGTCAAAATGGTCATCAGGGAAAGCCAAATTCATCGCATCCCCCAGTTGAAATTGCAACGTTGAATGTTTTAAATGCTGTTGCGCATAAACAACCGCAGTTTCATCAATATCAATCCCAATCAATTGCTTAAAATGATCAGCCAAATAATAATCAATCAAACCTGTTGAACTGCCCACATCCAGCACAGTCAAATCTTGTAATTTTTGCCCTGCAAAAAACGTGGACAATACCGCAATGATTGTAATTGCTTTTTTTTGGCGTGTTTTTTCGTCATACATCTCGGGTTGATGTATTTGGGAAAAATTGTATTGATAACCGCGTTTCATGGTGAGCAAGGTGGATATTCATCCACCTTGATTTTTTATAAGGTGCTGTCGATGAAAGCGACCAACTGCGATATGCTCAACGTACCCACTTTGGTGGCTTCCAGATCGCCATTGATAAAGAGCATCAACGTGGGAATGCCGCGCACACCATAACGGCGGGCGGTGTTGGGACTGTCATCAATATTGAGTTTAGCGACAATCAGCCGTCCTTGATATTTTTCAGCAATTATATCTAAATGGGGCGCAATTATCCGACAAGGTGCGCACCATGTTGCCCAATAGTCGACTAACACAGGTAATTGTGCTTTCAATACTTCAGTTTCAAAATTGTCATCATTGACTTCAATGATATGTGAACTCATGTTTGAGATTCTCCGTAATAAAAAGTATAGGCTAATTGCATCAATTCTTCAGCCGCCTTGCTGCGAGGATTGAGTTCAAACACCGCTAAACCTTCACTGAAGGAACGGCGATAAGCGGTGCGTTGGCACAACCGCTGTTTTAAAATTTGAATCCCGGGCAAAGTCCGCAAAGCCTCTTCGGTTTCAGCGGTTTCACGAATGCCTTTATGGGTATCGGCACGGTTGATAAACACCGAAATTTGCGGCGGTTTTTCATTTCTAATCGTGCTGGAAATCAAATACAAGAACCGTTGGGTTGACCAAACATCCGCTTGGCTGGGTGCAACAGGGATGAGAATTCTGTCCGCCATGGCGATGGCGCGTTTCATCGCCGTCATATTGGCCGTGCCGACATCAATTAAAATCTCATCATACTGTGCCACTTTGTCTTTTTGATAACGACTGCTGACGGTCAATGGGGGCAAAAAACCTTCTTCTTCGCGCACACCAGCCACATCGCTCAACGTCAATTGGGGGTCAAAATCATAACACAACACTTTTTTTTGCTGTGATTGCAACCAAATGGCCAGATTAAAAGCGACGGTGCTTTTGCCTGCCCCGCCTTTTAAATTACCGACAATCGTGATCATGACAATGCCCCATAAATTCTGCCAACGCTGATGTGGTTTATTATGAATTATCCTCAGGGTTATTGTCCATACCCGTTAAATCAGATTTGGTACGAATGCCACGCCGCGTGCCTGTTTTTGACGCGGTTGTGGTTTTTCTCACCCGAGGTTTGGCCGCAGGTTTGGTTTTGAGTTTTTCAGCCACTTCATCAGGTGTTGGCTCTGTTTCGGCCACAGGTTCAACCACAGGCACGGTCAGCGGTGTCGGTTTTTCCGTTACAGGCGCAGGCGTGAAGTCTTGTTGTTTGGCGGGGGTTAATTTTTTGAAAATAAATTGCACGCCCATGACCAACATCATGCCAATCGCACGCACCAAATAGAACAACAAAGACAAAACATCAACCATTTTGCCCCAAATGCGCAGTGCCAAAGAAGGTTTGGATACCTCTTTTGAATGCGCTTCATATTCTTTCAGTTCTTTGGCCTCTTCTTCAGCGGTGTGGTCAAAACGCCCGCCCGAGCCTGCGCATAAGCGGTCAGGGCCAATGGTGATGCAACCCAGAGGAATGACCACCAAAGTCAATAAACTGGAAATCAACACCCCAAACAGCAAAGAAATCGCCATGCCTTGGAAAATGGGGTCAGATAAAATCACGCTGGCACCACCGACCAACGCGAATGCGGTGATTAAAATGGGGCGCGTCCGTGTTTTACAAGCCAACATCACCGCACGGCGAATGGGCATCCCTTGTTGTACTTCAAAAATAGAATAATCGACCAATAAAATAGAATTGCGGACGATAATCCCCGCCAACGCAATCCAGCCAATCATTGAAGTGGCCGTAAATTCCGCATCAAACAACCAATGACCGGGGATAATTCCCAATAAAGTCAATGGAATAGGCGACATGATGATCATCGGCACCAAAAAATTGCCAAACAAGCCGACCACTAAAATATAAATCAACACCATGGCAATGCCAAAAGCAATGCCCATGTCGCGGAAAGTTTCATAAGTCACCGTCCATTCGCCCGCCCATTCAAAACCTGTTAAACCATTGGCAGGTGGAGGGCCGGTAAAATAGCCGGATAACGTGACGTTATCGGGGGTTTTATAATCTTGCAACGCTTTTTCAATTTCCAAAATGCCGTAAATCGGTGAACTCAAATCATATTGGTTATCGCCTTCATAAAGACCCACCGCTTCACCCACCACATATTCAACCCGACGCAGATTTTTATGATAAATCACTTCATCTTCATTGGTTTGGACAAACCGCCCCAATTCAGCCAACGGCACGGTGCTTTGGCTGTCCAGGGTGGGAATCGGCAAATCATATAAACGGCTCAATTGCGAGCGAATGTTGAGCGGAATTTGTAACACGATATAAGTGGGTTCTAACACTGTGCCGCGTTTGATGTCGCCGATTTGATAGCCGCCCAAGGCCATGGCCAAATTTTTATTGATGGTATCGACTGAAATACCGCGCCGCACCGCTTTTTCAGTATCGACTTCAAAATGCCATGTCGGTTTATTGTCCACCATGTAGTTATCGACATCATCCATGGTTTTGGCATTTTTGAAAATTTGGGTCAAATCGTTGGCCACTTTGTGGCGAATTTCATTGTTATCGCCATAAATTTCAGCCACCACCGATTGCAACACAGGCGGGCCGGGCGGCATTTCCACCACGGTTAAATTGACTTTGTCGTTTTTAGTCAGCTCTTTCACCATGCGGCGCGCTTCGGTGGCAATTTCATGGCTGCTGCGTTTGCGGTCTTCTTTGTCAGTCAATTGCACATGAATATCGGCTTGCCATGGCTGTTGGCGCAAATAATAGTGGCGAACCATGCCATTAAAATCAAAAGGTTGCGATGTACCCACATAGGTTTGAATGGCGGTGACTTCGGGAAATTCGCGCAATTTTTCCGCCAAACGGTGGGCGATATTGGCCGTTTCCGGCAAAGCCGTGCCATCAGGCAGGTCAACAAACACACTGAATTCAGGTTTGTTGTCCAGCGGCAACATTTTGACGTTAACCGATTGATAATAAAACATACTGATAGACAAAAAGAACAAAGCAACCAAGCTGAGGAGAAACAAAAAGCCCAATTTGCTGTTTTCCAACAGCGGGGTGAGCAAAACGTTATAGATTTTTTCCAGACGTTCGTTAAACGCGTGTTCTTTGCGCTCGTCTTTGTGCAGTTTTTCCAAAGAAGGTCTGATTTTCATCGCCAACCATGGGGTGAACATAAACGCGGCAAGCAATGAAAACAGCATGGCCACCGAACCCAAGACAGGAATCGGCATCATATAAGGCCCCATCATCCCTGTGACAAAACCCATGGGCATCAACGCCGCAATCACGGTAAAAGTGGCTAAAATGGTGGGGTTGCCCACTTCACGCACGGCATCGATCGCGGTTGCCGTGTCGATTGAACCTTTTTCCAGCCAGCGACGGTAAATGTTTTCAATCACCACAATCGCATCGTCAACCAAAATACCGATGGAGAAAATCAGCGCAAACAAGCTGACGCGGTCAATGGTAAAGCCCAAAATAAAGGCAGAAAATATGGTGATTAAAATCACCACGGGAATCACCAGGGTGACGACAATCGCGGGACGAATACCCAAACTGAACAACACCAACACCGTAACGGCAGCGGTGGCAATAAACAGCTTTTTAATCAAAGCGTTGACTTTGTTTTCTGCCGTTTCACCGTAGTTGCGCGTGACTTCTACATGGATGTTGTCGGGAATAATGCGCCCTTTTAAGCCATCAATCATGGCCAAAATGTCATCGGCCACGGCCACACCGTTGGTGCCAATTTTTTTCGCCACGGCAATGGTCACCGCAGGTGCATTGGTTGACGGGGTGTTGGCTTTGTTTTCATCGCCATGGCCATAGGCCGCGCCTGTGTAATAGGCCACCATGTTGTTGACTTCTTCGCCGCCTTGAAACACCGTGGCGACATCGCGCACATAGACAGGACGGGATTCGTGCATCCCGATGACCAAATTGGAGACATCTTGTGCTGAGCGCAAAAAACCGCCTGTATAAACGGTGTAATTCATGTTGTTGCTTTCAACATTGCCCGCTTGGTCTTCGCTGTTGGCGGTTTGAATGGTTTGCGCCACTTGCGCCAAACTGATGCCAAAACCCGATAATCTTTCAGGCGAAATTTCAACCCGCACTTGTTCTTTGCGGCCACCGACGATAAAACCTTGACCCGTGTTGGGAATTTCTTTAAGGTGTTGTAATACATCAGAAGCCAAGGTGCGCAACGCGCCTTCATCCACTTCTTTTGACCACATGGTTAAGGTCACCACAGGCACATCGTCAATGCCCACAGGTTTGACCAACGGTTGATGTACCCCGGGCGGCATGGCTGTGATGTTGGATTGTAATTTGTCATGCACTTTGAAAATGGATTTTTCCAATTCTTCGCCGACTTCAAATTGCACCGTGGCCATGCCGCGTCCGCGCTCTGACGCACCATAAACGTGTTTGACATCGGGAATGTCGCTTAACACCCGTTGCAAAGGTTCAACCACCAAATGAGACACTTGTTCCGCCGAAGCACCCGGATAGGCCACAAACACGTCAATCATTGGCACGGAAATTTGCGGGTCTTCTTGCCGTGGTGTCAACACCAAACCCATGATGCCCATGAACAGCAATGCGAAAAAGAACAAAGGTGACAACGGCGAATGGATGAACGCTTGCGCCATCCAACCTGCAATACCCAAATGTGTTTCAATGGTTTGTGGTGTTTTTTGTTCTGTCGGTGGGGTTGTTTCGTTTTCGGGTGTTTCTGCCATGGTGTGACCTTATGCTTGATTATGGGTTAGACGGTGGAGTGATCCAACCCGAATTGGTTTCATGTTTGGGGTTTAATTCAATCACATCACCGTTTTCAATACCGCTCAATATGGTGACTTGGGAACCATCGCCATAAGGCGTGCCTAACCGCAATAAACGCAATTCGCGCTTGTTGTCTTTAATCACATAAACACCCGGCAAACTGCTGCGCCACACCAACGCTTGGCGCGGAATCACAGGCAAATAATTGGGTTTGTTTTGGATGTCTTGAATTTCAACTTGGGCATATTGACCGGGACGGGTGTCAACGCTGGGCGGCAAATCCAGCTTAACCCGAATGGTGTGGTGTTGCGGGTCAGCGATGGGAAAAATTTTACTGACCCGCACTTGTCCCCAGCCGCCCACATCCAAGCGCGCAGGCAACAACATGCCTTTGTCCAAACCGCTGATCAAGCGTGACGGCACTTCCAATTGAATTTGCAATTGGGTGATGTCAGCAAATTTCAGCAACGGCGTACCCGCTTGCACCGTGTCGCCCATTTCCACCCATTTTTTGGTGATGATGCCTTTAAAAGTGGCAATGCTTTGCACATCGCGCAATTTGGCTTCAACCGCATCCAATTCTGAACGGGCGTGTTGTAAGGCACTGCGCGCTTGGTTGATTTTGGAACTGTAGCTGTGTAAATCAGCATAACGATCCATTTTAGAATCGCCTAAACTCAATGTGTCTGACATCGGTTCAGTGAATATTTCATCAAACACATGGGGAACGGCCATGCCGCCTGGGGCTTTGCCTGTTGAATCAGGGGAAATCAGTTCACGAGAAAATTGGACATCGGCATTGCGTAAATCAGACTGGGCAAGTTGTAAAGCGGCGGTGGCAGCGCGGTGTTGGGCTTGTAATTCGGTGTCAGTCAAGCGCAATAACACATCATCGGTTTTGAATTCATCGCCTTCTTCACCTGCAATAAATTCCACTCGGCCTGCTTGTTGAGCGGAAAACGTCACTTCTTTGGCGGGAATCACGGTGCCGCCTAACACCACTGTGGAAATAATGGGAAAAACCTGCACCACAAAACCATTTTGAGATAACCATGTTTGTTCTTGAGAATGGCCTGTGCTGAACGAAATAACATATAAAAGCAATAAGGTAACGCTTTTTTTCAAAAAATGTTGTTGGCGATATTCCATGTGCAAAGTGTCATTTTGTCAGAAAAAGCTGAATAAAAAATTATTCAGCTTAAATAAAGCGATGAGCTTAAATGCGACCCATTACCGAGAAGGTTTTAATGAAAGGGCCTGCCATGCGGGGGTCTTTTAACATCGCGCTGTAATCACCCACTTCAAATTTTAATTTGCGTGAGGCATAGGCCATGCCCAAACCCATCATGCCAATGCCTTTTTTAATCCATTTTTCCCAGTTCTCTTTCGTGGCGCGCAAATCCCAGTTTAACGCTTCACCATTATAATTGCCTGCGGCCACCGCGTGACCGTTTTCAATTTTAATCACGCCTGTGGGCGCGTTATCGCCATCAAAGCCATAGCCAATGGTGGAATTAAAATTAATTTTCTCCAATGCCTTCGCTAATTCAGGTTCATTGTTCCATTCAGTCATAAAAGCTCGCATCCAGTCTGCGCCAAACAATTCTGCCATAGTTAAACTCCTGTTCTCTTGATGATAAAGCAACACATTCTACAATGTTCTAAACGTGTTGAAAATATATTATTATTTCTATCAGGTTAAACAAAGGTTTCAAAAATCCAATCGCGGGGTATGGGTTTCAATCCATAGTTCAACCTCAGCGGTCAATTCATTCACCGTTTTATTCTCGGTTGAAATCGGCGCGCCAATTTTAATTTTCACCACACCCGCGTGTTTGGTGAATTGTCCGCGTGGCCAAAATTGCCCCGCATTGTGGGTGACAGGCAAAATCGCCACGCCAGCGGCTTTGGCCAATGCCGCACCGCCTGAACGATACGGTTTTTTTTCGCCCCAACGGGTGCGTGTGCCTTCAGGGAAAATCAACACCGACAAACCTTGTTTAAGCCGTTGTTTTCCTTGGGTTAAAACATGTTTCAATGCTTTAATGCCCTGACTGCGGTCAATTTGAATCGGCTGAAACGTTGCCAGCCCCCAACCAAAAAACGGCAACCACAACAATTCCCGCTTCATAATCCAAGTAAATGGCGGGAAAATCTCTTGAAAAACAATGGTTTCAAACGTTGATTGGTGTTTGCTCAAAATCACCACAGGTTGGGATGGAATATGCGCCAAACCCTCCACTTCATAACGCAAACCACAACTGATTTTCAACCACCCCGTGATGATAACCGCCCAACGGGTCATCAAATAATAACGCGGACGATAAGGCCATAAAAACATCAAAGGCGACAACAAGCCAAACACCGCCGTCACCCCTAAAAAACCCATAAAAAACAAACAAGAACGCAAAAAGGCCATTAGATTTCTGTGCTGAGTAAATGCGCCACAAACGCGGCTAAATTTTGATAAACAGGCGTGTGGCACAAACGGGGGTTGGTTGGCAAAGCCTGCCATGTTTTTTCACCTTTTCCCGTGCGCACCAACACAGGTTTGGCACCCGCTTTTTGTGCCGCTTGCAAATCGCGCAACGAATCACCCACCGCCCACACAGGCTTAACGACGCTAAATTGTTGTTTAATCTGCATAAATAAGCCCGTTTGCGGTTTACGACACGCACAACCGTCTTCAGGCGCGTGCGGGCAATAAAAAATGCCGTCAAGCCAGCCGCCAACCGCTTGCAACTGCTGTTGCATTTTGGCGTGAATCGCGTCCAAAGCCGATGGGTCAAACAAACCGCGTCCCAATCCCGATTGATTGCTGGCCACCACCACGGTGTAGCCTGCGCGATTTAACGCCGCAATCGCCGCCAAACTGCCGTCAATTGCCTGCCATTCTGCGGGTGATTTGATAAACGCATCGCTGTCGTGATTAATCACCCCATCGCGGTCTAAAACCACCAGCTTCATTTGAATTCAGAAACCCGAATGCGACCATTGACCAAACGACCTTGGCGTTGGTTCAGTTTGGCCATTTTATCCCAAAACGCTTGGTTCAAATCAAAGTCGGCGGCAATCGCCGTTCCCAGCACCAAAATCAACAAATCGGCGACTTCTTCGGCCAATTCCATTTGGGCTTTGCCTTTGGTGACACAAGCGGAAATTTCACCCAGTTCTTCAGCCATCAAAGCGATGCGATAAGGGAGTTCTTCGCCCCCTTGATTTTTGAAATCGTGTTTGTGATGGAACGCTTGCACGGCGGCCAACATGTGTTGATATGAATCTTTGTCCATGATTTAACTGATATATTAGAAAACGCTAATATAGATGATCAAGCGATTAAAGTCAACGCTTTGTTATGTAATGATTGCTGGGGAAAATTCTAAATTAATGATATGATACAAGCAGTCATGGTGCCGAGGAGAGGACTTGAACCTCCACGGAGTGAACTCCACCAGCACCTGAAGCTGGCGCGTCTACCAATTTCGCCACCTCGGCGTGACAAAAAAACAGTGGATAAAGACGGCGCAATTCTAATTTAGGGAGATACGATTTGTCAAGGAAAAAGAACAATAATAAAGCCACAGCAAAAGACCCTTTTGCCCAACGCGAAGCAGAAAATTACCCCAACCCCATCGCCAGTCGTGAATTTATTTTGCAATGTATAACGCAAGTCAATAAACCAATAAAAATCAATGAATTGGTTAAAATTCTCGGATTGGATAATGAAGACAAAAGCCCGTTGACCGCTTTGCGCAACCGTTTGCGCGCCATGGAACGCGATGGCCAGCTTATTTGCAATCGGCGCGGCAGTTATGGCGTGCCTGCCAAAATGGATTTAATCAAAGGCCGCGTGGTGGCGCACAAAGAAGGCTTTGGTTTTCTCATTCCCGATGAAGGCGGCGGTGATTTATTTTTGCCCGAGCGGCAAATGAACAGCGTGATGCACGATGACCGCGTATTGGCGCGCATTGTCGGCGTGGATGAACGTGGGCGCAAAGAAGGCGCGTTGGTGGAAGTGTTGCAACGCAACACCCACGAATTGGTTGGCCGCTATTTTCAACAACGCGATGTTGCCTTTGTTGAACCCAATAACCAACGTTTGAGCCAAAACGTGATTATTCCCAAAGAATACCGCCAAAAAGCCCAAGAAGGGCAAATTGTATTGGTCAAAATCATTGAACACCCCACCAAACATTATCCGCCCATTGGCAGAGTAATCAAAGTGTTGGGTGAACACATGGCCGCAGGCATGGAAACCAACATGGCCTTGATTGACCACGGCATTCCGCACCATTGGCCGCAATCTTTATTGGAAGAAATCAAAGACTTAAATCCCAATGTATCCAGCCAAGCCAAAAAAGGGCGGGTGGATTTACGCCATACACCTTTGGTCACCATTGATGGCGATGATTCACGCGATTTTGATGATGCGGTTTGTTGCCAACCCGATGGCAAAGGCTGGAAACTGTGGGTGGCCATCGCCGATGTTGCCACTTATGTCAATCAAAACAGTGAGTTAGACAAAGAAGCGCAACAGCGCGGCACATCGGTGTATTTTCCCAATCGGGTGGAGCCGATGTTGCCTGAAATTTTATCCAACGGCTTGTGTTCGCTCAATCCCCATGTTGACAGGTTGTGTTTGGTCTGTGAAGTGAACATCAACCACCACGGCAATGTGCGCGATTGCACTTTTTATGAAGCGGTAATGCGCTCTTTTGCCCGCTTGACGTATAAACAAGTGGCCAAAGTGATGGACGGCCATGACAATGCCGTCAACAGCAACGTGTTGTCGCCGATTAAAAATTTAATCGCGCTCTATAGGCTCTTGGCCAAACGGCGGCAAAAACGCGGCGCGATTGATTTTGCCACCACCGAAACCCACATCATTTTTGGCAAAGATCAAAAAATCGAAAACATTGTGCCTGTGGTGCGCAATGAGGCCTATCGCCTGATTGAAGAACTGATGCTGGTGGCCAATGTCTGTGCCGCCAATTGGCTGTTAGCGCGCAAAATGCCCACTTTGTTCAGGGTGCATGAACCGCCAACGCCCGAAAAATTAGACAATTTGCGCAAATTTTTGCACCCGCTGGGTTTGCGCTTGTACGGCGATGACCAACCACAAGCCAAACATTACGCGGCGTTGATTGACAAAATTCAAGACCGCAGTGACAGCCGTTTGATTCAAACTTTGTTGTTGCGCAGTATGCAAATGGCGGTCTACAGCCCTGATAATCAAGGCCATTTTGGCTTGGCGTTTGACAATTATGTGCATTTCACTTCCCCGATTCGCCGTTATCCTGATTTATTGGCGCACAGGGCGATTAAATATTACCTTAAAAATCAGAAGGTTGATGGCTTTGGCCATAACCATGCCCAATTGCTGGAATTGGGGGAACAGTGTTCCCACACTGAACGGCGCGCTGATGAAGCCAGCCGTGATGTCGTCAGTTGGCTGAAATGTGAATACATGCAAGACAAAGTGGGGCAAAGTTTCACGGGCGTGGTGGTGGCCGTCACGTCGTTTGGTTTGTTTGTCGAGCTGGAGGGTTTGTTTGTTGAAGGCTTGGTGCATGTGACTGCGCTGAAAAACGATTATTATCATTTTGACCCGATTCAACACCGATTGACGGGCGAACACACCGGCCAGAGTTATCATTTATTTGACACGCTCAAAGTAAAAGTCAGCAAAGTCAATTTGGACGAGCGCAAAATCGATTTTACGCTGGTGTGACATGGGACGCAGAAAAAACCAAGGCCGCGCAATCAACGGCATGGTCTTGTTGGACAAACCGCTGGGCATCAGCTCTAATTTTGCCTTGCAACAGGTTAAACGCCTGTTTCAAGCCAACAAAGCAGGCCACACAGGCAGTTTAGACCCACTGGCCACGGGTTTGTTGCCGATTTGTTTGGGCGAAGCCACTAAAATTTCTGCGTATTTATTGGATGCGGACAAACGCTATCAAACCGTGGCGCAACTGGGACAAACCACGCGCACGGGCGACAAAGAAGGTGAGATTATACAAACCCGCGCCGTGCCTGCGTTATGCCGCGCCCAAGTCGAAACCGTGTTGCACCGTTTTCGCGGCGCGCAACGGCAAGTGCCGCCGATGTATTCAGCCTTAAAACGCCACGGCCAGCCCTTATACCATTTGGCGCGCCAAGGATTGGATTGTGAACGCGCCGAGCGGCACATTACAGTTTATGAATTGATTTTAGATGAAATTCAAGCAGATACATTGACTTTAACCGTGGCATGTTCCAAAGGCACTTATATACGCACCTTGGTCGAAGACATCGGTGAAGCCTTGGGCTGTGGTTCACATGTGGCGATGTTGCGCCGCACGGCGGTGGCGGGTTTCACGCAAATGGTGGATTTGGCGACACTGCAACAAGCGGCAACGCAAGGAATGGACGGCTTGGACAGCTTTCTTTTGCCGTTGGACAGCGCGCTGGCGCATTGGCCTAAATTACAATTGCCGCCCAATGCGGTGCAGGCGTTGCGTCAAGGGCGGTTGTGGGACAACACAGGGCAAACCGTCACAGGGGTGTTGCGCTTGCACGATGAAGCGGACAAGTTGTTTGCCATCGGCGAAGCCTTGCCCACAGGACAGCTTAAACCCAAACGTTTATTGTTTTTATAAGGGGCTGAATGCTAGAATAACCCCTTGTGTTTAGCCAACAAGGGTGGGTTTTATCATGCCTTATCTTCGCTATTTTATTGGGTTATATGCGGTATTGTTTGTCACGACAACGTGGGCAGAAGCCTATAAATGGGTGGATGACACAGGTTTGGTGCATTTTGACCAACATCCACCCGCAGGCGATGTTCAATATGAAACCATTGATATGCCGTCGAGCAATCCCAGCGATGCTGAAGAAACCGAGCAACCCGCCCAAAAAACAGCCGACAAAACCCAAGAAGACCCGCCTGCCGCCACGCCTGAACAAATTCAACAAAAAAATTGTGATACGGCGCGTGAACGTTTGGCTGTTTTAGAACAAAATCAAAAAGTTGCGATGACAGACCCGAACGGAAAACCCCAAATTCTCAACGACGAACAACGCCAAGCAGAAATTGCCCGCAGTCAAGAATCGGTCAAACGTTTTTGTGAACCCCCAGCAAACACCCCAGAATAAGGAGTTGATAGGATGGTTTTATCTCATGCCAACATGGTTGAACAACAAATTCGCCCATGGAATGTGTTCAATCCCCGCGTTTTAGACTGTTTATACCAAGTGCCGCGTGAAATTTTTGTTCCCGCCGCTTATCAAAATTTAGCCTATGCCGACATTGAAATCCCTTTGGGTCAGCAACGTTGGATGTTTGCCCCCAAAATCGTGGCCAAAGCATTGGACGTGTTGGCCATTACCTCCAATGACCGCGCCTTGGTCATCGGCACAAGCAGCGGCTATATCAGCGTGTTGTTGGCCAAGTTGGCCCAAAGTGTGGTCAGTGTCGATGCACGGGCTGAATTCAATTACGCGCTGGCAGAAAAACTATTCGATTTAAATATCAATAATTTGCAATTAGAAACCGCCGATATGCACCAAGGTTGGCAACAAGGCGCGCCCTATGATGTGATCATCCTCACAGGTTCCGTACTGAATGTGCCGCAAGCGTGTCAAGAACAATTGGCACTCGGTGGCCGGTTATTTGCGATTGTCGGCTCAGCCCCTGTGATGCAAGCGCGTCGCATCAGCCACCACAGCGACAACACATGGCAAACTGAAATCCTGTTTGAAACCTGTGCCGCCGCGTTGCCCTTAAGCGACGCATCGCCCATATTCCACTTTAACCATCATCCATGAAGCCATCCACTTTTATCATCAAGCCCCACGGTTGCTTGCGCGGCACGTTGCGCGTGGCAGGCGACAAATCCATTTCCCATCGTGCCATCATGTTGGGGGCGTTGGCCGAAGGCATTACCCAAGTTTCAGGCTTTTTGGCGGGCGAAGACACTTTGGCCACTTTGGCCGCATTTCAAGCGATGGGGGTCAAAATTGAACGCCAGCAAAACCGCGTTAAAATCCAGGGCGTGGGCTTACATGGCTTGCAAGCACCTGAAAAACCATTGGATTTAGGCAATTCAGGCACATCCATGCGCTTGCTCAGCGGTTTGTTGGCAGGGCAAACATTCAGCGTTACGTTGACAGGCGATGCGTCTTTGTCCAAACGACCCATGCGGCGCGTGACCGAACCCTTAGCCCAAATGGGCGCGCAGATTCAAACCAGTGCGAACGGCACGCCGCCGTTGCGTCTTTCCCCCAGCCATGGCCTCAAAGCGATTGATTACCGCTTGCCGATGGCCAGCGCGCAAGTCAAATCCTGTGTGTTATTGGCGGGCTTATATGCCC
Organism: Thiomargarita sp.; assembly: GCA_020726335.1. GTDB lineage: Bacteria > Pseudomonadota > Gammaproteobacteria > Beggiatoales > Beggiatoaceae > DYSU01. The sequence goes on along the minus strand of DYSU01000014.1, from coordinate 11,142 downwards.
AAGGACAAACCTGCGTCACCGAGCCTGCGCCCACCCGCGACCACACCGAGCGGATGTTGCGTGGCTTTGGCTGTGCGGTGCAAAGCGACAACGGCAAAATTTGCCTGAGAGGCGGCGGCCCATTGACCGCGCAACCGATTGATGTACCTGCGGATATTTCATCAGCCACTTTTTTCATGGTGGGCGCAAGCATTGCGCCTGATTCGGACATCACGTTGCAACACGTCGGCATCAACCCCACCCGCATCGGGGCGGTCAATATTTTACGCCAAATGGGCGCAAACATTGAATGGCACAACCTGCGGGCAGTCAGTGGTGAACCTGTGGCCGATATTCGTGTGCGCTACGCACCATTGCGCGGCATCCACATTCCCCCCGAACAAGTGCCGTTGGCGATTGATGAATTTCCTGCGATTTTTATTGCGGCGGCCTGCGCCCAAGGGCAGACTGTGTTGACCGATGCCGCTGAACTGCGGGTGAAAGAAAGCGATAGAATTCAAGCCATGGCGGATGGTCTGCAAATTTTGGGTATCAACGCCCAAGCCACGGCGGATGGCATGGTCATTAACGGTGGCACGCTGGGCGGTGGCCTCATCGACAGCCACGGCGACCACCGCATTGCGATGGCGTTTGCCATGGCGGGTTTGCGCGCCCAAGAGGCCATCACCATCACCGATTGCGCCAATGTCGCCACGTCATTTCCTGATTTTGTTTCGCTGGCACAACAAACAGGGCTGGCGATTGAAAACAACACCCAATAAGCACAGAAATTTATTCTTCTTCCATAATACATTTCAGCGGGTGTTGGTGGCGGACGGCATAGGTGTTGACTTGTATCACTTTGGTTTCGGCAATTTCTTTGCTGAATAGGCCACAAATGCCCCTTCCTTGGGTGTGGACTTGCAACATGATGTACACTGCTTTTTGCCGATTAAACCCAAAAAATTGTTGCAAAACAATACAAACAAAGTCCATCGGCGTGTAATCGTCGTTGAGTAAAATCACTTTGTAACGCTTGGGGGGTTTAAGCTTGGCACGTTTTTTTGCTGGCACGACATCGTGTTGCGTTGCGTCGTGGGCGATGAAATCAGACATCCATTTTGTTGGCATTATTTTTGACAATTCTCCCTGCAAATAAAGATCATGATAGCCTAACTGAGTGCATAAAAAAACACTTTAGCCCAATGGTTATCAATGCTAGAATGAGCAACCAATCAAAAAGAAGCAGGCATAACGATGGCAAAAGTAAAAATTTTATTGGTCGAAGATAATGAAATGAACCGCGATATGCTGTCACGGCGTTTGACTCGTAAAGATTTTGATGTGGTGATTGCAGTCGATGGCGAAGAGGGGGTGAAAATGGCACGCATTGAAAACCCTGATATTATTTTGATGGACATGAGTTTACCCATTAAAGACGGCTGGACAGCGACCAAAGAACTCAAAGCGGATGAATCAACCCGTAACATCCCTGTGATTGCATTGACCGCCCATGCGATGTCGGGCGACCGAGAACAAGCCTTGGCCGCAGGTTGTGATGATTATGACACCAAACCCATTGAATTACCCCGTTTGTTGCAAAAAATCAGCAACTTATTATAACGCTGTTGTATTTAGTTAAAATTACTGCTAAAATCCGCGCCTTCTTAGACAAAGCCTTGGGTTTTGTTGTGGAGAGGTGTCCGAGCGGTTGAAGGAGCACGCCTGGAAAGTGTGTGTACGTTAACCCGTACCAAGGGTTCGAATCCCTTCCTCTCCGCCAAGTTTATGGTGAATCGTATCGGTTCTTCCGCAACACGAAGTTGTGAACCCCGTCAGGCCCGGAAGGGAGCAGCGGCAGCAACGGCTGTGGGTGCCGGGATATAGCTGGTGCGATTCGCCACCCCCCTTTGCCGATCTGCCCTCTAATTATGAGTTATCAAGTCCTTGCCCGTAAGTGGCGGCCACGTGATTTCAGCCAAATGATTGGCCAAGAACATGTGGTTAAAATACTCAGCCATGCTTTAAACCAGCAACGCCTGCACCACGCTTATTTATTCACTGGCACACGCGGCGTGGGTAAAACCACATTGGCGCGCATTTTGGCCAAGGCGTTGAACTGTGAAAACGGCGTGAGTGCCACCCCTTGCAGCCAATGTTTGAGTTGCCAAGAATTGGATGAAGGCCGTTTTATTGATCTGATTGAAGTCGATGGCGCATCACGCACCAAAGTGGAAGACATCCGCGACTTGCTGGAAAACGCGCAATACATGCCGAGCAAAGGCCGCTATAAAGTGTATTTGATTGACGAAGTGCATATGCTTTCGCTCAGCAGTTTCAATGCCTTGCTCAAAACGTTGGAAGAGCCACCTGAACACGTCAAATTTTTGCTGGCCACCACCGACCCGCAAAAGTTACCCGCCACGGTGTTATCACGTTGTTTGCAGTTCAATTTAACACGGTTGTTGCCCGCGCAATTAACCTCGCATTTCGCCCACATTTTAACGCAAGAACAGATTGAATATGAAGCCGAGGCCTTGCCGTTGTTGGCCAAAGCCGCCGATGGCAGTGTACGTGATGGCTTGAGTTTGCTTGACCAAGCGATCAATTTTTGCGCAGGTAAAATCAACTGCGCCGATTTGCACCGTTTGTTGGGCAGTTTGCCGCAGGAAACCAGTTTGCAATTGCTCCAAGCGATTGCCGACAACCAAGGCGTGGCTTTGTGGCAACAATTGCAGGCTTTGACTTTGTATACACCTGATTTTAATCACTTATTAGCCGATATGCTGGCACAATTGCAACACATTGCACTGGTGCAATGTGTGCCTGACAGTGTGAGTTTGTTTGAAATCCAGCCGTTGTTTTTGGCGCTGGCCCAGCAATTATCGCCACAAGACGTGCAGTTGTTGTATCAAATCGCGTTGCTTGGGCGGCGAGATTTGTCATGGTCACCCGATGCACAAACGGGTTTTACCATGGTTTTGTTGCGCATGTTGGCTTTTCAACCCAGCCACCTTAAAACTGAACAACCCGTAACACTAAAAAATGAGCCTAAACAAACGGTTGCACCCGTGTTGCCCACTGAAGCCTTGCCTGCTGATTTGAATCAACAATGGGCAAAAATCGTCAATGCGCTTAATTTAAGCGCGTTGGTCAAACAATTAGCGGACAACGCCGTGTTGTACCATTGGGAAGACCCTAAAATGCACTTGTTGTTGCCCAGCGACAAAAGTTTTTTGCTCAAACCCCAAGAACAATTGCGCAGTGCGTTGAATCAGTATTTTAATCATGAAATTCAATTGCATATCAAAGTACAACCCTTGGATAAAGCCCAAATTTCGCCCGTATTGTTGAAACAACAACACCAGCACCAGCAACAACAACAAGCGGAACAAACCTTGGCACAAGACGAGAATTTGCATGCTTTGCGCACAACATTGGGTGCTGTGCTGGAAAAAATCATACCACCAACAGAATAGCCATATGTTTCAATGAGTAAGGCCAAGCAAACCCGCTATTGATTAATAACCCTGTTTAACCTTCAAAGGTTAATAAATCAATCATTTGATCAATGACGGCAAAATCTTCAACTTGAATATCGACAAATAAAAAACCCGTGCAATACAGCTCTGGATTGACATCGGGCGCACTCCAACGCGATTCAATGGTGATGTCCAGAAACTTTTTACTAAAATCTTCGGTCGCAGGCAATTGAATACGAATATCATAACGTTGATGTAAAGCCACGGGCTGATGGGTGATGATCATCATGCCTTGTTTGGAAATATCACCCAAATTACCCAGCAAATGCCCTGTATGCTGATCAAAAACCTTCAAATAAATAAACACCTGCTTACGCAATTTGTGTCGGTGTTCCATAATGATTCCATGGCATTAAACGGGAAACTTGCATTGTGTAATTTGATTTGTGTTCAGTCAAGCTTTAAAAAATGAGGGTCTATTGTCATCTCTCAGGCAATGGGCTAAACTGCACCGTTTTGACTTGATGTTGACATCCTCCCTACCCCCTCAACCTTACGGTTGCCCGCTCATGCTGGGAAGGGCGAGGATTCCTTTTACCCAGCCTGTAAGGGCTGGGTTAAGTCGGTTTCTGTTGCTGATGGCTCGCCATTCACTGGGCAGACGATCGTGTGTCCCACGGTTCGTCACACAATAGCACTATGATTTTTGCTTCGCAAGCGGCTTATATCTTTACCCTGACGAACGGCGTTTTACGCCGCGACAGATAACGCCTATTGACTGTTTATTTAGGAATAAATCCGTATGTTGTTTGACAAATATCCTGTTCAAATTGCAGGATTTTGGTTATATTTTTGCCTCTGGTTCGTCGCTATGGCGGTACATGCGGATGATTTTGCGATTGTTCAAGCCAGCACACATTTGTCGGGGCATTTATATAAACTGGATACTGAGATTCATTATCAACTCAGCGATGAGGCCGTCGATGCGTTACATCATGGCATCAGCTTGACCTTGGTTTTGTCCGCCAAGGTGTTTAAAAAACGTTGGTTATGGGATGAAAATATCGCCGACATTAAACAACGCTATTTGCTCAGCTATCAACCTTTGACCAAACAATATCAAGTGAAATTTCTCAACACAGGTTTTATTGAGTTTTTTGATTCCCTCAGTCTTTTATTGGTGGAATTGGGCATTATCGAAGGTTTGCCGTTATTGGATGAAAAATGGGTGAATGATAAAAAACCCTATTATGTTGAATTAGATGCCCAATTAGATATTGAAGCTTTACCCACCGCCCTTCGCCCATTGGCCTATTTATCGTCGCATTGGCGTTTAAGCAGCAGGGTTTTTGTATGTCGTTTGGCAAAATAAACCGCTCATTGCTCAATTCTTTATTGGCCCTGTTGTTATTTGCTGTTTTATTCACCGTTTTATTGTTGTCTTCGGGTGCGTTGCATTCTGCATCGCGTTTTTCTAATCTGTTTTCGTTGTTTTTATTGTTCAGCCTCACAGGGCTTTTTGTCCTGTTGCTGTTCATTGGCAGGCGGTTGTTTGTTGCCTTAAGGCAAATGCAACAAAAAGTTGCAGGGGCGCGTTTAACGGGGCGGCTGTTGTTCATGTTTGTCAGCATCGCAGTCATTCCTTCGGTGCTGGTGTTTGGTTTCGCCCTGTCTTTTTTATTTCGCCATTTAGACCATTGGTTTGACATCAGTGTGGATTCTGCATTTGAAAAAGTGCTGGAACTCAGTCGCACATCGTTGTCAACCCAATCGCGTCAAGCCGTACAATTTACCGAACAAAAAATGGCGCAGTTGGCAAGTGTCAACGATGACATGTTGGCGGTAAAACTCAATGAACTGCGCCAAGAAAGCGGGGCCTTGGAATTGTTCATCACAGAGAGCAATGGCCGTATCATTGCGTTTAGCAACAGCAACCGTGATTCTTTTTTGCCCGATAAACGCATGATGGCGTTAAACTTAAAGCATTCACCGTCAACAGCCTATGTGGCATTGGAATCAGTGGCAGATGGCGCATTGAACATTCGCGTGGTGCGCCGTTATTTAATGCTGTCAGGAATAAAAGTCAATCAAACCCGTTTTTTTCATGCCCTGTTTCGGGTCGATGAAGAGGTGGCGCGCTTATCACGCGATGTGGAGCAAGCGTATTCAACTTTTCGCCAATTGTTCTTTTTACAACAACCATTGAAAATCAATTTTGTGCTGATCCTCAGTTTTGTGCTGTCATTGGGGATTTTAGGCGCAGTGGCGTTGGCCTTGATTTTTGCGCAATTTTTGGTTGAACCCGTGCGCCTCTTGGTCAAAGGCACGCAGGCATTGGCGGCGGGTGATTACAGCCAAAAAGTGCTTGCTTCTGAGTTGGATGAATTCAGTTTATTGGTGGATTCATTCAATTTGATGACAGCAAAAATAAAGAAAAATCATGATGATGCGGTATTTAATCGCCAAGTGTTGGAGCAACAACGCGCCTATTTAGAAGTGGTTTTGGGACAGCTGTCATCGGGGGTGTTGTCCTTGGATTGTGATATTTCGTTGCGCACATTTAATACGGCTGCCGAGGAAATTTTAGATTTGGATTTGCCCAACCATGTGGGGCGTAATTTTTTGCGGGCCTGTGTGGAACACAGCGCGTTGCAACCGTTGGGTGCGTTGCTGGAGCGGCATTTGTTGAGCAATGATTCAGATTGGCAAGAACAACTGGTGTTGTTCACCAGCCACGGGCGGGTGATTTTATTGTGCCGTGGCTCGCATTTGCCCGACATCATTCCCGAGAATGAACACCATGTACCGATGCAATTGGGTTTTGTCATTGTGTTTGATGACATCACCGCGTTGGTCAAAGCCCAGCGCAATGCGGCTTGGGGCGAGGTGGCGCAACGTTTGGCGCATGAAATTAAAAACCCTTTAACGCCGATTCGTTTGTCGGCAGAACGGTTGCGGCATAAATATTTGGCCACTTTTGCCAAAAGCGATGCCCAAACCTTGGATCGCATGACCACCACCATTATTGTGCAGGTGGAAGCGATGCGCGATATGCTCAATGCGTTTGCTGATTATGCACGCCCGCCCAAATTTACCCTGACCTTGATTAATTTTAACCCGTTGATTGCCGAAGTGGTGGATTTATACCAATCGGATAAAGTTAAAATCATCACCCAATTAGCGAACAATCTGCCGCCATTGAATGCCGACAGCGGGCGTTTGCGCCAGGTGTTGCATAATTTGATTAAAAACGCAATTGAAGCCAGTTGTGAGCAACAAAGAATCAATATTTTGCTGACCACCTCGTTTTGCCAAGAAAGCACCCGCCAATTCATTGAATGTCGAATACGGGATAAAGGTTGTGGTGTGGCGCAAGAGGATTTGGAAGAGGTGTTTGAACCGTATATTACCCATAAAATCAAAGGCACAGGTTTGGGCTTGGCGATTGTCAAAAAAATAATTGAAGAACACGGTGGCATCATTTGGCTGGAAAATAATCCCGATGTCGGGGCGTGCGTGGTGATGCGTTTTCCGCAATGACGCTTAAAGCTTTTGTCGCTATCTCCGTTTTTTTTTTAATGCTACAATGCTTTTTTGGGTGTTTACACCCGCCATAACCAGATAAAATATAACCGCAGAAGCGTGTCTTGTTTTTGCGATGCTAAACAGGAGTTTAACGAATGCCAACCACTACCATAAAACTGCTTTTTATTTCGGGATTAATGCTCATATCAGCGTGTAGTCGTATGCAGGTTGTTCCCGATGACGGCAATACCGCGGCCAGCGACGGCGGTCTTGTTCAACCTGTGGTGATTCAGCCGGGGTATCCTTCAGAGATAGAAACTTATCCTGGCACGACAACCAGCAGCAGAGGTTCTCATGTGGTGCAAAAAGGTGAAGGTTTGTACAGCATTGGACATTTATATGGCATTGATTATAAAGACATTGCCGCATGGAATAACATCCCTCCCCCTTACACGGTCTATCCGGGTCAACGGCTGACGTTGCTGGGACAACCCAATGCAGGACGCACTGCCCCAACGGCACAACCGCAACCCATGCCCACACCTGTCAGTAACAGCGGCACTTATCACACCGTGCAAAGCGGTGAAACCTTGTATCGCATTGCTAAAATTTACAACACCACATTTCAACAAATTGCCAGCTTAAACAACATTCCACCGCCTCATGGCATCAGTGTGGGTCAACGCTTGTTGGTTGCTTCAGGCTCAACAAACACTTATACCCCTGCGCCCAGTTATACCCCGCCCGCGCCTGCCGTTTATAACCCCCCTGTGCAATCCAATGATGGTTATCAATACCATACCGTACAAAGCGGTGAAACCTTATACCGCATTGCCACATTATATGGTCAACATTATTTGGATGTCGCGCAATGGAATCAACTCAATCAACCCTTTAGCTTAACCGTGGGACAACGCTTGTTGGTCAGCCCACCCAACGGCAGCAACAACAGCCAGCCCATGAACCCCGTGGCGGTGGCAGTCAGCACCATGCCTGTCAACAGCAGTGCGCAATTTCACATTGTGGAACGCGGTGAAACCATTTATCAAATCTCTGAACGCTATGGCATCCCTGTGCGCGATATTGCGCAATGGAACCAAGTGCCATCCCCTTATATCTTGGCCATTGGTCAAAGATTGAGCTTAACACCCCACTATCAAGCCGCCAGCTATGGGATGCAACAAATGCAAATGATTGAACCTTCGAGAAATTATCACATTGTCAAAGCGGGAGAAACGTTGTACGGCATTGCCAAAAAATACCGTTTGACCACCCAACAACTGGCCGCATGGAGTGGCTTAACCCCGCCCTATATCGTGCGCCCAGGGCAAGAATTGCTGATCATGACCCGCTAAACAAGCCCGCACGCACCCTGCGTAGGAAATCGTAAGGACAGACAATACATCTTGGTTAGGGTTCATGCAAAAGCCATTATGATACTAACTACAGAAAAAATCTATAAATATGCGGTTGTTCTGGGCTGTATGCCTTGGGTGTTGTTTAGTTTTGGATGCACAGGCAAAATACTTGCGCCTGTCAGTTGGCGCAATCCATTGCGTTTAAATCCCCCCGTCAACCAGCAAAAAACGTTTACACATCAACCGATTACCGTCAATGCCACGCAAGCGAATGATTGCCAACCCACAGGCCATAGCCTTTCACCGTGGTTGTGGCCAACCCAAACCCACGCTTATCGTAAAACCTTCAGCCGCACAGGGCGGCAAGGCTTGGATTTATTTGGCCAACGCGGCCAAGCCGTGGTTGCCGCCAATGCGGGTAAAGTGATTTACAGCGGAGCGGGTACCCAAGGTTATCAAGGCGATTTAATCATCATTCAACACAATGAAGCCTATTTGAGCATTTACGCCCAAAACCAACGCCGCTGGGTAACAACCGACACCCCTGTGCAACGTGGGCAGAAAATTGCAGACATGGGAGGGAATTTACAAAACGCGCTGTTGCATTTTGAAATCAGTTGTTATCAAAAAACGGTACCCCCGCTTCACTATTTATCCCAAGGACAAGGGTATGCTCGCTAGTTTTTTTTGTTTGGCGTTATCGCAGGTGACTTATGTCAATAACCAGCCGTAATAATCACAGCGTATTTGAAACCAAAAACGGCAATGAACACGATTTGACAGATCACAACGCCATCAGCTTGTATTTAAAAGAAATTGGTTTTTATGCCTTATTAACGTTTGAACAAGAATTAGAACTTGGGCGGCGCATTCAACAACACCAAGACGAAACAGCGCGTGAACAAATGATTCAAGCCAATTTACGTTTGGTGGTTAAAATTGCCAAATCCTATTTACACCACGGCTTGGCGTTATTGGATTTAATCGAAGAAGGCAACTTGGGATTGATTCACGCCACATCAAAATATGACCCCGAGCGCGGTTATCGTTTTTCCACTTATGCCACATGGTGGATACGCCAATACATTGAACGCGGCATCAACAATCAAGGGCGCACCGTGCGCTTGCCCGTGCATATTGCCAAAGAAATCGCCACCTATACCAGTGCCGAACGCAAACTCAGCCAACAACTGAAACGTGAACCCAATGCCACAGATGTCGCAACGTATTTGAACAAACCCTTGTCCGTGGTCAGACGCATGTTAAACCTCAGCGATGCCATCACATCAATTGATGCGCCCATCAGCAAAGACATGGACAAAACCTTGTTGGATAATTTATTGGATGAAGAAAACACCGCACCCGAAACCCTCTTGCAATCACACGATGTTGCGCAACACATCGACCATTGGTTAAGCTTGCTGTCCAAACGGCAAAAACAAGTCATCATTCGCCGTTTTGGTTTATATGAAGAAGACGTGGCCACTTTAGAAGAAATCGGCCATGATCTGCACTTAACCCGCGAACGGGTGCGACAAATTCAAGCCGAAGCGTTGCGAAAATTGCGCAAAATATTGGACAAAGAAAACATCTCATGGGACATCGTGAGCGATTGACAAGCCTTGCAACATCTTATGATAAATCCTAACCAATTGATATAAATCGGCAATGGCAACCGACTCATTGCTTTTATGAATAGTGGCATTGGACACACCACACTCCAACACCTGCGCCCCTGTGGCTGCGATAAAACGCCCATCAGACGTGCCGCCGCTGGTGGATAACTTGGGCGCATAACCACAAACATCGACAATCGCTTGTTGGGCAACCGCCAACAATAACCCTGTTTGAGTTAAAAACGGCGCGCCTGAATAATGCCAGCTCAGTTGATAATCCAACTGATGTTGTTGTAAATCCTCAACAATTTTTTGCTGAATCCCTTCAGCGGTCAACGCCGTGCCATAACGAAAATTAAACGTAACCGCGATGGATGCGGGAATCACATTGTCCGCGCCCGCGCCCGCTTGCACTGCGGTGATTTGAAACCCCGTGGGCGGAAAAAATTCATTGCCATTGTCCCACGCCAAAGCCGACCATTGAGCCAACAGCGGCGCGATGCGGTGAATCGGATTATCAGCCAAATGCGGATAAGCGACATGGCCTTGTTGGCCGTTGATGGTCAAACGCCCCGTCAACGAACCGCGCCGCCCCACTTTGATTTCATCAGCCACAGCGGTTTGGCTGGACGGCTCACCCAACACACACCAATCAATTTTCTGCCCGCGCTCTTTAAGCCAATCCAACACTTTCACCGTGCCATTGATCGCCACGCCTTCTTCATCGCCCGTGATTAAAAAACCGATATTAAACGGGGGTTTAGGCTGTTGCGCCAAAAACTGTTCACACGCGACCACCATCGCCGCCACCCCGCCTTTCATGTCCGATGCCCCGCGACCATACAACAGCCCCTCTTTTTCAGTGGCTTGAAACGGCGGCGTGTGCCAACGGCTTTCATCACCCGCAGGCACAACATCCGTATGCCCCGCAAACACCCACAGCGCGGTAGTGTTGTCGCTATACCACTGCGCCCACAAATTATCCACATCGCCAAAGCGCAAATGCGCCACCTGAAAACCCAGCGCGGTCAAACGTTCGCCAAGCAATTGTTGACAACCTGCATCCACGGGGGTGACGGAGGCTTTATTGATCAATTCTTTAGTTAATTCAATTACATTCATAATAACCTCATTCCCGAATTTGGCTGGTTTGGCAATCTATGGCCAGCCAATTTTGGGCAT
>DYSU01000002.1:85335-87017 GCA_020726335.1 Thiomargarita sp. | reverse complement strand
GACACGAAACATGTTGGGTTATGAATAACCCAACATTGGTGAACTCGGTGTGTTTTGGGAAATACTTTGGCTTAAGGCGCGAAAGACGAGCTGCAACCGCAAGTGGTGGTGGCGTTGGGGTTGCGTATCACAAATTGTGACCCTTCAATGCTTTCGCTGTAGTCGATTTCTGCACCGACCAAATATTGAAAGCTCATGGCATCAACCAGTAATTTAACCCCTTGATTTTCCACAACAGTATCACCGTCTTGGATGTTTTCATCGAAGGTGAAGCCGTATTGAAACCCTGAACAACCGCCGCCTTGAACAAAAATGCGCAACATCAATGCGTCATTATTTTCCTCTTCTATCAATGATTTAACTTTTAATGCGGCACTGTCAGTGAAATTTAACGGTGCGGCCATTTCGGTTTCTGTGGTCATAATGTTTTCCTGTTTGGATGAAAAGTATAATGTGAGTGATATAGGGTTGATGGCTAAAATTTAAAGCATGGGCGCGCAAAAAGAATAGTGTTCGCTTTGGATTTCGATTAAACTTTGCGCTGTTATAACCTAATCTAAAATAAAAGGAATGAAGATGACACCCGATGATAAAAAAAAACAAGTCGCCCTTGCGGCTTTAGATTATGTTGAAGTAGGCACAATTATTGGCGTTGGCACAGGCAGTACCGCCAATCATTTTATTGATGCGTTGGCAAGCATTAAACATAAAATTGATGGCACGGTGGCCAGTTCAGAAGCCACGGCTAAACGTCTGAAAAGCCACGGTATTCCTGTTTTTGACTTGAATACAGTGGATGAAATTTCAGTGTATATTGATGGCGCGGACGAAGCCAATCACCACCTGCATTTGACCAAAGGCGGCGGCGGTGCGTTGACCCGTGAAAAAATTGTGGCGGCGGTCAGCAAAAAATTCGTCTGTATTGCCGATGACAGCAAATTGGTTGAAATACTGGGCGCGTTTCCGTTGCCTGTGGAGGTGATTCCCATGGCGCGCAGTCATGTCGGGCGCAAAATCGTTGAATTGGGCGGCCAACCTGTTTACCGTGATGGTTTTGTCACCGATAACGGCAACATCATTTTGGATATTTACCATTTGCAGATTGCTGAACCCGTTAAACTGGAGACCCAATTGAATCAAATCACGGGTGTGGTGACCAACGGTTTGTTTGCCATTAAACCCGCCGATATTTTATTGTTGGGTTCAGATAACGGCGTGAAAGTGGTTGATTAATCGGATGCAACAGCCTAAACAACGCGGTTTTACGCTGATTGAAATCATGGTGGTGGTGGTCATTTTAGGTATTTTGGCCACGTTGGTCGTGCCAAAAATCATGGGACGGCCTGATGAAGCGCGGCAAGTCAAAGTCAAACAAGATATTTTGGCAATTGAATCTGCTTTGAAGTTGTATAAATTGGATAATTTCAATTATCCCTCTACAGAGCAGGGTTTAGAAGCCTTGGTGCATAAGCCTTCAGGCTTGCCCGAAGCGAAGAATTGGAAAGAAGACGGTTATTTAGACCGTTTGCCCAAAGACCCTTGGGGCAGTGATTATCAATACTTGTCTCCCGGCGTGAAAGCCCCCATTGACATTTATTCGCTGGGAGCAGACGCTTTGCCCAATGGCGAAGGCATGAATGCCGATCTGGGCAATTGGCAACTTTAGGACACCCATGACCTTT
>DYSU01000002.1:0-85235 GCA_020726335.1 Thiomargarita sp. | reverse complement strand
GAAGGCATGAATGCCGATCTGGGCAATTGGCAACTTTAGGACACCCATGACCTTTTGAAAAAATGAATTAAAAAAGCAATTTAAACAAAATAATAAATGGGGTTTAAAAGGTACGCCTGACAGTTATATTATTTTAAAAAATGGAAAATATATATTTATTGAATATACTACACAGAAAACCAATATTGTAAAAAAATTTTTAAAAGATTTAGAAAAATGCTTTGATGAAGAGAAAACAGGTATAGAAGTAATACAAATAAATAAAATTGTACTTGCATGTAATTCTGATTTAATCCACAAGAGATAGAACAATTTAAAGATTATTGTAATTTAAAAAATATTGTATGCGAAGATATTAATTTTGTTGATGAATATATTTCTCACATACTAAATAGTAATAGCGAGTTTATAAGTTTCTATTACAGTTTGCTTGAATATAAGAAAATAATGGAAGAACATATTGATGACTTAAAAAAAGAGATGCAACAATGGAAGAAAATAGATTTTATGAAAGATGAACTTTTTTAAATAAAGAACTGAACGATTGGCCCACCGCACCCCAGATTTTTATCAAGGGTGAATTTATCGGCGGCTGTGACAACGCAATGGAAAGGTATCAAAACGGCGAATTACAACGCATGTTGGCTGACATCTAAAATTTATTGCTGACAATTGTCGTTTTGACAAGCCCCACAACCTGCTTTATACCCTTGATAATCCGCTTGTTTTTTACGCAACCACCATTGAAACATTGCCCACATACCGCATAAACCCGCCAAACCCAAAAGGGCTAAAAAATGGTTCATAGCGGTTGCGCTAAGCGGGAAATGGGCAAGCCATTTTGCGCCCACATGATGATACCACCGTATAAATTATGCATGTTATCAAAGCCTTGTTGTTGAAAATACATACAAGCTTGGGCTGAACGTGCGCCCGTACGGCAATAAAACACCACTTTTTTATCACGGGGAATGTCATTCATCCGCATGGGCAAAGTCACTAAAGGCATCACTTTGGGCGTTGTGGTGATGACCCCTGCGGCCATTTCGCCCGTGGTTCTGACATCAATCAACAGCAAAGATTCATTGTTGAACAACATTTCCGCCAATTCATGCACATCAATATTCTTTACAAACATACCCATTCCTAAGTAGAATTTTCAGGCTAAAGTGGGGACAATGGGTAAAACTTCAACCCAAAACCAACGCTTTGCCATTTTAACAGGATTTTTCATGATACAACTGCAAAAACTACAACTGCGCCGTGGACAAAAATTATTGTTGGACAACGCTGATTTAATGGTACATGCAGGCTGGAAAATGGGCTTGATCGGGGCAAATGGTTGTGGCAAATCCAGTTTATTCGCCCTGTTACGCGGGAAAATCACCGCTGACCAAGGCGAAGCCAGCTTGCCCAAAGATTGGATTATCGCCCATGTTGCCCAAGAAACGCCTACCTCAGAAGAATCGGCTTTGGATTATACCCTCAGCGGCGATGAGGAACTGCATCGTTTTCAACAAGCGTTAAAAACCGCGCAGGGCTTGGCTGAAGCCCAGCTACACAGCCAAATTGAAGCGATTGACGGCTATCGCGCCCCTGCCCGCGCTGGGCAGATTCTGCATGGTTTGGGTTTTAGCCCACAAGCCTGTCAACAAGCGGTCAAAACCTTTTCAGGCGGTTGGCGGATGCGGTTGAATTTGGCGCGCACCTTGATGTGCCGTGCCGATTTATTGCTGTTGGATGAGCCAACCAACCACTTGGATTTAGACGCGGTGTTGTGGTTTGAGCAATGGTTAAAGCAATACACAGGCACGCTGTTGTTGATTTCACATGACCGCGATTTTCTCAATCAAGTGGTCGGTCACATTGCCCATTTAGACCAGCAAAAATTGACGGTTTATACGGGGGATTATGATTTATATGAACAACAGCGGGCGATGAAATTGGCGCAACAGCAAGCCGCCTATCAAAAACAACAGACGCAAATCGCGCATTTACAACAGTTTATCCAACGCTTCAAAGCCAAAGCGAGCAAAGCCAAACAAGCCCAAAGTCGGGTTAAAGCGTTGGCCAAGCTGGATTTAATCAGCGCGGCACATTTAGATTCACCGTTTCAATTTGAATTTCCGCCACCTGAACACAACCCCAACCCCTTGTTAAATTTAGATAAAGTTAGCGTGGCCTATGGCGAAAAAACGGTGTTGCAGGACGTGCAATTGCAATTATTGCCCGCAATGCGTTTGGCGTTGTTGGGCGCAAATGGCGCGGGCAAATCGACGTTGATTAAATTATTGGCAGGCCAGATAACGCCCACTGCGGGACAAATTAAACCAGCCAACAACTTGAAAATTGGGTATTTTTCCCAACACCAATTGGAAACTTTAGACCCGCACGGCAGTCCTTTATTGCATACCCAACGCCTGAAACCTTATGAAACCGAACAATCGCTGAAAAATTTTCTGGGCGGCTTCGGTTTTAGCGGCGACATGGCATTGACCGCCACCGCGCCTTTTTCAGGCGGCGAAAAAGCGCGCCTTGCGTTGGCGTTGTTGGTGTTGCAAGCCCCCAATTTATTGTTGTTGGATGAGCCAACCAACCATCTGGATTTGGAAATGCGCCATGCGTTGACCGTGGCCTTGCAAAGCTACAGCGGCGCGCTGGTGTTGGTGTCGCACGACCGCCATTTATTGCGTGCCACCACCGACCAATTTTTATGGGTGGCCAACCAAAAAATCACGCCGTTTGATGGCGATTTGGAGGATTATCGTCAATGGTTGCTCAACCAAAACAAAACCACAACCGAAGTCAAAACTGAAAAACCGCAAAAACAACAGCATTTTCAGCGCAAACAATTGAACAACCAATTGAAAAAACTGGAAAAACAACTGGACAGCTTAAACCAACAACAAGCGGGCATCACCCTGCGTTTGACAGAACCCGACGTTTATCATGACCACCAGCAAGTGCGCGCTTATGCTCAACAAAATCAAGACCTTGAACAACAAATCAGCCAATTGGAAGAGGAATGGTTGCTGTTGAGCGAGCGTTTAGAAAGCGCGTCTTTATGAAGAAGGCGGGTTTTTTTATGCTATAATTCGCCTTTCCATTTTATAAATTTAAATTTTATGCATATGTTTTCATTCCGCTTTCTGTCGTTATCGCTGTTTTTATTGGCCATGGTCTTTTCTACCGATGTCGTTATTGCCGCGTCAACCCAAGCCGCGCACGCGCTGGATTTAACCCAAACCACGATGGGCTATGTGTGTTTGTTCATTTTTGTCATCGCCTATGCTTTTGTGATCGCCGAAGAGCATTTGGAATTGCGCAAATCCAAACCGATGCTGGTGGCCGCTGGCCTCATTTGGGCATTGGTGGCTTGGGTTTATGCCCAACACGGCGACCAACAAACCGCCCACACGTTGGTGCAACATAACTTATTGGAATATAGTGAATTATTCTTGTTTTTGTTGGCGGCGATGACCTACATCAACACCATGGATGAACGCGGCGTGTTCAATGCGTTGCGCGGTTGGCTGGTGTCACGCGGCTTTTCCTTGCGCACCATTTATTGGCTGACAGGTTTATTGGCCTTTTTTATTTCGCCTGTGGCTGACAATCTGACCACCGCGCTGTTGATGTCCACTGTGGTGCTGGCCGTGGCGGGTGACAATAAAAAATTCATCATCGTCGGTTGTATCAACGTGGTGGTGGCGGCCAATGCAGGTGGCGCATTCAGTCCATTTGGCGACATCACCACGCTGATGGTTTGGCAAAAAGGCTTGCTTCAATTCTTTGATTTTTTTGATTTATTCATTCCCGCGCTCATCAATTGGCTGGTGCCTGCGTTTTTCATGGGTTTGAGCATTGACCGACAACAACCGCCTGCTGTTAAAGAAGACACTTCATTAAAAACAGGCGCGTGGGTGGTGGTTGCTTTGTTTGTCTTGACCATCGCCATGGCGGTTTCCGCCCATAATTTTCTGCATTTGCCCCCCGTGTTGGGCATGATGACGGGCTTGGGATTTTTGAAATTATTCGGCTTTTATTTGAAAAAACGCGCTCATATTGAGTTCTATGACCATGTGTTTGATTCGTCCACCACCGATGCGGTACATAGCGATGATCGCAATTACGATATTTTTAAATCGTTGGCCCGCGCCGAATGGGACACGTTGATGTTTTTTTATGGCGTGATTTTATGCGTGGGCGGTTTGGGGGCTTTGGGCTATTTGCATTTGACATCAACGTTGATGTACGGGTATTTGGGCACGACCACCGCCAATATTTTAATCGGCTTTTTGTCGGCGATTATCGACAATATTCCCGTGATGTTTGCGGTGTTGACCATGATGCCCTCTATGTCTGAAGGCCAATGGATGTTGGTGACGTTGACCGCAGGGGTGGGCGGTTCGCTGTTGTCCATCGGCTCAGCCGCAGGGGTGGGGGTGATGGGACAGGCGCGGGGCATTTATACTTTTTTTGCCCATCTCAAATGGACATGGGCGATTTTATTGGGCTATGCTGCCAGCATTGGGGCGCATTTTTTGTTGAATCAAGCAACATTCACCCTCATCGCTGATGGCGTTAAATAAAGCTTGAATGCCCACAAGCCTTATGCCATCCCTTTATTGCATTGAGGATGAACCCATGGATGAACGTGAATTTATGCAAAATTATCAACAGATTAACCCCCGTCCTTGCGTGTTTGAAAAAGCCTTGCTCACCTGAGGTTTGAATTTCTTTGGTTTATGCCTTATGATGATGTGTAATTTCGTTTGCTTTTATCGAGGTTTTTATGCAATACAATCAACATGATCGTTATGATGTAGGGGTGGAAACTTTACCCGCGCAATCGGTTTTAGCCACCAACAAATTGATTCGCAACACTTATTTATTGTTGTCGGCCACCTTGGCTTTCAGTGCCATCATGGCGGGTTTGGCGATGGCGATGAACATGCCCGCGCTCAACCCTTTGTTGACGCTGGTTGCCTTTTTAGGCCTGTTTTTTGTCACGGCCAAACTGCGCAACAGCGCGTGGGGCTTGGCGGCGGTGTTTGCCTTGACAGGTTTTATGGGGCTGACGTTGGGTCCTGTCATCAGTTTGTATTTGACCCGATTCAGCAACGGCCATGAATTGGTGATGATGGCGTTTGGCACAACGGCGGTGATGTTTTTGGGTTTGTCAGGTTACGCGCTGACCAGTCGCAAAAATTTCAATTTTTTGGGCAGTTTTTTGTTCATCGGTTTGATGGTCGCGCTGGTCGGACTGTTGGTGGCGTGGTTGTTTGCCATTCCCGCTTTGAGTTTAGCCCTTTCTGCTGTGGTGGTGATGTTGATGGCAGGCTATATTTTATATGACACCAGCCGCATGGTTCA
This sequence comes from Thiomargarita sp., assembly GCA_020726335.1. GTDB lineage: Bacteria > Pseudomonadota > Gammaproteobacteria > Beggiatoales > Beggiatoaceae > DYSU01. The sequence goes on along the minus strand of DYSU01000002.1, from coordinate 79,859 downwards.
CGGCGAAGAAACCAATTATATTATGGCAACCATCAGCTTATATGTTAATATTTACAACCTGTTCATCAATTTGCTGGCCCTGTTGGGTTTTGGTTTTGGTGAAGATTAGCCCTTGTTGGGTTTTTAGGTTCAAAGATGCCTTGGTATAAAAGGCATCTTTTTTTATTGGCATTTTTATCAACTCATTGAAATCATGTTATTTTTTGCCGCAATTCCCACCTTGCTCTATGTTTTTATCGCCTATAACTTTATTGTATTGGTTTCTCATTTATCTTTACAAAACCCCTTGTTGCAGTTTTCGATGTTGTCAGGCGGTCATTTAAGCTTCAATCTCAGTGACTTATTATTGATATTGGGCATCTTGGCTCTGTACATTGAGCTGATCAAATCCACCCGCACCAACACCGCTTCAGTTTTAGACCATGTGTTTTCTATGCTGTTGTTTGTCTTGTTTTTAGTCGAGTTTTTATTGGTAAAAACCGCCGCCAGCAGCACTTTTTTTATTTTAATGTTGATGCAAATGTTAGACGTGATCGCAGGCTTTAGCATTTCCATCACTGCCGCCCGCCGTGACATGAGTTTTGACCAAAACCACTGACGCATGAAAATGGGCTGGCCACTGGGGCGCAAAAAAAAACCAACGAAAGCGGCGCAACCACAAAAAACGGGACTGAGACCCCAACACTGTTTGCTGGTTTATGACTCTTATTTGGTGTATTTAGGCACGGGCGAGGTTTATCAATGGCATCGTTTAGAACAACAAGTTGCGATTGCTGAACCCATTGCTTTGGCCAAAGCGGCGCAACGCTTGTTGGACAAACCCAAAAAAACACAGCTTGCGCTGGTGTTGCCTGAATATGAATTTGTCGCCACCACAGTCAATTTAGCGGGGGTGGCGGCGGCCAATTTGGCCAATGCGGTGCGCTTGCAACAAAATAATTTACTGCCCGGCATTGATGGCTTATTGCTGTTGGCGGTTTATGCGCAAGATGAAAACAATGACCACCGCCATGTGGCCTTGTGGTTTTCCGCCCAACGCGCTGATGCGTTATACCAAGCGTTTAAAACGGTGTCGTTGGATTTGGTCAGCATTTTACCGCGCCCATTTGCCGCACTGGAAAAAAACCACCCCCATGTGGGCGTTGAGAGTGAAGACAGCCACAGCATCAGCCAAATTGAATATCAAAACGGCGTGTTGCGGTTTTGGCAAAACATTCTCAAAGCCGATTTGAGCGATTCTGAATTAAATCAATCCTTTAGCGAACAACAAGCCAAAATCAAGCATCAAGCGGACATTCAATGGCTGAAAAAAAACAGCTTGACCGCTTGGGAAGTGGCCAAACCGCCGCAACCTGCGGTTTATCGTTATGGCTTTATTCCACCTGCATGCGCCCATGCGTTTGCATTGCAGAAAAAACGCGGCAAACGCAACATCATACGTTTTGCTTTGGGTTTGCTGGCCAGCGGTTTGGTCATTGCGGGCTTGACGCTGGCCAATTATGAACGTAATTTGGAGAAACGTTTGCGCGTGGCCAAAGAATTATCGGCGCAGATGTCTGCTTGGCGGGAAGAAATCATTGCCATTGATGAAAAATTAGAACCCATTCACAATTATCCGCAACAGCAAGTCAGCCCATTGTTGTTGACCTTAAACGACAATATAAAAAAATCCAGTTGGCTCAGTCGGTTAAAAGTGGAAGATGGTGTGGTTGAATTGGAAGGTGAAAGCGACAATCCCGCCGAAATTTTAGAAACCTTGACCGCCAACCCCGCGTTTACCGATGTGAAATTCAGCAAAAGTTTGCAAGGTAATCGCTTTGGCATTCGTTTTCGTTTGGTCAATGTCAATGTCGAAAAATATTTAGAAATTTATTTTCCAACAGAGGTTAGGAATTAGCCGCATGAAATTCAGTGAACAATGGTTGCGTGAGTGGGTCAATCCGCCAATTGACACCGCCGCTTTAATCGAACAATTGACCATGGCGGGTTTGGAAGTGGATGCGCTCACCCCAGCCAGCGGCGATTTTACGGGCGTGGTGATTGGCCAAGTGCTGTCACTGGAGCCACACCCCAATGCGGATAAACTCAAAGTCTGTCAAGTGGATATCGGCCAAACAGAGCCGTTGACCGTTGTTTGTGGGGCAAACAACGTCCGCCAAGGGATGAAAGCCCCAACCGCGCTGATTGGTGCAGATTTGGCGGGCTTTAAAATTAAACCGTCCAAACTGCGCGGGGTTGAATCCTTTGGCATGTTGTGTTCGACCGAAGAGCTGGGCTTGAGCGACAAAGCCCAAGGTTTGATGGTCTTGCCTGATGATGCGCCCATCGGCCATGGTGTGCGCGATTATTTGCAACTCAACGACCATTGCATTGAAGTCGATTTAACCGCCAACCGTGGCGATTGCGCCAGCATCATCGGTATTGCCCGCGAAGTGGGTGCGCTAAATGGCTGTGACCTCAGGCCCGTGACCATTAAACCCCATGCGGCGCAAACGGATTGCCGTTTTGAAGTCAATGTCGTTGCCCCTCAAGCCTGTCCCCATTATGTCGGACGGGTGATTACAGGCATCAACAGCCACGCGCCCACGCCGTTGTGGATGCAAGAACGCCTGCGCCGCAGTGGTTTACGCAGCATCAGCCTGGTGGTTGATGTCACCAATTATGTGTTGTTGGAGCTGGGACAACCGATGCACGGATTTGATTGGGACAAACTGCACGGCAAAATCACGGTGCGCCATGCCCAACAAGGCGAACAATTGACGCTGTTGGATGAACAAACCGTGACGCTGGATGAGCGCACATTGGTGATCGCCGATGACAAGGCACCGTTGGCGTTGGCGGGCATCATGGGCGGTTTGGCTTCGGCAATTGATGACAAAACCTGCAATATTTTTTTAGAAAGTGCTTTTTTTAATCCAGAATTATTAATGGGTTGCGCACGCCGTTATGGCTTAAGCACCGATTCATCTTATCGTTTTGAACGCGGGGTTGACCCAAACAGCCAACTGAAAGCCATGGAGCGCGCCACCGCGTTGTTGTTGGCTTATGCAGGCGGCCAAGCGGGCGCGGTGGTCGAAGTCAGCCATATTGAGCATTTGCCCAAACGCCACAGCATTGTGTTGCGCACCCAACAAATTAAACGCTTGCTGGGGCAGGCGATTGATGTGGCCATGGTTGAAGACAGTTTGCGCCGTTTGGGCATGGTGTTGACCCGCGAAAAAACCGCCGAAGGCTGGCAATGGCGGGTGATTCCGCCCAGTTTTCGCTTTGACATTGCGATTGAAGCGGATTTGATTGAAGAAATTGCCCGCATTTATGGCTACAACCGCTTAGACCAGCAAGCGGGACAAACGGCGGTGACCATGCAACAACCCGCCAACCCTGTGTTGGCACAGTTGCGCGCCGCCATGGTTGAGCGCGGCTATTATGAAAGCATCAGCTACAGTTTTGGCGACCCTGTGTTGTTGGCCAAGCTGTTGCCTGAAACAACGGGAATTAAGCTGAAAAACCCATTGAGCGGCGATTTATCGGTGATGCGCCCAACGTTGTGGATGGGGCTGTTGCCTGCCTTGTCGTATAATCAAAAACGGCAACAACCACGGGTGCGCTTGTTTGAAACGGGCTTGCGTTTTGGGCAAACAGAAGATAAAATTGAACAAATTCAATCAATTGCTGGCATCATCACGGGGTTTATTTATGCAGAACAATGGGGTGCGGCCAATCGGTTGGTCGATTTTTTTGACCTCAAAGCCGATGTGGAAAATATTGCGCGTTTTGCCCAAGGTGAAATTCGTTTTGTGCGCACCCAACACCTTGCATTACATCCCGAGCAATGTGCGGCTATCTTGCGGAATAATAAACAAATTGGTATATTAGGCCGCTTGCATCCACGATTGATGGATGAATTTGCTTTTAAACAGCCCGTTTATTTATTTGAAATGGATTTGTTGCCTTTGTTGCAACAGCCTGTTGTTCAATTTAGCCCGCTGTCTAAATTCCCTTCTATTCGTCGTGATTTGGCGGTGGTGGTTGATGAAGCTCTCAGTGCGCAATCATTAATAGATTGTATCCAACAAAATGGTTCAGAATGGTTGGTGCAATTGCAACTGTTTGATATTTATCGTGGCACAGGAATTGAACAAAGCAAAAAAAGTTTGGCTTTGGGGCTGACTTTTAGAACAGCTTGGCGCAACTTAACCGAAGCTGACATTGACCCTGTAATTGAGAACATTTTAACCGCATTAAAAAATCAATTTAACGCATCATTGAGAAAATAATATGACAACAATGACACAATCGAAAAAAGTTGCCCTGACCAAAGCCATGATGGCCGAACGTCTGTTTAATTCACTGGGCTTAAACAAGCGCGAAGCCAAAGAAATGGTGGATGTGTTTTTTGAAGAAGTTCGCCTTTCTTTGGAAAAAGGTGAACAAGTCAAACTGTCAGGTTTTGGCAATTTTGATTTACGCACAAAAAGCCAACGCCCCGGCCGCAACCCCAAAACAGGCGAAGAAATTCCCATCACCGCCCGACGTGTGGTCACTTTCAAACCCGGCCACAAACTCAGAGAACGGGTAGAAAAATATGCTGGAACTGAGCAATAACAACGAACTGCCGCCGATTCCCGCCAAACGCTACTTCACCATTGGTGAAGTCAGCGAATTGTGTTGCGTCAAACCCCACGTTTTGCGCTATTGGGAACAAGAATTTCCCCAGCTTAAGCCGCTGAAACGTCGGGGTAATCGGCGATATTACCAACACCACGATGTGTTGCTCATTCGCCAGATTCGTGGTTTGCTGTACGAAAACGGTTTTACCATTGGTGGCGCGAAACAACAACTGACCGAAGAAGACAGCGTTGATGACAAAAAACAACAACTGCTGGCGGTCAGAGCCGAATTAGAAGACATTTTGGCGTTGTTTGATTGATTTCAGCGTAAAATCTTTTTCCTTTCAAATTCAATCTACTACGCTATTTCTCACTGATGCCAAAGCAAACAGAAACCCACAAACGGCGCACTTTTGCCATTATTTCCCATCCCGATGCGGGTAAAACCACCTTGACCGAAAAACTGTTGTTGTTCGGCGGTGCGATTCAATTGGCGGGTACAGTCAAAGGCCGTAAAGCGGCGCGCCATGCCACATCCGATTGGATGGAGTTGGAAAAACAACGCGGCATTTCAGTCACCTCATCGGTGATGCAATTTCCGTATAAAGATAAAGTTATCAATCTGTTGGATACCCCCGGCCACGGGGATTTTTCTGAAGACACCTATCGCACCTTGACTGCGGTTGATTCGGCGTTAATGGTCATTGATTGCGTCAAAGGCGTGGAAGAGCGCACCATTAAATTGCTGGAAGTGTGTCGCTTGCGTGATACGCCCATCATCACTTTTATCAATAAGTTAGACCGCGAAGGCCGTGAACCCATTGATTTATTGGACGAAATTGAAAACACCTTGCAAATCATGTGCGCGCCGATGACGTGGCCGATTGGCATGGGCAAGGGGTTCAAAGGGGTTTATGATTTGGTCAACGACCAAGTGATTTTGTTTGAACCCAGTAAAAATGAGATTATCAGCGAGGGCCAAGTGTTTCAAGGCTTGGATCATCCTGATTTACAAAAAATTTTAGGCGAATACGCGATCAAACACCTGCGAGATGAAATTGACTTGGTGCAAGGTGCCAGCCATGAATTTGATTTGGCTTTGTTTTTGGCGGGCAAAATGACCCCTGTTTATTTTGGCTCAGCCATCAATAATTTTGGCGTGCAAGCCTTGCTGGACAGTTTCATTCAATTTGCCCCCACACCCCGCCCACGCCCCGCCATGGAACGCAATGTGTTGGCCGATGAAGACAAATTTTCAGGTTTTGTGTTTAAAATTCAAGCCAATATGGACCCCGCCCATCATGACCGTGTGGCGTTTTTGCGCGTCTGTTCAGGGCATTATCAAAAAGGCATGAAATTGCGTCATTTGCGTCTCAAACGCGATGTGCAAATCTCCAATGCATTGACTTTTATGGCGGGTGAACGTGAACACACCGAAGAGGCTTGGGCGGGCGATATTTTGGGTTTGTACAACCACGGCACGATTCAAATCGGCGATACCTTCACCCAAGGTGAACAACTGAAATTCACAGGCATTCCGTATTTTGCCCCTGAATTGTTTCGCCGTGCCGTGTTGAAAGACCCGTTGCGAATGAAAGCCCTGCTTAAAGGTCTGTTGCAATTGAGCGAAGAAGGCGCGACCCAGTTGTTTCGCCCGTTCAACAGCAATGATTTGATTTTGGGTGCGGTTGGGGTGTTGCAGTTCGATGTGGTCGCGTGGCGGTTGCAGAACGAATACAATGTCAAATGCTTGTTTGAAAATGTGCAAGTTCATACCGCACGTTGGATTGAATGCGATGACCTTAAAATTTTGGATGATTTTAAGAAAAAAGCGTTTAATAACTTGGCGTTAGATGGTGGCGAGCAATTGACGTATATCGCGCCCACGCGGGTCAATTTGCAATTGATGGCTGAACGTTGGCCCAAAGTGCATTTTTTAGCCATCCGAGAGCATTGAAAAGAGTGGAATGGTTTTTGCCCACAGTCGTTTACAATCGTTTAAGCCTGAGGTTGAACATCATGTGGTTACATTATTTTATCACGGTGGGTGGGCTGTTGTTTTGCCAAACGGCCAACGCCGCCGTGGTTGGGCATTCGCTCAAGTTTCCAGCAGGCAAGTTGTCCAGCATCAGCGCGGCCTGCGTTGCCGTCTCTGACCAAGACCGCTATTTATTGCAGGCTCAAGCAGGTCAATATTTGTCCACCACAGTTACCGCATTAAAAAACAATGCCAAATTGGCGATTGAATACCAAATCGATGGCCAAGCCAAAACATTGATGATGAACAACCCTTCCCATCGCAAAGCGTGGTATGGTCAGTTGCCCAAGGCGGATAATGATGTTTATCAATTGCTTATCACACCAGTCGCTGAAACCAGTTGTTATGAATTGTTTGTGGGCATTTCAGCGAGCTTCAACCCGCAACAACTGCAACAGATGCAACAATTGGCACAACAAACCCAAATCATTGACCAAGCCGTTGCCTTGATGAATGAAGCGAAAGACCATTATCAGCCTAAAACGGTGATTCGCAATGATTTATCTGACCAAGGCGGCAAAGCCACTTTTTTTTATAATGATAAACAAGAACTTAGCCTGTTGGTGTTGTCGATTTACTTCAGCAATGGCGAAGTGCATAATTGCTTTTATTTCGATGGGCAACAACAATTGCTGTTCATGGCCAATGAAGGCCACGCTTATAACGCGCCGCTTAACAGCCCACAACAAAATTTAAGCCAGACCCGCATCAGTCATCACGGCTACTATTATAAGAACAATCAATTAATTCAATGGGTTGACGATGAAGGGCGCAAAATTTCTTCGGGCAATGCGTTCAGCCAACGGGGCGCAAAAATTGAAACCTTGTTGAATACCTTGCTGAAGAAAAAACCCTAACCATGTATATTGATTACACTTTTTTTATGGATAACCGACAAAAAAAGTTACATTATCATGTCGATTTTTCACGCGAACGACCCGCCAAATTGAACATCAGCCAATACCCATTGTGGACACAATTGACTTTTTGTCAATGTTCACATTGTCCTTTGGATAAACAACTGCATTCGCATTGTCCGATTGCCGTCGATGCCCATGAAATTGTCGCAGGCTTTCGGGAAATTTTATCGTGTAAACAAACCGATATATTGGTGAAAACCTCTGAGCGCAATTATTCCAAACGCACCGATGCCCAAACAGGTTTACGTTCATTAATCGGTTTTATCATGGCCAGCAGTGCTTGCCCGTGGATGAGACCGATGCGGGCGATGGCCTATTATCACCAACCGTTTGCCAGTTTGGACGAAACCATTTACCGCATGACTTCATCTTATTTGATGCACCAATATTTTAAAGCCCAAAAAGGCGGTACGCCTGACTATAATTTTGACGGCTTAAAACACTACCATGAAAACATCGAAACCCTGAACCGCTACTTTTTAGAGCGCATTCGCGTGGCTTGCGAGGCCGATGCCAGCTTGAACGTATTGGCCACTTTATTCACCATTTCTTCTATTTTACGCTTGTCTTTAGAACGGCAATTGGCGCAATTGGAACATTTATTTAGCGAGTAATCATGTCTTTAGCCATTGTTATTTTAGCGGCCGGCCAAGGCACGCGCATGTATTCTGATTTACCCAAAGTATTGCACTGTTTAGCCGATAAACCTTTGATTTCTCATGTAATTGATTGTGCGCAACAACTCAAACCCGACAGTTTGCAGGTGATTTATGGCCACGGCGGTGAACAGGTTAAAAACAGCGTCCGTGCGACAGGCGTTACTTGGGTTAAACAAGCGCAACAACTGGGAACAGGTCATGCGGTGCAACAGGCGTTGCCGCAAGTGGATGGCGACAGCAAAGTGTTGATTTTATATGGCGATGTGCCGTTGATTTCAGCGGCAACTTTACAAAAATTAATCCAAACACCTGACAAGACGCTGGCATTGTTGACAGCGGTTGTGGCCAACCCACAAGGTTATGGACGAATTGTGCGCAATGCTCAAGGCCAAGTGCAAGCGATTGTCGAACAAAAAGAAGCCACGCCCGCACAACAACAAATCAAAGAAATCAACACGGGCATTTTGGCACTCAAAGCCCCGTATTTAAGGCCGTTTTTACAACAACTGAACAATGACAACAGCCAAGGCGAATATTATTTGACCGACATCATCGCCATGGCGGTTGACGCGGGTTTGGTGGTGCAAACTTTTCAGCCGCAAAATGAACACGAAGTGATGGGCATCAACAACCGCCAACAATTGGCCGTTTTGGAACGCCATTATCAATGCCAACGCGCCATTGAATTGATGCAACAAGGCGTGACTTTGCGTGACCCAGCGCGGTTTGATGTGCGCGGTCAGTTGAGTGTGGGGCGCGATGTGGAAATCGACATCAATGTGATTTTGCAAGGTAAGGTACATTTGGGCAATCGGGTGAAAATCGGCGCAAACTGTGTGTTGCGCGATGTGGTCATCGGCGATGAAGTCGAAATTTTACCCAACTGCGTGTTAGAGCAAGCGCAAGTGGGCGATGGTTGTCGCATCGGGCCTTTTGCCCGTCTGCGCCCTGATACCCGTTTGGCCAAGCAAGTGCATGTCGGCAATTTTGTGGAAATTAAAAAATCTACCGTGGATAATTTGAGTAAAATCAATCATTTAAGCTATATCGGCGACAGCCAAATCGGGCAAAAAGTCAACATCGGCGCAGGCACGATCACCTGTAATTATGATGGCGTGCATAAACACCAAACCGTGATTGGCGATGAAGCGTTTATCGGCTCAGACACCCAACTGATTGCCCCCGTCAAAGTGGGCGCGGGTGCAACCATTGGCGCAGGTTCAACCATCACCCGCGACACACCCAAGGGCAAATTAACCTTAAGTCGCACCAAACAAGTGACCCTAGACCATTGGCAAAAACCAAAAAAATAAAATGATTAGCACAATATGCCTCAAGCTGAGAATGCCTTCAAACCTAACAGGATGAATACGATGAAAAAATTAGCGATGATACCCGCACTGTTGGCCTGTGGTGTTGTGGTATGGGCGGAATATCTGCCAAAAGACAGGGTTTTTATCGGCGATGACCTGCGCATAGGCATCGGCGGTGATTCAGAAAACAAATGGCGGCTGGAATATTTGCACCTGTTGCATGAGAATGAACGCAGTGCGTGGCTGGGTGAAACATGGTTGGGCGAAGATGCGGGCGGGGTTAAGCTCAATTATCATTGGTTGTGGGGCAAAAAAGACAAGCCGCTGATTATGAAGACGTTTATCGCCGCTGACCAAAATAAATACCAAGACCAAAAATTAACCGTCGGTTTGGGTGCGGAAACACCCCATTATTTTTACAATGCCTATGTGTCCAGTCGTTTGACAGGTAAACGCGGGACAGCGCATGAATATGATCAACAGCCTTATGATTATGGCGTGGGGGTGCGCGTCGGTCACTATTTTGCCAACAAGCAAGTTCGTTTGCAAACTGGTTTGGATTATGAGACAGGCGAAGACGAAAACCGCCAATACACTTGGTCAGTTGGCTTGGAAAAATTCTTTTATAACAGCCCGCACAGCATCGGCGTGACCACCGCGCTTAACCGCAAAACAGGCAGTTTGGTCAACGATAAACACGATGCGCAAATCATGGCGGTTTGGCGATACACCTTTGGCAACAATTACCGCCCTGCCAAAACATATCAAAAAGTGCAGGTCAGCCGCCCCGTGGCCGCCCCTGTGATGCAAACCGTGCCTGAGAAAAAATTGATCAAACACACGCTGACCATGCGCGCTGATGCGTTTTTTGCGTTTAACAGCGACCAATTCACGCCTGTGGCCGTAAAAGCCTTGAGCGAAACTTTGACGCAAATCAAAGAACAGGATTTTATCGCTTATATCAAAATCACAGGCCACACCTGCGACATTGGCAACGATGCCTATAATCAAAAGCTGTCAGAAAAACGCGCCCAAGCGGTGAAAAACTTTTTTGCCCAACACAAGATCGCAGCCGATAAATTATTGGCCGAAGGTCAAGGTGAAAGCCAGCCTAAATATCTCAACGATGGCGAAAGCAACCGCAGTAAAAATCGACGGGTGGACATTGAATTGATCACTGAAAAAACCGAAACCCAAGTGGTTGAACAACCTGCGCCCGTTAAACCCGCAACGGAAGTGCAATGGGTTGAGCAAGAAATTGACAGCGAACCCGCATGGTTGCGCCGCGCCTTGCGCCATCCTGTTGCCCACAAACAAACCATTGAATCTTATGCTGTGACCGATGGCAAGGCGGGAATCAACCCTAACCCTCTGCCTGAACAACCCACAGACGAGGGCAATAATACCGTGAACCAAGCCCCAATCGCCAACGATGACCGCACCATCACTTACACCCTCAATCCAATTGAGATTGATGTGTTGGCCAATGACAGCGACCCCGATGGCGATTCTTTGAGCATCATCACGGTCACTTCAGGCCGCTATGGCATTGTCAGCACCGATGGTTTATTGGCCACTTATGATCCTGACCAAAAATTTATTGATGATTTGTTCACTTATACCATCAGCGATGGCCACGGCAACACAGCCAAAGCCAATGTGGTGGTGGTTGACCCTTAATCATTCATGGTGGTGCAACACTGAAAAACCGTGGTGTTGCACCAACGCATCACGTTTGGCCGCGCTGACATCGGCGGCCAACATTTCCGCCACCAATTCTTGAAAGGAAATTTCAGCTTGCCAACCCAGTTTTTGCCGCGCTTTGCCCGCATCGCCCAGCAAAGTTTCCACTTCCGTGGGACGGTAATAACGCGGGTCAATTTTCACCACGATTTGCCCAACTTTGAGCTTTAATTCAGGTTTATCAACCGCCGTGACAGTGGCGATTTCATCCGTACCTTGGCCTGACCACACCAGCGTAAAACCCAGCTGTTGGGCGCAAATTTCGATAAATTCACGCACAGAATGTTGTTCGCCTGTGGCAATCACAAAATCTTCAGGCCCGTCTTGTTGCAACATCAACCACTGCATTTTGACATAATCTTGGGCGTGACCCCAATCACGCTTGGCATCAATGTTTCCCAAATACACGCAATCTTGTAAACCCAAACCGATGCGGGCAAAGGCACGGGTGATTTTGCGCGTTACAAAAGTTTCGCCCCGAATCGGGCTTTCGTGGTTGAACAAAATCCCGTTGCAGGCATAAAACCCATAGGCTTCGCGGTAATTGACGGTGATCCAATAGGCATATAATTTGGCCACGGCATAGGGTGAGCGCGGATAAAACGGCGTGGTTTCAGTTTGGGGAATTTGTTGCACCAAACCATACAATTCAGAAGTGGATGCCTGATAAAAACGGGTTTTGTCGCCTAAATTTAAAATCCGCATCGCTTCTAAAAGCCGCAACGCCCCCAAGGCATCGGAATTGGCGGTGTATTCAGGCTCTTCAAACGACACCGCCACATGCGATTGGGCGGCTAAATTATAGATTTCATCAGGTTGCACCGTTTGAATGATGCGCACCAAGCTGGATGAATCGGTTAAATCACCGTGGTGTAACATAAAACGGCGGTTGGTTTCATGCGGGTCTTGGTATAAATGGTCAATTCGGTCAGTGTTGAACAACGATGAACGGCGTTTAATGCCGTGGACTTCATAGCCTTTGGCCAATAAAAATTCAGCCAAATACGCGCCGTCCTGACCTGTGATGCCTGTAATCAATGCTTTTTTCATGGTTTTTGTTGCCTTATTTGAATTGTTCAAGGTCTATCCAACCATCAAACACGGCCACGGCTGCACCTGTCATCCACACAGGTTCGCCTTCACCCGTCCATTGGATGGTTAAATCACCGCCTTTAAGTTGAATATGGATGGTTTCATCGCTCAAACCCCACAAACGGGCGATGACAGCGGCGGCACACGCGCCTGTACCGCAGGCCATGGTTTCACCTGTGCCGCGTTCAAACACCCGCAGTTTGAGCTGTTGGCGGTTGATGATTTGCAAAAAACCGGTGTTTACCCGTTGTGGAAAAGCGGGGTGGTGTTCCAGCAACGCCCCCAATTCGGCCACGGGTGCGCGCTCAACATCGTCAACCAACAGCACCACATGGGGATTGCCCATGGAAACCACGCCAACCGTGTATTTTTGTTCATTAACCCTCAAAACATAGCGCGGCTGTTGTTGTGGCGCATTAAACGGAATCTGAGCTGGCGCAAAACGTGGCACGCCCATGTTGACGCGCACTTGTTCATCATCGGTCAGATACAAATGAATGATGCCCGAAGCGGTTTGCACCAGCCATTTTCGTTTATTTGACAAGCCTTTATTGACAACAAAACGGGCAAAACAGCGCGCACCGTTGCCGCATTGTTCGACTTCACCGCCATCGGCATTAAAAATGCGGTAGCCGAAATCAACATCTGGCTTGGGGCTTGCCTCGACCACTAAAATTTGGTCGCAACCAACGCCGAAATGGCGGTCGGCCAACGCAAGGCGTTGTTTTTGGTTCAGTTCTAGCGGCTGTTGGGTGGCATCAAACACAATAAAATCATTGCCTAATCCGTGCATTTTGCTAAAAGGACGTAACATGGGTTATCCTGCGTATGGGTTGATTTTTATTGTCAATTTTAACACAGTCAGGCATAATACGCGCCCTATAGCGCGGCTGTTCGCGTTTTTATCGTTTTTAAAGGACAATACAAGCCATATGGCAAAAGAAGAAAATATTGAAATGGAAGGGACGGTGATAGACACCTTGCCCAACACCATGTTTCGCGTTGAGCTGGAAAACGGTCATGTGGTGACTGCACATATTTCTGGCAGAATGCGCAAGCATTATATTCGGATTTTAACGGGCGATAAAGTCACGGTCCAATTAACCCCTTATGATTTAACCAAAGGGCGTATCACTTATCGTGGCCGCTGAGTTAAGCGACTGAAATCACAGGGGTTTCACCCGTCGCCGTGTTCACTGGCTCCAATGCCATGTTCGTTGTAATGAGACCAAGCCGACTTCGCCGCTGTGATTGCTGACGGTGATGAAATCAGAATTTTGTTTTTGATGGATGTGCAAGCCCGTTTCATCAAACAATACCACCAGAAAATTATATTGTCCTGACAATAAAGGCACAAAGGGAAGATGTAAACGTGCCTTAAACCCTGTTTTAAATTGGCAAGCAGGCAAACCATCGCGCAAAGTTGAAGCCCCAAATACCGAAACTTGGTCTGAGCGATGCAAAGCCACGCCAATGCTGCCCACATAAGTTTTGTGGCTGTCCACTTCAATGTTTAAATACAGCTCGTCACCCGTGTTAATCTGGTTAATTTCTGTCCCCATCGCATCGCAAATGCGGATTTTTTTAATCCACACGGGTTGCAAATCATGGCTGTCATTGGGTTGTTCAGATTCCATGGCTTCACGTTGCCGAATCCATTCCATATAAGCATCGACCACAGGAAAAACGTCGCCTTGCATTCTGACTTGGCCTTGTTCCAGCCACAACGCGCTGTCACACAATTGTTGCACCATGTATAAACTGTGGCTACAAAACAAAATGGTTTTGCCCTTGTTTTTGTATTCCATCATACGATTGATACATTTTTTTTGAAAATGGGCATCGCCGACGCTTAAGGCTTCATCAATGATTAAAATATCGGGGTCAACCAATGTGGCGATAGAAAACGCCAAACGCACATACATGCCTGATGAATAAGTTTTAACAGGACGGTCAATGGATTGTTGTAATTCAGAAAAATCGATAATGGCTTGTTCTTTTTGCCTAATTTCGGCATCGCTCAAGCCCAACAGCGTGGCGTTTAAATGGATGTTTTGCCGTCCCGTAAACTCAGGATGAAAGCCCGCGCCCAGCTCCAGCAACGCCGCCACGCGGCCATGGGTTTTTACTTCACCTGCACTTGGGGTTAAAATACCCGCCAAAATTTTCAGTAAAGTGGATTTGCCCGCGCCGTTATCGCCAACAATGCCCAAAATACCGCCTTGCGGCAACACAAAGCTGACCTGTTGCAACGATGGAAAAGTCTGATGACAGGCTTTACGCAAAATCAATTCTTTCAAACGGTCAACGGGTTTTTGATATAAACGATAACTTTTGGCAATATTTTTAACTTCAATAGCGGGTATCATAAACGCTTCACCTTGAAAACAGCCGCCCATTGTACAAACAATCCAATCCAATGCCTATGAGAACTTCACGCTTTTTTATTCACCTGCCGTTAATGCCCTATTTTAACCAAAGGCAACCGTTGATTTTGGCCGATGAAACCCATCACCATCTGCAACGGGTGTTGCGTTTGCGTTTGCACGATGGGGTGACCTTATTTGACGGTTTGGGTGGCGAATATTCAGCGAAAATCATCGATATAACCAAAAAAAACAGCACATTACAGCTATTGAACCACCATGCGATAGAAGCCGAATCGCCGCTCAAAACCACATTAATCGCCGCAATTTCCCGCCCCGAACACATGGATTACAGCGTGCAAAAAGCGGTGGAACTGGGTGTAACTGAAATCGTGCCACTGATAAGCCAACGTTCACCGCCGATAAACAGCCCTGCATTGGATAAACGCCAACAACATTGGCAAAAAATCATCCAAAATGCCTGTGAACAATGCGGGCGCAACCGTTTGCCCCAATTACGCACGGCTTGCCACCTCAGCACTTTTTTACAACAGCCGACAAACGAAGGCGCAAAATGGTTGTTGGTTGCCGAGGCAAAACAACGGTTGCATGATTTTCAAAGGCAAAAATTCAATTACATTCAATTGGTTATCGGTACAGAAGGCGGCTTAACCCCAACAGAAACCCAACAATTGCAAAATGCGGGCTATCAAGCCGTGGCTTTTGGCCAACGTATTTTACGCACTGAAACCGCCAGCAGTGCGTTATTGGCCGTTTGCCAAGCATGGTGGGGCGATTGCGGTTAGCGCAAGCCCGTGGCCGTTAATTTATCCGCATACCCACTTGCGCACCTTCAGCGGGATGTAACAGCCACAGCTCTTTGCCCGCGCCTGCGGCCAACACCATGCCTTCAGACAGGCCAAAAGACATTTGCCGTGGGGCAAGATTCGCCACCATCACGGTCATTTGGCCTATCAATTTTTCAGGCTTAGGATAAGCGGCTTTGATGCCTGCGAACACTTGCCGTGGTTGAGCTTCACCAATGTCCAATTGCAATTTGAGTAATTTATCTGCGCCGTCAACCACTTGTGCGTCAATAATCTTTGCAACCCGCAAATCAATCTGCGAGAACTGGGCATATTGAACAGGCGCGGCGATGGGTTCAAGCGGCTTGGGCGCAGGTTGGGCAGGCTCTATAGAATGGCAGGCCAACAGCGCATCAATTTGTTTTTGTTCCACCCGCGTCATCAACGGTTCAAACGGGTTGATTGGATGCGCCAGCAACGGCGGTGGTGACCAAACCAACGGCGTGTTGAGAAAGCGCGCCACTTTTTCGCCCATCAACGGCAAAATGGGGTTCAGACAACTGATGAGAACTTGAAATAAATTAATGCCTTGGCTACACACTGCTTGCAAAAGCGCGTCTTGACCTGCTTGTTTGGCCATGACCCACGGTTTTTTGTCGTCAATGTATTGGTTGGCTTTGTCGGCCAAAGCCATGATTTTGCGCACCGCGTGGCTGTAATTGCGTTGTTCATAATCTTGGGCAATCGCTTGCGCTTGGGTGAGAAATTCTTGATATAAATCAGCATCATCCAACGCCGCACTGAGCTGGCCAGCAAAACGTTTGTTGATGAAACCTGCGCAACGGCTGGCGATGTTGACCACTTTGCCAATCAAATCAGCGTTGACCCGTTGCACAAAGTCTTCTAAATTCAAGTCGATATCGTCTATGCCGTGGCTGAGTTTGGCGGCAAAATAATAGCGCAAATATTCAGGATTAAGGTGGCAGAGATAATCTTCCGCTTTGATAAATGTGCCACGCGATTTGGACATTTTTTGTCCATTGACGGTTAAAAAGCCGTGGACAAAAACGCCTGTGGGTTGGCGAAAACCACTGCCCGCCAACATCGCAGGCCAAAACAAGGTGTGAAAATAAACAATGTCTTTGCCAATAAAATGGTAAAGTTCCGTGTTATTTTCGTTTTCTTTTGCCCAAAACGCATTAAAATCAAAGCCTTGGCGTTGACACAGGTTTTTGAAACTGGCCATGTAGCCAATCGGCGCATCCAGCCAAACATAAAAATATTTGTCTTTTTCGTCGGGAATTTCAAAGCCAAAATAGGGTGCATCGCGAGAAATATCCCATGCCTTCAGTCCCGATTCAAACCATTCCGCCAGTTTGTTTTTGACTTCGGCTTGAATGGCATCGCTGTTGACCCATTGGCGCAACATCGGCTCAAAGTCGGCCAAATTGATAAAAAAGTGTTCGGATTGTTTTTCAATCGGCGTTGTGCCTGAAACCACGGACACGGGGTTTTTTAATTCGGTGGGGTCATAGGTTGCACCGCAGGCTTCGCAGTTGTCACCGTATTGGTCTTTTGCGCCGCACCGTGGGCATTCGCCTTTGATGAAGCGGTCGGGCAAAAACATGTTTTCTTTGGGGTCAAACGCTTGGGCGATGGTGCGTTTTTCGATATAACCTTGTTGTTTGAGTTGCTGATAAATGTGGTTGGCCAAGGTTTGGTTTTCAAGCGAATGGGTGGAATAATAGTTGTCAAACCCAATGGCAAAGCCTGCAAAATCACGTTGGTGCTGTTGGCTGACTTGGGCAATCAAGGTTTCAGGGCTGATGCCCTGTTGTTGAGCGCGCAACATGATGGGCGTGCCGTGAGCATCGTCGGCACAGACGTAATGGCATTGATGGCCTTGCATTTTTTGCCAGCGCACCCAGATGTCGGTTTGAATATATTCCACCAAATGACCCAGATGAATGGGACCATTGGCATAAGGCAACGCGCTGGTGACGAGGATTTGACGGGGGTTGTTTGGTTTGGTCATGGTGGTTTTGGTTCATTGTGGCAAGCAACTTGCGTACGGTAACATCTGAAATATTATAGCAATAAACCATGAATAAAAGGGAATTTCAATGTTGTCCATAGATGGAAATGATTTTCAACAACCACACAATGATGTGTTCGCGCCCATGAATTTACCCATTTTACAGTTTAAATCAGAAATGACCCATAATTTTCTGCTGTTACAACGTCTTATGGCGGTTTTTTTTGCTGAAATACCAAAACAAATGAAACAATTAACAGAAAACGTTAAACTAAACCAAAATCTATTACAAACACAGCAGTTGTTGCATACGATTAAAGGTGATTCACGCACAGTGGGCGCATTACATGTGGCAGAAATTGCCTCTCAAGCAGAGCAAGCGGCGCAGTCAGGGCAATGGCCTGCACTTGCCAATTTATTACCTCAATTAGAACAAGCCTTGTCACAAGTACACCAATATTGGCTTAATACCACGGAATAAGGTTCATGAAAGTTTTAATTGCTGAAGATTCAGCAACATCGCGGGTGGTGGTCGAAGAATGGGTGCGTACTTGGGGCTATCAACCCATTGTTGCCGCCGACGGCATGATTGCATGGAACATCATCACCCATGAAGACCCGCCTAATTTGGCCCTCATCGACTGGATGATGCCCAATATGGATGGTATTGAACTTTGCCAACGCATCAAACAAAGCAAAAATAAAAATACGCCGTTCACTTACATTATTCTACTCACCAGCAAAAATTCCAAAGAAGACATCGTCACGGGCTTAGATGCAGGCGCGGATGACTTTTTATCCAAACCCGTGCAACCCGAAGAACTGCGCAGTCGTTTGGATGTCGGCAGTCGCATCATCCATTATCATCAAAAATTGCGCGAAATGGATGAACAAAAAAACAAATTTCTTGGCATGGCGGCGCATGATTTACGCAGCCCTTTGACCTCCATCATGGGTTTTAGCCAACTGATGTTGGAAAACCCCATGGACGAAAAACACCAGCGCGAATTTTTAGGCATCATTCACCAAGTCAGTCAAGAAATGCTCAACACAGTCAATGACTTACTCGACATCAGCGTGATTGAAAGTGGAAAATTTGACCTTAATCCCAAACAAGATGACTTGGTCAAACTCATTCATTATCGCGTGCGCTTGGCTAATATGAATGCCAAACATAAAAACATTGAAATCAACACCTGCATTCCCAACAGCCAAATGCTCTTTTTTGATGCCGACCGCTTAGGCCAAGTATTGGATAATTTCATTACCAATGCGGTAAAATATTCCCCCGAAGGCACCCACATTTTGGTGATGCTACAACAAAAAGACCGGTGTGTTGAAGTCTCGGTGATTGACGAAGGGCCGGGCATTGCCAAAGCCCAACAACAAGCCCTGTTTGGCGCATTTCAAAAAGCAGGCGTGCGCCCCACAGGCGGTGAAAAAAGCATTGGCTTGGGTTTAGCGATTGTCAAAAAAATTGTTGAATCACATCAAGGCACTGTCGGCGTAAGCAGTGAAGAAGGCAAAGGCAGTCGGTTTTATTTTACTTTGCCGTTGACTTAATTTGACGTAATTTATAAAAACTGTGCTATAAACCCTCTATTATGAAATTATCACTTGATATTAAGAACTTTGGAAAACTAAAACAAGCCCAGATTGAAGTCAATAATTTAACCATTTTGGCAGGAAAAAACAATTCAGGGAAAACCTTTGTTTCTAAAGCATTATATAGCTTTTTTAAATCAATACATACTATTGATTTGTGGATGGATTTATTTGAAAAAATAAACCAAATAATTACCTTAATTGATAGATTATCTTTACTGATACCCTATTCTTCAGAAAAAGATAAAGAATTTACAAGTTTAATGACTGTAAATTTAGTACGTATAGAAAATGAAATTAGGAAAAACAACAACCTTTCTTTAAGGATGGAAATCGATAATATTTCATATCTAAAAAATGATATTGAAAATTTAAAAATGCAACTCTCTTCTTATAAAGAAAAATTAACAACCAAAGAAAGAAAATATACTGATCCAGTAAAGCATGTTATAGATCAATTAGGTGCCGAAATAAACGCGCTAACAGCTTTTTTAGAAAAACCTAAAAATTTGTTGGAAACTCAATTAAAAACTAAATTTAAAAGTCAGCTAAAAAGAAATTTTCAGGTACCTGCGTTAAATTATTTTATAAATAACGAAGGTAGTAACAAAACAAAATTTAATATCAGTAGCTTGGGTGAAATTGAAATAAGTGATAAGGATAATATTGTTTTTTCGTTAGCAATTGTCACCCTGAATGAAATTAAAAATTTTTCTCAAGTTATTTATTTAGATTCACCCATTTATTTGAAATTAAAACCCGCATTAGAAAATCTATTAATTCAATTACAACAACGAGACAAACATTTAATTGGTGTTCCACAACATTTCTACGATTTAATCAGCTTGTTAAATCTAAAAACGATGGAAGAGCCTAAGTTTAAAGAAAGATCTGAAGAAATAGAAAGCACCATTGGGGGACAACTTAAGTTATCGGCGGATGGCAGTTTTGTTTTTCAGGATAAGAAAGCAAGCTATCCAATCAATACCACTGCATTGGGCGTGGCTAATTTGGGGATGATTGGTTTATTGCTTAAACAGAATTTAATTGACGAAAATTCTTTTTTATTTATAGATGAACCTGAAGCGCATTTACATCCTGCATGGCAAGTGGTATTAATTCAAGTATTATACCAATTGGCCAAAGCGGGGGTTAATGTAATGCTGGCAACACACAGTAATGATATTATTAAATATTTAGAAGTTATCTCTAAAAAAGATGAACAAGCGCAGTCTTTAATTGCCTTGAATTGCTTAACTATTGAAGGCAATACAATCCACGAAAAAGATGATTTTATGACTAAATTAAATGTCATCCAGCAAGAATTGAGCGATCCATTTTTTAAACTATATATGGAAACCTTGTAAATTCATGCTACTTAAATATCTAAAAAGCATTAACCTTGAATGTCACCGCTTTCCTGATGAAACAACACAACTGAAGGCGTTGTGTATGGATGATAAAAATGACAGTATTCGTAAAATATTAGGCTTGTCTAATTATAATTGTTGTGATTACTTATATTTAAGAAAACAACGCATTGCCTTTATTGAACTATCTGATTTAAGTAAACAAAAAGAAGATTTATCTAAAAATAAAACAGAAAAAGAGTTGAAGAAAGATATAATCAAAGAAATCCGCTTTAAAGTTTTAGGTAGTTTGGTTATTTTATTTAAAATGCCTACAAAATTCACTATCAAGCATGAAAAATTGCATAAAAAAGAATTAATTTTGATTTTAGTTCTTTGTGATAAAAATAAGTCTTCTGTACATGCTTTTAATCATTTATCTATAGATTTACAAAACGCACTCTCGCCGTTGATTAAATCAGTAAAGATAATTCCTTTTGACTTTTTAAGTAAAGAAGAAATTCATAATATAATCAAATAATCAAGAGAAAAAAGTATTAAATATCAGTTTTATAAGGAGTTTTGACTTCAATGCCCGATAACAATCCCATTGTCGTAAAAATCAGGCAATTAAAATTCTCTCGCGGTGCGCGTTATATTTTTGATGACATTGATTTAGACATTCAACGTGGCAAAATCACCGCCATCATGGGACCCAGCGGCACAGGCAAAACCACGTTGCTGAAACTCATCGGCGGCCAATTGCGTCCTGATGCGGGCCATATTTGGGTGGAAGAGCAAAACATCAGCCGTTTATCCACCAACAAATTGTATCAACTGCGCCGTCGCATGGGGATGTTGTTTCAAAGCGGTGCATTGTTGACTGACATCAGCGTGTTCGACAATGTCGCTTTCCCATTGCGCGAACACACCAATTTGCCTGAATCCATGATTCGCACGTTGGTGTTGATGAAACTGCAAGCGGTGGGTTTACGCGGCGCGCATCGCTTGATGCCCAGCGAATTATCAGGCGGCATGGCACGGCGGGTGGCTTTGGCGCGGGCAATTGCGCTTGACCCAATGATGGTGATGTATGATGAACCGTTCACAGGCCAAGACCCGATTTCCATGGGCGTTTTGGTGCGCTTGATTCGCACCATCAACCAAGCGTTGGATTTGACCAGCATTGTGGTGTCGCACGATGTCAATGAAACTTTGCAAATTGCTGATTATGTTTATGTATTATCCCACGGCAAAGTGGTTGGTCATGGCACCAATGCTGAAATTCGCCATTCTCAATCCGAATGGGTGCATCAATTTATCCACGCCCAAGCCGATGGCCCTGTGCCGTTTCACTACCCTGCCTTAGACTACCGCGACGATTTATTACGATGAATATTCTTAAAGTTTTCCAGCACTTAGGCCATGACACTTTAAATATTTTCCAAACCTTGGGCCGTGCGATGTTGTTTTTTCTGCATGTGCTGGGGGGTATTCCTTCGGTGTTGATGCGCCCGCGTTTGCTGATGGCCCAACTTTATTCGGTCGGCGTGCTGTCTCTGGCGTTGATTTTGGTTTCAGGCTTGTTTGTCGGCATGGTGTTGGGTCTGCAAGGCTATAATACCTTGGTCGATTTTGGCGCAACCGAATCGCTGGGTTTGGTGGTGGCCTTGTCGTTGGTGCGCGAATTAGGCCCTGTGTTGTCGTCATTGTTGTTTTCAGGGCGCGCAGGCTCGGCGTTGACCGCTGAAATCGGCTTGATGAAAGCCACTGAACAATTGTCAGGCATGGAAATGATGGCGGTTGACCCCCTCAAACGGGTGATTGCGCCGCGTTTTTTGGCGGGGTTTTTGGCCATGCCTCTATTGGCGGTCATTTTTAGCGCGATTGGCATTTTAGGCGGCCATTTGGTGGTGGTTGACATGATTGGCGTGGATGCAGGCGCGTATTGGCAAATGAGTGAAAAAGTTGATTTTTTCAGCGACGTGTTCAACGGCATCATCAAAAGCATTGTGTTTGGCTTGGTGGTGACGTGGATTGCGGTGTTTGAAGGCTATGACGCGTTGCCCACGTCCGAAGGCGTGAGCCGTGCCACCACCCGCACCGTGGTGTTCAGCGCGTTTGCCACCTTGGGACTGGATTTTTTACTCACCGCTTTAATGTTTTAATTCAACAAGTTGCGAATTTTTGGCAACAAATCGCTGGCCAACAAACCGCGTTGACCTTGCACTGCGGCGCGGTCGGCGGCCAGCCCATGAACCATCACCCCCATTTGCGCCGCCAACAACGGTTCAAATCCTTGCGCCAACAAACCCGCGATAACCCCCGTCAACACATCACCCATGCCGCCGCTGGCCATGCCCGCATTGCCCACTGCGGCCAGATAAGTCTTTTCGCCCGCATAAAGCAAACTGCCCGCGCCTTTCAACAGCCAAACCCCGCTGTATTGCCGTTGCAAACGTTGCACAGCGGCGAAACGGTCCGCTTGCACGGTTTGAGTGTCACACGCCAACAAGCGCGCCGCTTCCGCAGGATGGGGGGTGAACACCGCTTGCGGCACAGTTTGCGGTGATTTCGCCAGCAAATTCAGCGCATCGGCATCCATCACCAAGGGTTTGTTGCAGGCGATGGCCGCCGATAGCAACGCTTTTGCCCAATCGCTTTGTCCCAAACCCGTGCCGATGGCCACCACGCTGGCTTTTTGCAATAAAGGCTGTAATTGTGCATCGTTTGCCACATCGTGGCTCATCAATTCGGGGCATTGGGCGTTGATTTGCGCCGCCAAGGGTGGACGACAAGCGACGCTGACCAAACCCGCACCCGTGCGCGCCGCCGCCATCGCCGCCAAGCGCGCCGCACCGCTGAACCCTGCTTCACCACCGATGACCAACACATGGCCAAAATGGCCTTTGTGGGCGTTGGCTAAACGTGGTTTGATTTGGCACTTTAATGCAGGCCATGATAAACGCTGGCAATCGCTGGCCACGGCGGAAAAAACGCTTGCAGGTACTTGTAAATCATCAAAAAAAAGTTGACCACAACAGGCCACGCCATCGGCGGTGAGCAAACCGCGTTTTAACCCGATGAAACTGACCGTGACATCGGCATTAACGGCCAGAGGACGGGCGCAACCTGTGTCAGCATCCAAGCCTGAAGGCAGATCAACGGCGATTTTATGGGCCAAGCAGGCATTGATGGCTTCAATCGCTTGGCGATACAGCCCCGTCACTTCTCGGTTCAAACCCGTGCCAAGTACGGCATCCACAATCACATCAGCGGATAACGGCGCGTTTTCAAAGGGTTGGGCGTGGATTCCTGTGGCCGTCAAATAGCGATAGGTTCGCCCTGCGTCACCGTTGAGTTTTTCAGGCGGATTGACCGCCAACACACTGACCGAATGCCCCGCCAAATGCGCCAAACGGGCAACGACAAAGCCATCGCCTGCATTGTTGCCCGCACCTGTGACCACGCACACTTTGGTAGGTGGCGCGGGCAGATGGCGAAACACTGCCCAGCCTGCGCGTTCCATCAAACACAGCCCCGTTAAACCATGCTGGATGCTGAGCGTGTCCATATACCGCGTTTTAGCGGCGGTGTATAAAGCCTCGGGTAAATTCACCTTTTTATGCCCTCTGTTGTTATAATGCGTGCTTTTTGGGTTGAGTGTTATGGACAACGTGATCCTATCCAAGTTGGCCGCCGAATTACAGGTTAAGCCTGCCCAAGTGGCCGCTGCGGTACAATTATTGGACGATGGCGCAACCGTGCCGTTTATCGCCCGTTATCGCAAAGAAGCCACCGACGGTTTGGACGATGGTCAATTGCGGCAATTGGCGCAACGCTTGGTTTATTTGCGTGAATTGGCACAACGGCGTGAGGTGATTTTAGCCCAAATTGAAGCGCAAGATAAGCTGACGCTTGAACTGAAACAAGCGATTTTAGCCGCTGAGGATAAAGTCAGTTTAGAGGATTTATACGCACCCTATAAACCCAAACGCCACACCAAA
Organism: Thiomargarita sp.; assembly: GCA_020726335.1. GTDB lineage: Bacteria > Pseudomonadota > Gammaproteobacteria > Beggiatoales > Beggiatoaceae > DYSU01. Next base: position 55,316 of record DYSU01000002.1, on the reverse strand, counting down.
GCGCAAAGAGCCAAAGAAGCGGGTTTGCAACCTTTGGCCAAGGCTTTGTTTGAAAATCCAAATTTATCACCCGAACAAACTGCCGCCGCTTATCTCAATGCCGAACAGGGCTTTAGCGACATCAAAACCGTTTTAGAAGGTGCGCGCCCTATTTTAATGGAGCAGTTTGCCGAGCAAGCGGCGTTGGTGGGGCAATTGCGTGATTATGTGTGGAACAACGGCGTGTTGGCTTCGCAGGTGGTGGCGGGCAAAGAAACCGAAGGGGCAAAATTCAGCGATTATTTTGCCCAAGCCGAGGCGATAAAAGCCATCCCTTCGCATAGGGCATTGGCCTTGTTTCGTGGCCGCAACGAAGGCGTTTTGCAATTGACCTTGCATGAAAACGCCACAAGCAAAGATTTACCGTTGGACGTGACAGGCGTTTGCGAACAGCAGATTGCCCGTTTTTTGGGGCTACAAGATTTGGGGCGGGCGGCGGATAAATGGCTATTGGACACTGTGCGCAGAACATGGAAGGTTAAACTCAAAACCCAATTGGAAGCCGAGTTGTTGTTGCGTTTACGCGAAACGGCTGAAGTTGAAGCCATCAACGTGTTTGGCCTCAATTTGAAAGACTTGTTGCTCAGCGCGCCCGCAGGCGCAAAAGCGACCATCGGTTTAGACCCCGGTTTGCGCACAGGGGTTAAAGTCGCCGTGGTGGATGACACGGGCAAATTATTGCAACACGGCACGATTTACCCCCATGCACCGCGCAACCAATGGGATGAATCCATCCGCACATTGGCGGTGTTGGCGCAACAATACCGCGTCAAACTCATCAGCATCGGCAACGGCACAGCTTCACGCGAAACGGAACGCTTGGCCAAAGACTTGATTAAACGCCATCCTGCCTTGGCTTTGACTTCGGTGGTGGTGTCCGAAGCGGGCGCGTCGGTGTATTCAGCGTCTGAATTGGCGGCCCATGAATTTCCCGATTTGGATGTCTCCATTCGCGGTGCCGTGTCGATTGCGCGGCGGCTACAAGACCCGCTGGCCGAGTTGGTCAAAATCGACCCCAAAGCCATCGGTGTCGGCCAATATCAACACGATGTCAACCAAAGCCAGTTGGCCAAAGCGTTGGACAACGTGGTGGAAGATTGTGTCAACGCGGTGGGCGTGGATGTCAACATGGCTTCCGCGCCGCTGTTGACCTATGTGTCAGGTTTAAACCAAGGTTTGGCCAACAACATCGTGGCCTATCGTGAGCAAAACGGCGCGTTCAAAAACCGCAATGCTTTGAAAAAAGTGCCGCGTTTGGGTGCGAAAACCTTTGAACAAGCGGCGGGTTTTTTGCGCATCGTCAACGGTGACAACCCGCTGGATGCCTCAGCCGTGCATCCTGAAGCCTATTCTGTGGTGCAGAAAATGGCCCAACATTACCAAAAAACATTGTCGGCGTTGATAGGAAATTCTCAATTTTTACAACAAATTACGATAAAAAACTTTGTCAACGCCCAATTGGGTGAACCCACGTTGCGCGACATCCTCAACGAATTGGACAAACCGGGGCGCGACCCGCGTCCCGCCTTCAAAACCGCCGTTTTCAAAGAGGGGGTGGAAAATTTATCCGATTTGCAAACCGACATGGTGTTAGAAGGCGTGGTGACCAATGTCACCCATTTTGGCGCGTTCGTTGACATCGGCGTGCATCAAGATGGTTTGGTACACATCTCCGCTTTGGCAGATAAATTCGTCAGCGACCCGCGCAGCGTGGTCAAAGCCGGCGATGTGGTCAAAGTCAAAGTGCTGTCAGTTGACGGTACACGCAAACGCATCGCGCTGACCCTGCGTTTGAGCGATGACAGCCGCGATTTTATCCCAACTGACCACCCCAAACCCAACAAAGCGCGCAAAACAACCGAACCGCCTCCGGTCAACAATGCCTTTGCCGCCGCCTTCGCCGCTGCCCGTAAACGCTGAAATCCGTTGAGCTTGATTTGTCGCCGATTAATACGCATACTGCCCCATTGTTGAGTGTTGAAACAGGAAAAGTTATGAATGCAGTCGTTGAAGATGTGTTGCAACAAACCGCGCAAATTGATGCGGACATGGTCGCGCCATTTCCCCAATCGAAAAAAATTTATATCACAGGGTCACGCGCTGACATTCGCGTACCGATGCGTGTTGTGCGTTTGTCGCCCACCCAAACAGCCAGCGGCGCGCACCTTGACAACCCTGCAATCACGGTTTATGACACCTCAGGTTTGTATACTGACCCTGATTTTAGTCCCCATTTACAGCATGGTTTGCCTGCGATTCGCAATGCTTGGATTGCGGCGCGCAATGACAGCGAAGAATTACCCCACAGTTCATCCCATTATGGCCGTACGCGCCAAGCCGATGAAAGCTTAAAACACCTGCGTTTTCAACACATTCGCCAGCCGTTGCGCGCCAAAAAAGGCCGCAATGTCAGCCAAATGCACTATGCCCGCCGTGGGATCATCACCGCTGAAATGGAATTTGTCGCCATCCGCGAAAACCTGCGCCGCGTGAACGATGCCACGCTGTTGCAACAACACGCAGGGCAAGATTTTGGGGCAAGCATTCCCAAGCTCATCACCCCCGAATTTGTGCGCGATGAAATTGCACGCGGACGGGCGATTATTCCCGCCAACATCAACCACCCCGAAGCAGAGCCGATGATCATCGGACGCAATTTTTTGGTTAAAATCAACGCCAATATTGGCAATTCAGCCACCACCTCATCGATTACCGAAGAAGTTGAAAAAATGGTGTGGTCAATTCGCTGGGGCGGCGACACGGTGATGGATTTATCCACAGGCAAAAATATCCATGAAACCCGCGAATGGATTATTCGCAATTCACCTGTGCCGATTGGCACGGTGCCGATTTATCAAGCCTTGGAAAAAGCCAATGGCAAAGCGGAAGATTTGACGTGGGAACTGTTCCGCGACACTTTGATTGAACAAGCGGAACAAGGGGTGGATTATTTCACCATTCACGCGGGCATTCGCTTGGCGCACATTCCACTGACCGCCAAACGGCTGACGGGCATTGTGTCGCGTGGCGGCTCGATCATGGCCAAATGGTGTTTGGCGCATCATCAAGAAAGCTTTTTGTACACCCATTTTGCCGAAATTTGTGAAATCATGCAGGCTTATGATGTCGCGTTTTCGTTGGGCGATGGCTTGCGTCCCGGTTCAATCGCCGATGCCAACGATGCGGCGCAGTTTGCTGAATTGGAAACCTTGGGCGAACTGACCCAAATCGCATGGCAACACGATGTGCAAGTGATGATTGAAGGCCCCGGCCATGTGCCGATGCACCTGATCAAAGAAAACATGGACAAACAATTGGCCTGTTGCGCCGAAGCCCCGTTTTATACGCTAGGGCCTTTGGTGACCGACATCGCCCCCGCTTACGACCACATCACGTCAGGCATTGGCGCGGCGATGATTGGCTGGTATGGTTGTGCCATGTTGTGTTATGTCACCCCCAAAGAGCATTTGGGTTTGCCTGACAAACACGACGTGCGCGAAGGCATTGTGACCTATAAAATCGCCGCCCACGCCGCTGATTTGGCCAAAGGCCATCCCGCCGCCCAAGTGCGCGACAACGCCATGTCCAAAGCCCGCTTTGAATTTCGTTGGGAAGACCAATTCAATTTGGGGCTTGACCCGCTGAAAGCGCGGGAATTTCACGATGAAACCTTGCCCAAAGATTCCGCCAAAACCGCCCATTTTTGTTCCATGTGTGGCCCGCATTTTTGCGCGATGAAAATCACCCAAGACGTGCGCGATTATGCCCAGCAAAAAGGGATTTCGCTGGATGAAGCCGTGCAACAAGGTATGCAAGCGAAAGCAGTGGAATTTATCGAAAAAGGCGGACAGATTTACCACGGGCATTAAAGTTTCATATAAAAGTTTTCTTTTTCCATGCGTTCTGTGCCAAAATAGCGGCCACCGCCCAATGGCCACGATATTTTTGCTGTGACTGTATGAATTATCCCACATGAATAGATTGAATAGTGTTGTTTTACTTATTGTTTTTTCTGGCTTATTAGCCGCCTGTAGTCAAAATCCAACCCCAGAGAACATTCAAACACCTACGACGGCTGTTGATTTAGCCCATGCGGAGGTTGAGCAATTTAGGACAGCGTCAGATAGCGAAGGCAGTGCAACACCACAAGCGGCTGAACAAACGTTGACTTTGCCCAACAAAGTGATCATTCCGCCTGCACATGAAAAAAAGCAGATGCAAAACGATGGCGGTTTGCCGACCATGCCGCAAGCCAAGAACCCCGCGCCCTCTGTGCCTGAAACCTTGCTCAAAGATGAAGATAAAGTGGTGTTGGATTATGAACAAGTCGATTTGCGCGACATTTTGCAAGAATTTTCTGATGTGATGGGCATTCCCATGTTGATTGATTCATCCATCAGCGACAAAGTCACCATGCGCACCCCTGCCAATAAACCTTTATTAAAGAAAGACTTATGGCCGTTGTTGCAATTGTTGCTCAAAGATGCGGGCATTGTGATGGAGCAAAAAGGCGATGTGTATCATGTCAAAAAATCACAAGACGTTTTGCCCAATGAAATCGGTGGTTTATCGGCCACCTTGGGCGACAGCAACGAACCTGCGGTGTTGCAAATCACGCCCTTGCGTTTTGTCGCGCTTGAATCGGGTGAAGCCTCCATCAAACCCTTGATTGAACCTGAAGGGCGGGTGTTGAGGTTTGATGGGTTGAATGCGTTGGGCATCGTCACCACGCCCGACAAATTAGACAAGGTCAATCGTTTGTTGAATTTAATCGATGCTGACCCATTTGTTCATCGCGGTATGCGTTTGTATCGCTTGAAAAATGCCAAAGCCAAAGAGGTGCAAGCGGAATTGGACAATATTCTCAAAGCGGTGGAAGGCAATAAACCCGCGTATTCAATTTTGACTTTAGAGCGATTGAATGCGGTTTTGGTGGTCGCGCCCCCCAACCGTGGTTTTGTGCAAATCACTCAATGGGTTGACGTGTTGGACGAACACAACGAATCGGGCGGTGAGCAGATTTTTATTTACCCTGTGCGCAATTTAAAAGCGGCTTCATTGGCCACCACGTTGCGCGAAGCCTTCAAACAGGAAAATGAAGACCTTTTGCCTCCCGCCGATAAAGAAGCCGCGCCTGAACAACCGCTTGATGAAACCAAAAATGCGCCAGAAACCAAACCTGAAGAACCAAAACCTGTCACGCCCACAGCCCATCCCACGGCAGTGTCTGCCGAATTGAAAATCAACATCGTGGCCGATGAAGACACCAACAGCTTGGTGGTTAAAGCCACACCGCGTGATTATCAACAATTGCTTGGCACCATCGCCTTGCTTGACCGTGTTCCCAAAGAAGTGATGATCAACGTGGTGGTGGCTGAAGTTGAACTGACTGACACCACCAAATTTGGCATTGATTGGAGTTTTCTCATCGGTGATCGAAACGCGCTGGCCACCAATTTAGGCAGCGATACGGGCAGTATTCGCAGCACAGTCAAACGCGGCGAAGATGGCGTGGTCATCAGCCCCTTGGGTTTGAGCTATGGCCACATCGCAGGGCGTTTAACCGCCGCGCTCAACATGATTGCCACCGACAGCAATGTCACCTTGTTGTCGCGCCCGTCTTTGCTGGTCAAAAACAACCAAGAAGCGTCCATCAACGTCGGATCAGATGTACCCACCATCACCACCATCAGCACCAGCACCACCACCAGCACCACATCCAACCAAGTGCAATACCGCCAAACAGGGATTATTCTCAAAGTCAAACCACACATCAACGACGACGGCATCATCAACATGGAAGTTTCGCAAGAAATTTCTTCCGTCGGTGCCGACCGCGACATTGCAGAATCCCCCACGTTCAATCAACGCAAAGTGGAAACGTCCGTGGTCGTGCGCGATCAAGGCGTGATTGTGTTGGGTGGTTTGATTCAAACCCGTTTGAACAACTCCAAGCGCGGCATTCCCAAACTCAAAGATGTGCCTGAAGTCGGTTTGTTGTTTTCAAACACCAGCTTAACCGCTGAACGCACGGAACTGGTGGTGATTATTGTGCCGCAAATCATCAACCCTGAAGTCAATAATGAAGAATATGTCCAGGGCTTTAACCGACGGATGCGCGCAGTGCAACGTTTATTCGACGAGCAAGACATGCCTTATTTTAACGACAAACTCAAATAAACCACCCCCGCCAGACTGCGTCTGCCACCCCTTCAAATAAGGGGAACAGGATATAGAGTCAGATGGGTTGCTTATATCAGGGCAGTGGCTGTTGCTCGGGCTTGGGTATCGGCGGCCAAAATGGCTTGCAAATTGAGGGCGGGCTGGTTGTCCATGCGGCTTAAAGTTTGTTCAATAACATGCGGAATTTGCATGAATTTGATTTGGCGGTTGAGAAAAGCGGCCACAGCGATTTCATTGGCGGCGTTTAACACGGTACAAGCGGTGCCACCTTGTTTGAAAGCGGCATAAGCCAAATCCAAACAAGGAAAATTTTGCCTGTTGACCGCTTCAAAAGTCAGCGCGTTCATTTGGGTGAGATTAAGCGATTTAACGCCTGAATTCAATCGCTTAGGCCAGTTGAGCGAATAAGCGATGGGAACACGCATGTCGGGCTGGCCCAGCTGTGCGATGAAAGAGCCATCAGCGTATTCCACCAGCGAATGGATGATGCTTTGCGGGTGAATCACCACTTCAATTTTATCGCTGTCCGTGTTGAACAGCCAGCACGCTTCAATGACTTCCAAGCCTTTGTTCATTAAAGTGGCTGAATCAACTGAAATTTTTTTACCCATCACCCAATTGGGATGGGCGCACGCCTGTTCAGGGGTGACATGGTGCAATTCATCCTTTGTTTTTTGCCGAAAAGGCCCACCCGAAGCGGTGAGAATGATTTTTTTGAGGTCGCGGGCTTGGTTTTGCCCGCCCATCGCTTGAAACACCGCGTTGTGTTCGCTGTCAATGGGCAACAAGGTGGCGTGGTTTTCTTGCACCGCTTGCATGAAAATTTGCCCCGACATCACCAACGCTTCTTTATTGGCCAGCAAAATGCGTTTGCCTGCTTTGGCCGCCATCAGCGTGGGCAATAAACCCGCCGCGCCCACAATCGCGGCCATGACGGTGTCCACTTCTGCCAAAGTGGCGACATAATTTAAGCCGCCCAAACCCGATAACACGCGGGTATCGCTGTGTTTAAGGCGTTGTTGGAGCTGTTCGGCGGCATCGTCATCGGCCATGACTGCATAACGGGGTGACCATTGGGCGCACAATCGTTGCATTTTATCGACGTTGCGATGGGCGGTTAAAGCCACCATGGTGAACTGTTCTGGTTGTTGGGCAATCACGGCCAAGGTGTTGTCGCCAATCGTGCCGGTTGCCCCGAGCAAACACAGCTTAGCCATATAAAAACCCGCCTTCCATCAAGGATAAACTCAGGGTGAAAAAAGGCGCGGCGGCGGTTAAGCTGTCGATGCGGTCTAAAATACCGCCATGGCCGGGCAACAGGTTGCCACTGTCTTTGACTTGGGCTTGGCGTTTGAACAAACTTTCCAGCAGATCACCTAAAATAGAAATAAAAACGATGGCGACGGATAAAGTGACGAAACCAAACGCACGTTCAAAAGACAAATCAGCCAGCACGGTGTAGCCCAAAGCAATCACAACAACGGTTGCCAACGCGCCCCACACACCTTCCCATGTTTTTTTCGGGCTGATTTTATCAGCCAACGGCTGTTTGCCAAAACGCCGTCCGACAAAATAAGCACCGCTGTCTGCGCCCCAGATAAACAAAAATAATAGCAGTAAATACAAAGGGTTGAACTTTTGTAAGGCAATCACCGCCAACCATGCGGGGATTAAAATCAGCCCGCCGACAACGCTGTTTAACCAAGGATTTTTGGGCAAAACAGACAGGCCTTGTTGATGAGACAACACCCAATAAAAAGCCACCAGCCACCAAAGCGAAGCCAGCAACAGCGCGATCAAGCTGAAGCTTGTTTGATAGAAATAACAAGCGGTTAAGACAAACGTGAAAACCAGCAGATAAGCCCCTCTTGCGCGCCAACTGCGCCAACCCGCCAAATAAGACCATTCCCACGCCCCCAACAAAGTCACCACCGCCATTGCGCTGGCAAACCACGTTGCCTTGGCAACAAACATCAGCAATAAAATGATTGGAATCAATAAGATAGATGTCATTATCCGTTGATATAGCATAATCAGCTCACTTGTTCACCTGTTTGCCCAAAGCGGCGTTGACGATGGGCAAATGCGTTTAACGCTTGTTCAAAGGCGTTGGCATCAAAATCAGGCCACAACACATCCGTAAAATACAATTCGGCATAGGCCAATTGCCACAATAAAAAGTTGCTGATGCGTTGTTCGCCGCCCGTGCGTATAAATAAATCAGGGTCAGGCAAATCGGCCAAACTCAAGGCTTGGCGAAAATTGGTTGCGCTGATGCTTGCCGCGCTTTTTTGCCCTTCTTCAACTTGCCATGCGATTTTTTTGACCGCTTGCAAAATATCCCACTGGCCACCGTAATTGGCGGCGATGTTTAAAGTCATGGCCTTATTTTGTGTGGTTTGTGCTTGGGCGTTTTTGATATGTTGTTGTAATTTAGGTGAAAATTTTTCGATGTCGCCGATAAAACGCAGGCATACATGGTGTTTGTCTAATTTATTGACTTCAGTTTGCAATGCGCTGAGCAACAAATCCATTAACACGTTGACTTCTTTTGCAGGCCGTTGCCAGTTTTCACTGCTGAAAGCGAACAGCGTCAAAACAGGAATGTGTTTGTCCAAACAAACGCGAATGGTTTTGCGAATGGCTTCTAAGCCCGCACGATGCCCCGCATAACGGGGTAAAAAACGTTTTTTTGCCCAACGGCCATTGCCGTCCATCACAATGGCGACATGTTGCGGTTGTTTGTCAGCATCCGTCATGATGGGTTTAAATTTCCATCAACTCAGCTTCTTTGTCCGCTAAGGCCTCATCCAGTTTGACAATGGTTTGGTCGGTGAGTTTTTGGATAATCTCTTGCGCCCGCCGTTCATCGTCTTCGGAAATGTCTTTGTCTTTAACCATGGTTTTTAATTGGCCGTTGGCATCGCGGCGCACGTTGCGCACTGCAATCCGCGCCTGCTCGGTTTCGTGGCGCACGATTTTAATCATTTCTTTGCGCCGTTCTTCGGTCATCATGGGCAAAGGAATGCGAATCAATGTGCCTGCTGAACTGGGGTTCAAACCCAAATCAGAAATCATAATCGCTTTTTCCACCGCAGTGACCATGTTTTTTTCCCACGGTGTCACGCCTAAAGTGCGTGAATCCAACACACTGACATTGGCCACCTGTGCCAATGGCGTGTCCACGCCGTAATAAGGTACGCTGATGTGATCCAACAGACTGGTGTGCGCCCGCCCCGTGCGAATTTTAACCAAATCGTGTCTCAATGCAAGCACGCTTTTTTCCATACGCTGTTGCGCATCTTCAATGACAATTTCAATCATATGATTTTACTCGTTATTTGTTGTACTGTTTTTTAATATACCAAAGTACCCACAGGTTTGCCCAAAATCACCAAATCAGACAACTGTTGGTCATCCAGCATATTCAATACCCGAATCGGCATTCCATGGTCGCGGCACAACACCATGGCGGTTAAATCCATCACCGCCAATTGCCGTTCAATGGCTTGGTCAAACGACAATTCAGTGAAGCGTTGGGCTTGTGGGTTTTTTAGGGGGTCGGTATCATAAACCCCATCGACTTTGGTGGCTTTAATCATCACATCGGCTTTGATTTCAATCGCACGCAAACTGGCGGCGGTGTCGGTGGTGAAAAAAGGGTTGCCGGTACCCGCTGCAAAAATCACGACTTCGCCCTTGCGCAAACAGCGTATGGCCGTATCGGTTTGATACGTTTCACAGACCGCAGGCAAGGCGATGGCTGATAACACCCGTGCGGCCAATCCCGCTTTGCGCAACGCATCTTTCATCGCCAGCGCATTCATCACCGTGGCCAACATGCCCATTTGGTCGCCTGTAACCCGTTCAATACCCGCGTCACTCAAGCCTGTGCCGCGAAAAATATTGCCGCCACCGACCACCAAGGCCACTTGCACGCCTGCGTTCACCAGTGAATAAACTTTAAGCGCAACTTGGCGTAAAACGGCGGCATCTAAACCAAAGGCTTGTCGCCCCATCAAAGCTTCACCGCTGAATTTTAACAAAATTCTTGCATACGCAGGTGATTGTTCGCTTAAATTTTTATTCATTTTATCCCAAACCCGTGGTTGACGTTTTATTAAATCTCACGGGATGATAGTTTAACATTGTTGTTTAAACTTAGAAATGACAGGGTGCAAAGGACAGGAAAAACCGAAGATGGTGGCTATGGGTGGATTTGAACCACCGACCCCAGCATTATGAGTGCTGTGCTCTAACCAACTGAGCTACATAGCCAAAAGAAGGCGCATTTTGCCGATTTTTATTTCATTTGTCAACAGTCTTTGCTTTTTAGGCTTGGGCTGTATGATAACCCACTACCCCCGCCAAGCAAAAAAGCGGTAAAATATCGACCCAGATGACTTAAAAGAACGGATTTAACCGCTTTTAAGCAAAATCCTTATTAAACAAGTGATTATGGACGTTTATATTTCGTTAGGCAGTAATTTACAGCAGCCATTGCAACAAATTAACCGAGGTTTGGCGGCTTTGGCTGGGTTACCCAACAGCCAATCGCTGAAAACCTCCGCTTTATATCAAAGCAAAGCCATGCGCCATCCCGCCAATCCAAGGCCGCAACCTGATTATATCAATGCAGTGGCATGGCTGAAAACTGAGCTTGCGCCCTGTGATTTATTGGCGCAATTGCAACAATTGGAACGACAACAAGGCCGCCAGCGCGGTTTGCCTTGGTCGGCGCGTACTTTGGATTTGGATATTTTATTGTATGGTGAACTTGTCCTCAATGACCCTGTGTTGACTTTGCCTCATCCGCGCCTGTTACAACGTGATTTTGTGTTGTATCCGCTCTATGATTGTAATCCTGCGTTGATTTTGCCCCATGGTCAAGCGTTGGTCGAGTGCTTGGAACAACATAAAAATTCAAAAATTCAACGGCTTACATGATCACTTTCAGCGATGTCAGCAAACGTTACAAAGGCGGCCAAGAGGCGTTAAAACAAATCAACTGCCATCTTGATGTGGGTGATATGTATTTTTTAACAGGTCATTCAGGCGCAGGCAAATCCACTTTTTTGCGGCTGGTGGCCTTGATTGAACGCGCTGACCGTGGGCAAATCGTGATCAACGGTCAAAACCTAGGCCGCATCAGCAACCACAACATCCCCTATTTTCGCCGCCAAATCGGCATGGTGTTTCAAAACCACCATTTATTGTCTGACCGAACCGTGTTCGATAACGTGGCCTTGCCCTTGGTGATTGCAGGTTTTCGCCACCAAGAAATTCGCCGCCGTGTTCATGCCGCATTGGATAAAGTCAAATTGTTGCACAAAGAAAAAGCCCGACCACACACTTTATCCAGCGGCCAACAACAGCGGGTGGCGATTGCGCGGGCGGTGGTCAACAAACCGCCGATTTTATTGGCCGATGAACCGACGGGCAATTTAGACCCTGCGTTGTCATTGGAAATTATGCAAGTCTTCATGGAATTCAAAGCCTTAGGCACTACGGTGTTGATTGTATCGCACGACATTCAGTTGTTGCGCCAATTTCCTTGCAGTCATTTGATTTTACGCGAAGGAGAATTGGTGGATGACACCTTCTAATCGTCGCCGCGCCCCCCGCGCCCCTGTGAAAAAAAAAGTTGCGCCCTCGCCCAAGCTCAGCGGTGGCAGCACCAGCACCGCCGCATCAGGGGTCAGTGCGTGGCTGTCGCATCATTTGCATGTGTTTTTCTTCAGCCTGGGCCAAATCAGCCGCAACCCGCTGGCAACGCTGATGACCGCTTCGGTGATTGGCATCGCGCTGGCATTGCCCACAGGTTTGTATTTGTTGCTGGAAAATGCGCGTGCCGTCAGTCAAGGCTGGGATGGGGTGATGCAAATTTCGCTGTATTTGAAACCTGAAATTTCTGACCAACAAGCTTATCTGTTGGCTCAACGGTTACAACAACACCCTGATATTAAACAACTTCGGGTCATCAGCCGCAGCCAAGCCTTACAAGAATACAAGCAATTGTCAGGTTTTAGCGAAGCGTTGAATATGCTGGTGGACAATCCTTTGCCTGCGGTGTTGGTGGTGCGCCCGCGTTTGGCCACGCCACAACAGGGGCAAATGCTGTTACAGCAGTTGAGCCAATTGAAGGAAGTCGATGTGGCGCAGTTTGACCAACGTTGGTTGAAACGTTTGTTTGCGATTGTTGACATCATCCGCCGTGGGGTGTTGATTTTGGCGGTGTTGTTGGCGTTGGCGGTGTTGTTGATCATCGGCAACACCATTCGTTTGTCCATTCAAAGTCGGCGCGAAGAAATCGAAGTCAATAAATTGTTTGGCGCAACTGACCGCTTTATTCGCCGCCCGTTTTTGTATTCCGGCTGGTGGTATGGTTTTTTAGGCAGTTTGTTCGCGTGGGGTCTCATCAGCTACGCGCTGTATTTGCTCGAAGACCCGACGCGGCAATTGAGCAGTTTATATTTCAGTCAATACCAATTGATTACCTTGGATTTTAAAGCAACGTTGGTTTTATTGCTGACAGGGCCGTTTTTGGGTTTGCTGGGCGCGGGTTTGGCGGTGGGACGGCATTTACAATCCATTCAGCCGTGAAATTCGCAAGCGCACCTCAAAAACTTGGTTTTCGCTGTTGACCGATTGAATGGTCACTTGCAAGCCTGTTGCGCTAATTTGTTGTTTTAACTGCTCTAATTGTTGCAATGAAGGCAACAGCGCCTGTAATTCCAATTGTCGATTTTGATAGCTCAGTTGTTTAAGTTGCATTTGGCTGGGCGTTATAAACGTTTGAATCTGTTGCAAATAAGCCAAAAAGCCTGTGTCCAACACATCGTGTTGTCGCAACTGGGCCAGTTGTTGTTCCATTTGAATGCGGGGATTGACCACGCGGCGGATGTCGGGAAAAGTTTGGCGCAAAATGCCTTCAACTTGTTGTTGTAACTGATTTTTTTGCTGTTTTAATTGTTGGATGCGGTAAATTTTTTCCCCAAAAGCCAACAACAACCACACCATGACCAATGCCACACTGATGCGCAAACGCGGCCACAAAGCGCGCCAATCAATCGCTTGGGCGTGGGTTGGCATCAAATCCAGTTCAGGTGGGGTTTTTAAACCCAGTTCAAAACTGTAAATCGTCGATTGAATCGTTTGGGTTTCGCAACTTGTCTCGCGGGGTAAATCCAGCACTTTACTCAGTTTATCGGCGTTAATCAGTTGTATTTTTTGAGGTTTTCCCAGTTGTTCAAAATACATTAAATTCAATAAATTGATATTGGCCACTTCGCTGACAAAACCGTGGTTTTTGTCGGTGCGTACCAGCGCAAAATCGTTGAGCCGCAACAAGGTCCAACTGTTTTTTTGCCACGGCAAGGCCAGCACATCGGGGAAAATGTGCAAGATTTTATAGCCCATGGTGTGCAAGCGTTGTTGTATGTGGGTCAATAACGCGGCGTTGACCACCGCCACAGGCACGCGGTTGTCGCGCTGTTGCGCACCGATGGCAAAATGCAGTTGTTCCAACGGCTCAAGCACGCTGTCTTCCAATAGATACGGCACCGCTTGGGCGATTTTTTGCCGATTTTTGCTGGGAACACGCACTTGGGTTAAAACCAGATGTTGGCTGGGCAGCAACACCGTTGCCCCCGTTTTACTTTTGTAACGGGGCGCATCGTCCAATAAACCGCTGAATAAAGTGCGTCCCGCTTGAAAAACATGAACTTGCGCAGGCTCTAGCTTGAGAAAATGAATCACCACCATGCGACAAACCGCAGGGTTTTAACGTTTCATCGAATCAAAAAATTCCATGTTGTTTTTGGTGACTTTCAAGCGGTCCAATAAAAATTCCATGCCCGCAATTTCGTCCATGGGATGAATCAATTTACGCAAAATCCAAATTCTTTGTAAATCATCGTGGTTGACAATCAGCTCTTCGCGGCGCGTGCCTGAACGGTTGATGTTGATTGCGGGATAAATGCGTTTTTCCGCCACTTTGCGATCCAAATGGATTTCATTGTTGCCCGTGCCTTTGAATTCTTCATAAATGACATCATCCATGCGCGAACCCGTATCGACCAAGGCGGTGGCAATGATGGTCAAACTGCCGCCTTCTTCGATGTTGCGCGCCGCACCAAAAAAGCGTTTGGGACGTTGCAACGCATTGGCATCCACGCCGCCTGTCAACACTTTGCCCGATGCGGGTGCAACCATGTTGTAAGCGCGTGCCAAGCGGGTGATGGAATCGAGCAAAATCACCACGTCTTTTTTATGCTCTACCAAGCGTTTGGCTTTTTCTATCAGCATTTCAGCCACTTGCACATGGCGGGTGGCGGGTTCGTCAAAGGTGCTGGAAATGACTTCGCCTTTAACCGAGCGTTCCATTTCGGTCACTTCTTCAGGGCGTTCGTCAATCAACAAGACCATCAAATGGCATTCGGGGTGGTTGATGGCGATGGATTGGGCGATGTTTTGCAACATCATGGTTTTGCCTGATTTTGGCGGTGACACGATTAAACTGCGTTGGCCTTTGCCAATCGGCGCGATTAAATCGATGATGCGCGGCGTGATGTCTTCGGTAGAGCCGTTGCCTAACTCTAAATTAAAACGTTCAGTGGCAAACAGGGGCGTTAAGTTTTCAAATAAAATTTTGTCTTTGGCATTTTCAGGGGCTTCAAAGTTGATTTCGCTGACTTTGAGCAGGGCAAAATAGCGTTCGCCTTCTTTGGGCGGTCGAATTTTGCCTGAAATACTGTCGCCCGTGCGCAAATTGAAGCGGCGAATTTGGCTGGGGGAGATGTAAATGTCATCAGGACCTGCGATATAGGAGCTGCCGCTAGAGCGCAAAAAGCCAAAGCCATCTTGTAGTATTTCTAGCACGCCGCCGCCAAAAATGTCTTCACCACGCTTGGCTTGCGCCTTTAAAATGGCAAAGATGATGTCTTGTCTGCGGGTTCTGGCAACGCCTTCAACTTTTAATTCATGTGCTAATACATTCAGTTCAGTGGCACTTTTTTGTTTCAGTTCGTTCAAATTCATAGGTTTGACAGGATTTTTAAGTTGCGGAAGGTTCTTAACGTGAATTAAGAAGGGATGTTTTTATTTCGATTGAGAGTGTGTTATCAGTTGTCAGGTCTGGGACGAAGTCGTTAGGAAGTGATCAACCACAAGACTTGCGCGGGACATTCAACGCTGTTTTTGATTCATCAAGCCAGAATGACCCGATGCCATGCTAAAAAACCAGATTATAATGGATTTTAATCAGATTACAAGGGGACTTGTCATATTTTCCCCCCATTAAGCACAGGGGTCAGGCTTAAGCGTTGTCTGCCAACCCCTGCCCATGGCTTAGCTTGCGAAGTTGCGGGCAACAAAATCCCAATTCACCACATGCCAAAACGCGGCCACATAATTGGGGCGGGCGTTGCGGTAATCGACATAATAGGCATGTTCCCACACATCGCAGGTCAGCAGAGGCAGATCATCGCCTGTCAAAGGTGTGGCGGCGTTGCTGGTGCTGACCAAAGCCAAAGAGCCATCGGCTTTTTTCACCAACCATGCCCAACCTGAACCGAATGTGGTGATTGCTGTTTGACTGAACGCTTGTTTGAACGCATCAAATGAACCAAAATGGGCATTGATGGCATCGGCCAATGCGCCTGTGGGTTCGCCGCCGCCATTGGGGCTTAAGCAATCCCAATAAAAGCTGTGGTTCCAGACTTGCGCGGCATTGTTAAAAATCCCCCCAGAAGCTTGTTTCACAATCTCTGTCAAAGACGCGCCCTCAAATTCCGTGCCTTTGATGAGATTATTCAAATGGGTGACATAGGTTTGATGGTGTTTGTCGTGGTGAAATTCTAAAGTTTCAGCAGAAATATGAGGTTCTAAAGCGTTTTTAGCATAAGGCAAATCAGGTAAGGCGTGCATAAAAGCTCCTGTTGGTGAGATAAAAAGTCAATGTTCGATATAGTGTTCATTTTGCTTGACACAAGGGGCGGGATAGAATTTGTGCTGTGGCCATCTATTGGGTAGAATAAAAATTTTTCAGACAAAACCCGCCATGACCCACCATTGCCGCTTGGGCTATCGTCCCGACATCGAAGGTTTACGCGCGCTGGCCATTTCATTGGTTGTGGCTTCACATGCCCAAATACCGCAACTGGCAGGCGGCTTTATCGGCGTAGACATTTTTTTTGTGCTGTCGGGCTATTTAATCAGCGGCCTTTTATTGAAAGAAATCGCTGACACTGGACGGCTGAAATTAGTGCCATTTTATGTGCGCCGTCTTAAACGGCTGTTGCCCGCGCTGTTGTTGATGCTGGTGGTCACTGCGCTGGCCGCCACCGTCATCATCGCCCCGTTTGAACAGCAAAGCCATGCAAAAGCCACAGGCTATGCCAGTGTGTGGTTGAGCAACCTCTATTTTGCTTTGACCCAACTCAATTATTTTGATGCCCATCTCAACCAACAATTGCATTTACACACATGGTCATTGGGCGTGGAAGAGCAGTTTTATTTGCTGTGGCCGATGTTGCTGTTGTTTTTTCTGGGTGCGTTTGGCTGGCAAGGACGACAACGCAACTATCCGCGCTTAAGAAATGCCTTGTTGGCCGTGTTGCTGTTGTGTACGTTGTTGGCCGTGTTTTTGGCTCATACCACGCCTGCATGGGGTTTTTATCTGATGCCTGCGCGTGCAGGGCAATTTGCATTGGGGGCGTTGGTGTTGTTTGCCCGCAGTGGCTGGCAAGTCAAGCGCATCACTCATGTCGTATGGTTGCACAACCCTTGGGTTTTGAATGGCTTGGCAACGTTGGGTTTGGTGTGGATTGTGGCCGCTGCACTGTGGTTTGACCTGCAAACCCCTTATCCCAGTTTTTGGGCGTTAGGGCCATCAGCCGCCACTGCATTGCTGTTGTTCGTCGGCGCAAGTCAAACCTTGCCTGTGGTGTCGAAATTATTGAGCCTGCCACCGTTACAATGGTTGGGCAAACGCTCGTATTCATGGTATTTATGGCATTGGCCGGTGTTGATTTTAGGCCACGAATTGCCACAATACGCGCTGTCCAACGCCACTTTATTGGCTTTGTCGTTGTTTTTAGCGATGTTGTCCTATTATTTTTTAGAATTTCCCGTGCGCAACAGCCGCTATTTGGCACGCAAAACCCATCTGACCTTGTTGGCCTCTTTGTCGTTGATGGCCGCTGTGTTTGGTTTAAGCCAGCTTTGGCAACAAAAAAGCCAACAATGGTCAAGCGAGCCTGCACAAGCGCGCTTTGAACAGGTGCGCGATGATTTGCCCGAAATTTATGCCATGGGTTGCGATGATTGGTTTTACAGCGCGCAAGTCAAATTCTGCCTGTTTGGCAACGAAGCGGCGCAAAAAACAGCGGTGTTGGTCGGCGACAGCGTGGGCGCGCAATGGTTTCCTGCGGTTGCCAAGCTTTATTCAGCACCTGATTGGCGGTTGCTGGTGTTCACCAAATCATCTTGCCCGATGGTGGATGAACCCTATTTTTATGCGCGCATTGGCCGTGAATACCATGAATGCCGATTGTGGCGCGAAGCGGTGTTTGCGTGGATTCGACAATTTCAACCTGACGTGGTGTTCATCGGCTCCAACGCCGCTGAGTTCAGCCAACAACAATGGGTTGATGGCACGCAACGGCTGTTGGCTGACATCAGCGCGCATGTGGGCCAAATTTTCATTTTGCAACCCACGCTGGCATTGCCGTTTGATGCCCCCGCTTGCTTGGCCAAACAACAATGGCAGGCAAACAGGTTGCGCGCTCTGGATTGCAGTGCGCAAGTCGATGCCCAACAAAACGATGCGTTGCGCCGTTGGCTTCAAGAGGCGGCCAAACCATTTTCAAACGTTAAGTTGTTGAATATGAATCCGATTATTTGCCCGCAAACCCATTGCGATGCCATGCGTGAGGGACAAATCGTTTTCCGCGATACCCAGCATTTGAGCCGCCGTTACGTTGAATCTTTGGCTGAAGTGTTTGCCCAACAAATGGCCAAAGATTGACATTCTGCAAAAACTGAAGCCATGGCCGCTTGTCTGCAATAAAACACAGCCCAGTTGTCACATGGTAGAATCCGATATTTTATTCACTTATAAAGCCAATATGAGCAAGCAAGCGCATCTTCAATCGTGGTTTATCGCGCCCATTCGATACAAATCGTTATTGCGTGAGTTTATTTATCAAGACATCAACACCCGTTTTGCCAATTCCATCGGTGGTTTGTTGTGGACGGTCATCAATCCGTTGGTGACTATTTTAATCTATGTGTTTATTTTCTCAGTGATTATGAAAATGCGGGTGTCTTTGTCTGAAACAGGCACGGATCAATTTGCCGTGTATTTATTGGCGGGTCTGTTGCCATGGATGGCGTTTGCCGATGCCTTTGGTCGTTCCACGGGCTTGTTGCTGGAAAAATCGTCGCTCATCACCAAAGTGGCGTTTCCCGTGCATATTTTGCCTTATGCGGGCGCGATGGTGGCGTATATTCTCAATGGCATTGGTTTCGGCTTGTTTTTATTGTATTTGCTGTTTAACGGCTATTTGGCATGGACGTGGTGGCTGTTGCCGTTGGTGCTGGGTTTGCAGTTTTTGTTCACCATGGGTTTGGTGGCCTTTTCTGCGGCAATTTGTGTGTTTTTGCGTGATTTACAGCAAGTTTTCGCCCTGTTGCTGTCGGTGTGGTTTTTTCTCACGCCGATTATTTACCCCCTTTCCATGGTTCCCGACAGTTATCGGGCGTGGTTCTATTTGAATCCATTCTATTTTTTCGTGGAATTATACCGTCAATTGCTGTTGCGCCAACACCTTGACGTGCATCATTTACTGATTGTATCGCTTGTGTCACTCTGCGTTTTTGTGCTGGGTGGCTGGTTTTTTATGAGAATTCAGCGCAGTTTTGGAGACGTTTTATGATACAGATTTCGACCGCCCGCCCAAAAGCGCGCGGCTTTGCTTTGTTCGCTTTGGGTTTTCGCCCTTTTTTCATCAGCGCAGGCCTTGTTGCCGTGGTGTTTATTTTGTCGTGGCTGGCGATGTGGGTCTATGGGCAGACATTGTCCGTTTCTGCTTATTATACAGGCAGTTATTGGCACAGCCATGAAATGTTGTTCGGTTATACCACGGCGGTGATGGCCGGTTTTTTGTTGACGGCGGTGCGCAATTGGACGGGGGTGCAGACTTTGAACAATGCCCCGTTGGCCGCTTTGGTTTTGGTGTGGTTGGCGGGTCGGTTGTTGCCTTTTTTTGCGCCCGCAACGTGGATTGCCGTTGGTGATTTGCTGTTTTTGCCTTTGTTGGCGGGGGCGTTGATCAAACCGTTGGTGAAAGGCAGAAATCACAACAATTTGTTTTTTATCGGGTTATTGTTCTTGATGGCGGGCTGTAATGGTTTGGTACATGCTCAATTGCTCGGTTGGACGCAAACTTTGCACACAGGTTTGTACGGTATGTTGTATTTGATTGTGCTGTTAATCATGATTTTGCTCGGGCGGGTGTTGCCGTTTTTTACGGAACGCGCCATCGACGGCAGCTTGAGGTTGGTCACGCGGCCATGGTTGGAGCGGTTGAATGTGGGCTTGTTGGTCATTTACGCGCTGAGTGCATTGTTTTGGCAACCGCCGTTGTTGCACAGCGGTTTGGCTTTTCTGTTGGCGGCGGTCAATAGTCTGCGTTTGGCAGGTTGGTATCACCGTAAAATCTGGCAAGTGCCGCTGTTGTGGGTGTTGCATCTGGGCTATGCGTGGTTGATTTTTGGCTTTTTATTGGCGGCGGTGATGCCATGGTGGCCGTTGTTGCCCACGCTGGATGTCCATGCCATGGCGGTGGGCGGTATCGGCATGATGACGTTGGGCATGATGGCCAGAGTCAGCACGGGTCATACGGGGCGCGCTGTTCATCAAGTGCCGAAAACGGTGATGTTGGCATTTGCGTTGTTGTTGTTGGCGGGCGTTGTGCGGGTGATATTACCCGCGCTGTGGGTGGGTTATTATACGTTGTGGCTGACTTTGGCCAGTGGCTTGTGGGTCATTGCGTTTGTGCTGTTTTTGTGGGTGTATGCCCCTTATTTATGGCAAGCGCGCCCTGATGGCCAAGCAGGTTAAGCCCATTTGAGTTTTAACACCGCATCGCGTTCTTTTTGTAATTCGCGCAAACTGGCTTGCATGTGGTTGTGGCTGCGGGTACTCAGGGGTAAATCGGGCACAATGTGATATTGGCCCTTTTCAATGGTGACAGGGAAGGAATAAAATAAACCCGCTTCGATGTCATAACTGCCATCGCTGATGACCCCCATGCTGACCCAGTCATTGGCTTTGGTGCCGTGTTTCCAATCGTACATTTGGCTTAAAATGGCGTTGGCAGCGGATGCTGCGCTGGAGTGACCGCGCTGTTGGATGATTTGCGCGCCGCGTTGTTGTACCGCAGGCACAAAGCTTTGGTCTAGCCAATCCAAATCAAAACTCGCACCGATGGGAATGTCTTTGCAAGTCAGATAACTGATGTCGGCGTATTGACTGCTGGAATGATTGCCCCAAACCACCATTTGCTTGAGTTGATTGGTTTGGCATTCAGCTTTGGCTTTGTTTTGTACTGAACTGATTTTATTGGCAATAATGCTCAAGGCGCGGTTGTGGTCTAGCCGCATCAATGAAGAAAAACAACTGTCGGGCAAATCGGGCGCGGCACGGCGGGTGATATAGGCATTGGTGTTGGCAGGATTGCCAACCACGATGATTTTAGCCTGTGGATGGGCGTATTGATTGAGTATTTTGCCTTGGCTGTGAAACACTTGGGCATTGATGCTCAACAATTCACTGCGCTCCATGCCTGCTTTGCGGGGTGTTGCGCCGATTAAAAACACATAATCCACTTGGTCAAAAGCCCGACGCATGTCATCGCCATAATACAGTTGCGCTAGCAGAGGATAAGCGCAATCGTCTAATTCCATCACCACCCCTTCTAATGCGGCTTGGGCGGCAGGAATTTCCAATAATCTCAAATGGATGGGTTGTTCTTTACCCAGCAATTCGCCCGAGACAATGCGAAAAATCAAAGAATAAGCGATTTGTCCTGCAGCCCCAGTGATTGCAATATTGACGGGTTGATGCATGATAACTCCTTGGCATTGACAGTGAATCAAAAGGATAAGGGGGGGGTTTATTATAGGCTAATCATCTTGTTGATGGTGATGATTATTTATTTTATAAGGCAGGTTGGTTTTTTATTGTGGGGTGGGTCGGGTTATCACTAACCCGACTTGGGCTGGTTAGTCTTCAGCCACCACATGAACCGTTAAGGTGGCATCAACATCAGAATGTAAATGCACGGTCACTTCGTATTCGCCCACTTGGCGTAAATGATCGCCTGTGACTCGAATCATGTTTTTATTGATTTCAACCCCTGCATCGGTCGCCGCTTTGGCAATATCGGCACTGCTGACAGAGCCATAAAGCTTGCCTTCACTGCTGGCTTTGCCTGAAATAATCACAGTCATTTCAGCCAAACGAGCCGCCGCCGCTTGGGCAACCGCCATTTTGTCGCTTTGGTGTTGTTCAAGCTCAGCACGGCGGGTTTCAAATGCGGCCAAGTTTTCTGCGGTGACGGGAATGGCTTTGCCTTGTGGCACTAAATAATTGCGGCCATAACCCGGTTTGACATTGACTTTATCGCCCAAAGCACCGAGGTATTTGATTGTGTCTAATAAAATTAATTCCATGCTCAACCCCTGTTAATATTCGTGCGCGTCAGAATAAGGCAACAAGGCCAAATAACGGGCGCGTTTGACCGCAGTGGACAACTGACGTTGGTATTTGGCTTTGGTACCCGTGATGCGGCTGGGAACAATTTTACCAGTTTCAGTGACATAGGCTTTTAAAGTATTAACGTCTTTGTAATCAATTTCACTCACCCCTTCGGCGGTGAAACGGCAATATCTTTTACGACGGAAAAAACGTGACATGGTGAACTCCCTTATTCTTCATCATCATCCATGATGTCATCATCATGGTCTACAGGTTCTTCTTTGCGTACCATCACAGAAGGTTCAGTGACGGCGGCTTTACGGGTAATCACTAAATTGCGTAACACCGCATCGTTAAACCGAAACGCATTGGTTAATTCGTTTAAGGAAGCCACATCGCATTCAATGTTCATCAAAATATAATGCGCTTTATGCACTTTGTTGATGGGATAAGCCAGTTGTCTGCGTCCCCAATCTTCCAAACGATGAAACACGCCGCCGTTTTCAGTGATCATATTTTGATAGCGTTGAATCATCGCAGGGACTTGCTCGCTTTGGTCAGGGTGGACCAAACACACAATTTCGTAATGTTTCATAGAACTCCTTACGGTTTAGGCAGCTTTGTCAGACAAAGCAAGGAGAAGCGTTATTTAATTTTGGCTTCTTTGTATTCCACATGCTTACGCACCACAGGGTCATATTTTTTAAATGACAATTTTTCAGGAGTGGTGCGTTTGTTTTTGGTGGTGGTGTAAAAATGGCCTGTGCCTGCTGAAGAAACCAGTTTAATTTTTTCACGCATGATAATCACTCTTCATTAAATTTCGCCACGCTTACGCAAATCAACCAGCACCGCATCAATGCCGAGCTTGTCAATCATGCGTAAACCTTTTGTACTGACCCGCAATTTTACCCAACGGTTTTCACTGGCCACCCAAAAACGGTGCTGGTGTAAATTAGGCAAAAAACGACGGCGGGTTTTATTGTGGGCGTGAGAAACATTGTTACCTGTTACGGTATGTTTCCCCGTCACCTGACATACTCTTGACATAAAAAACCCTTATTCAAGTTGAAAATAAAACGTGCAATTCTAACAACAATGGCTTAACAATAGCAACTATTTCATCACCGCCCGCTGAAGCGGAAATGTGAGATTAAACAGCAAATTGGTCTAGCGCGTCATTTAAGCCTTTCATTTTATCTTCTATGCCCATGTGTCGCCCAACGCTGGAAAAATCTTCATAGCAGGGGGTTTGTGGCGCGTGATACAACAAGCCGACAGGCACATGATTCCTCGCAATATCATAAGCTTCGCTCATATTGCTGGGGTCATGTTCCCGCTGGGTTGGAAACAAACGTTTAACATTGTCCCCAATATGAATGCCATTTTTATGGTTGAGAAACAATATTTTGCTGGGATCATTTTGAATATCGCTAAACACTTCATCCGAATAAACAGGACACCGCTGTAAAATGCGCACAAAACTGGTGCCGCGATGGTTATGCGCCGCTTGCAAGGTCGCGTATAAATGCGCGGGATTCCAATCAATGGTTTGCGCCACAAACGACACATTGGTGATGCCCAAAGTCACCGTCAACGGATTCAGCGGCTGTAAAATCGTCCCACGCGGTGCGGTGTTGTTTTTAAACCCCAACGGACTGGTGGGCGACATTTGTTTTTTGGTCAAACCATAGACATTATTGTCAAAAATCAAGACCACCATGTTCATGTTATAGCGAATCGCATGAATCCAATGGCCTGCACCGATAGAAAAACAATCGCCGTCACCTGTGGCCACCCACACATCCAAATCAGGACGACGCGAACGAATACCACAAGCGATGGTCAACGCCCGTCCATGGGTGCCGTGAAAGCCATATGTTCCCATATAATGCGGCAAACGGCTGGAACAACCGATGCCCGACACCGCCACGGTTTTTTCAGGCAAAATTTGCTTATCGCGGCAAATGCGTTGCACCACGGTCAATACCGCATGATCCCCACAACCCGGACACCAGCGCGCTTCGCCGCCCGTATAATCATCCAAGGTAAAATAACGTTTTTTAATCTCTTGAGACCAATCCGCTTTCAGGGCAAACATCAAACAACCTCCTCAATTTTTTCAATTTTTGCCAACAATTGTTCATAAATCATCCCCGGTTGCATCGGTTGACCATATACATTCGACCAACAATCAATATCCACCAAAGTTTGACCGCGCAATAAAGTCGCCAGTTGCGCATAACGGCGGTTGTCATTTTCAATAAACGGCATGTCAAGGCGGTCACTGTAGTTGATTTCCACCGTCATCACTTTTTTGAAGCGGGCAAAAATCGCTTTTAAATCAGGCTCCATCGGCGACAAAAAGCGCAAATGCAACGACGAGACTTGATGCCCTTGTTTTTGCATTTTGCCCACCGCTTCTTCAATCGCGCCCAAAGTTGAACCCCAGCCGACCACCAACAAATCGCCGCTGTCTGCGCCATTGAGGGTGGGGGCTTGCAAAGTGTTGCGCAAAGTCGCCAGTTTTTTACTGCGCATTTCGCAGCCTTTTTGGTTGGAATCGCGGTCATAAACCACTTTGCTTTCAAACGTATGCGCTAAACCTGTCAACACATATTCGCCATCGGGTTGACCCGGAAGGGGACGCGATGACAAGCCCGTTTGTTCATCCCAGTCATAAGGGGGGATTTTGCTGTCCCATGCCGATTGGTCAATCGGTGGCGCAAACCATTCAGGCTGTAATTTGGGGCGGCGAAACGGTTGCACGCCTGTGGCCAAATTGGCATCGGTCAACATCACCACCGGCCCTCTGAAAGTTTCCGCCAATTTGCGCGCCATGATGACAAAATGAAAACATTCTTCAATGGTGGCAGGGGCGATGATGATTTTTGGCGCGTCCCCCGGTTCACCATACATCAAAGCCAACAAATCGCCTTGTTCCACTTTGGTGGGCAAACCTGTTGAAGGGCCACCGCGTTGCACATCGACCAGTACCAACGGAATTTCACCCATCACCGACAAACCGATGAATTCAGTTTTTAACGCAATCCCCGGCCCTGAAGTGATGGTGCAAGCAGTTCTGCCCGCATACGACGCGCCCAGCGCAAAGCCAATTGCGGCAATCTCATCTTCGGCTTGATGGACAAAACCCCCTGTTTTTACAAACACATCGGCCAAATAATGCGAAGCCGAAGTGGCGGGGGTGATGGGATACATTGACACCAATTCCATGCCCGAAGCCATGATGCCCAAACCCAACGACTGGTTGCCATTCATCACCACCCATTGTTCTGCATCCCGTTCTTTGGGGGTTTTCCATGACGGAATTTCATAATGTAAATCAATGTGTTCCGCAGCAAAAGCATAGCCCGCTTTGAGCAAATCTTGGTTGGGCTTGACCACTTTTTCGCCTTTATGGCCAAAAGTCAGTTGCACTTCGTCAAAGGCTTTTTGTAAATCGCGGCGGTAAATGTGGCATAACATGCCCACCACAAACATGTTTTTGCCTTTGCGTGCATTGCTGACAATTTTCAAGCACTCCACTTCCATCGGCACTTCGATCACCACCAAGCCGTGTTCACGAAATTCAGCGACTGCCGATTGATATTGCTGGCAGATTTCAAAACTTTGATCGGTTTTCCATTTGTTTTCAAGCAAAATAACCGTGCCTTGTTTATAGGCATAAGAGGCGATGCGCGAATACAGCACTTGTTCATTAAACGCCACCACCAAATCGGCTTCATTGCCCGCGTTGGTCATATAGGTGGAACCCACACGGATGCGGTTGCCACTGGCACCGCCGGGAGAACGCGCAGGCGGTTGAATTTCGGCGGGAATGATTTCCACCGTCCACACCCCGTTGCCCATTTTGGCACTGAGGTTGCCAAAGGTTTGCCCAGCTTTTTGCGCACCTTCGCCAGAATCGCTGACGATTTCGACAATGTGTTCGTCCAGTGTGACGGGCGTTTTTGGTTCTCGTTGTTGGGTCATAAGCAACAAATCCTAATCATAAATGTGGTGGGCGCATTATACCTGCATCGCCCTGTAGAGTCATAAAGCTTAACGCAAACGCACGCTGTAAGTGGTGTCATCGCGTAGAATTTGAATTGATAAATATTGGCCACCTTGGTTGAGCAATTGCGCCAAGTCATGAATGCTTTGCACCCGAATGCGGCGATTGACCGATAAAATCAAATCGCCTTGACGCAAACCCAAATCCCACGCTTGGCTGTCGGTCTCTACGGCTGTGATTTGCACCCGTTGTGCGTTGCGCCCTGCATCGGTTTTTAATTTAATTTCTTTCAAGCTTGCCCCCTGCAAAGAGTCGCTGACTGAATCGCCCGAAGCCACGCCTTGTTCAGCCAATTGGACATTGATATGAACAGTATGGCGGTTGCGTTGCAAACCCAAGTCAACCTTTTCACCTGCGCGCACCAAACCCACTTGGTTGCGCATGTCTGCCGCATTGCGCACCGCTTTGCCGTTGATTGCGGTGATGACATCGCCCACTTTTAAACCCGCTTGGGCGGCGGCGGAATCTTCTGCCACTTCAATCACGACTGCACCTTGTTGTTGTTCTAAATCAAAGGCATGGACTAAATCAGGGCTTAAATCTTGGACGCTGACACCCAATGTACCGCGTTGAATTTCGCCATATTCGGCCAAATGAGCGATGATTTTTTTCACCATGGAGCTGGGAATGGCAAAACCAATCCCCACATTGCCGCCGCTGGGGGCAAGAATGGCGGTGTTGATGCCGATCAATTCACCGCGTAAATTGACCAAGGCACCGCCTGAATTGCCGGGGTTGATTGAAGCGTCGGTTTGAATAAAATCTTCATAGCCTTCAATCCCCAAGCCTGTGCGCCCCAACGCACTGACGATGCCCGAAGTCACGGTTTGCCCCAGACCAAACGGATTGCCAATGGCCACCACAAAATCACCGACGCGCAAACTTTCTGAATCACTGATTTTTAACGCGGTCAGTTGATGGGCTTTGATGGGAATTTGCAATAAAGCCACGTCGGTTTCAGCATCTGCGCCAATCAGTTGGGCGGTAAAATTTTCGCCGTTGCGTAACGTGACGGTGATGGTGTCGGCTTTGTCAATCACATGGTGGTTGGTGACCACATAACCTTTGCGGGCATCAATGATGACACCAGAACCCAAGCTGTTATTTTCTTTGTTTTTTTTCTGTTTTGGCAAATCAAAAAAATAACGGAAAATGGGGTCACTGAACAGTGGACTTTCTTGCGCTTCAATATGGGTGCTGGTGGAAATATTGACCACAGCGGGGGTTACCGCATCCAGCATCGGTGCAAGTGATGGCAACGGCTGGCCATTGATACTGACAGGCAAACCCGCAAAACAAGCGTTATGCCAACACAATAAGCCCAAACCAGCCGCCAATAAAGGGACAAAGACAACAGCGAACAAAGTTTTTTGCATGATTCAACCCTAAAAATAAAAAATCCAGTGTTTATTCAAACAGGATAAATAACAATCACTTTAGATCATTTCAAGACAACGAAAACCACAGGGGGATTTAATGTCATTAAAAACAATTTCGTCCCCTCTGTCCAATCTTGTTGATAAATCATCAGGCCAACAATCTGACCAAGTGGCTATAGTCTTGATTTAATTGTGAATCGGTTAATTTCAAGCCCACAATGGTTTTACAAGCGTGTAAAACGGTGGTGCGGTCACGGTTGCCGAACAAACGGCCCAGGGTGGGATAGTTATCAGAGGTGAGTTCACGGCACAACAACATGGCCATTTGCCGTGGGCGCGCAATGTGCCGATGACGACGTTGCGACAGCAAATCACTGACGCTGATGTGATAATAATCGGCCACTGTCTGTTGTATTTGACCCACATGAATCAGACGAATTTTCGGTTTAATCAAATCTTTTAACGCATGACGGGAAAAATCCAGCGTGATGCTTTCTTGCATCAAACGTGCGCTGGCCAACAAACGGTGCAAACTGCCTTCCAATTCACGGATGCTGTTGTCAATGTTTTCAGCAATATAAACGGCCACATCTTCAGGCAAAATGATTTTTGCCTGCAAGGCTTTTTGAGTGAGAATATTGACTTTGGTTTCAATGTCGGGTTTGTTGATATTGACAGTCAAACCACTGCCCAGCCGCGATTTAAGACGCTCATCCAAGCCTTCGATGTCTTTGGGCGTGCGGTCAGAAGTCAAGATAATTTGCTGGTTGCCGTCAATTAACGCATTGAAAGTATGAAAAAATTCTTCTTGAGACTGGTTTTTACCTGCCAAAAATTGGATGTCGTCAATCAACAACACATCCACGGAACGATAGTATTCTTTAAAGCGATTGATGGCTTTGGTTTGCAACGCCCTGACCATATCAATAACAAAACGTTCAGAGTGTAAATAAGCAATTTTAGCCGTGGTTTTTTGCTGTGCCACCGCGTGTCCCACCGCTTGCATTAAATGGGTTTTGCCCAAACCTGTGCCGCCATAAATGAACAATGGGTTAAATTGACCGTTTTGCACCATTTCCATTGAAGCGGCATGGGCCAAGCGATTAGAATCGCCTAATACAAACTCTTGAAAAGTAAAGCGTTTATTTAAAGGTGCTGGGTTGATGCCCAGTGAAGAGGCGTTTTTTTTGACCAACAACGGCGGTTTTTGCTCGTTGGCAACCATTTTGCCTTGACTGCCCACTTGAAACACCAATTTAATCGGTTGTTTTGGATTTAACTGATTGAATTTTTGTTGAATTTTTTCAGCGAAATGGCGTTTAACCCAATCCATCACAAAGCGATTGGGCGCAAGCAAATACAACACATCCGCATCAATTTGAGCGTGTAATGGCCGTAACCAAGTGTTAAATACTTGGGGCGATACTTCGGCTTCCAAGTCGTTTAAACAACGTTTCCATAAAATGCTGATGCTCAAACTGGCTGTCCTTGTGGGGTTTGGCGTTTTCGCTTAATTTTATACCCATCATGGCCCGCGAATCCAGCCAAAGCAGGGCAAGGCCTCGTTAAAAAAATGCTTGAATAAACACCGATAACCGCTTCATTTATGATACAAGCGGTGGCTTACGGCGGGCAACAGATTTTTTACTGGCTTATCAACAAGATAATTTTTGACCCACTATTTCTATCGGCGATGCCCTGTTTTCTGCTTTTAGGCCAAGTTTTTGATCGATAACGATTTTAATGATTGCGCCAACGCGGGCCACGCAGGTTTTTGAAAAAAAACGCCATGACCTGCGCGATTGTTGGGGTGCATACCGCGCAAAAAAAGACAATACACCCCCGCAAAATGCTGTTGATAATCATAATGTGGCAATCGCCATGTTAAATAGCGGTGTACGGCGACTGTGTAAATTAAGGCTTGTAAATCATACTGTTGCGCTTGCATCACCTGGAGCAATTGTTCGGGTGCATAATTTTCCGCGCCATCGCCCAAATGATTGGATTTATAATCAATCAAATAATAGTGGCCTTGGTGTTCAAACAGCAGATCAATAAACCCTTTGACAAAACCCGTGCTGGTTTGCTGCCTTGCCATGTATTCAGCCCACGGCGTTTTGTGACTCAAATCCAGTGTGTCAACAGAAAAATAAAATTCCAATTCATTTAACCGCTGACGTTTGCTAATTTGCGCCAAACACAAATTTGAATGCAAGGGGGTATTTAAAAAGTGCGTCAACCATTGCCCCATCACATGGTGCCATTGGTCAGAAAAACCGTGCTGTTGCAACCGTTGTTGCCACCATGTTTCATCGGGAATATCTTGAAAATCAATATGTTCAAGCGCATCATGGAAAAATAAACCGGCTTTTGTGCCTGTTGGGAATTGCGCTATCGTGCTGGCAGGGGATGGCTCAATGTGGGGTTGGGGTGTTGGCCACTGCTGCCAGTCTCGGTCAGCCAGTTCCGTTTGCCAAAGCGCGGGCAAACCGTGGTTATCATGGGCAATGAGGCGGCTAAAACTGATGATTTGCCAGCGTGGGTTCAGCGGGCGATTGAATGAACGCGCCGCCAACTGGGGTTGGGTTTGGCTGGGTTTGACATAAAGCTGGCCGCTGTTCTCAGGGGGTGAGCAAAGCTGAATGCCGTCAATTTGAAAACGGTTTAAATCTTCTTGCCATTGATCTTGTTGAATATTTTTTAAATAGGCTTTGACCCGTTCATGGCTTTTGTCATCCGCTTGCTGGTGCAATAAATAGCCTAAGGCGGCGGTTTCTGCGCCATTGAACATGCCCCACAACAAATAACAGCAATATTTTGCCCGTGTCACCGCCACATACAACAAGCGCAGATTTTCCGCCAACTCCTCCCGTTGTGCCAGCAGGCGATGGTCTTCTTGTTGCGCTGAACCCAAATCCAGCGTCAAAGACGAGGCATTTTGTGGATGAAACACAACGGGGTTTTTCTCGCTGTTGAGCTTGCCATCCCACGCATACGGCACAAACACCACAGGATATTCCAAGCCTTTGCTTTTGTGAACAGTCACCAGTTTGACCGCGTTGTCATCGCTTTCCAGCCGCAATTGATAAACGTCATCATCCGCCTGTTGCTGGCATTGTTGCACCAGCCATTGATACAATTTGTCCATGCTGCGCCGTGGGTGCATTGATGCTTGTTGCAACACTTCAGACAAATGCAACACGTTGGTCAACCGCCGTTCACCATCAACCAAAGCCAACAGCCGCGCACCCACTTGCGCTTGATGAAGCAACAGACGAAACATGGCGATAAAACCCGCTTGTTTCCACAGACCATGATAGTGGCGAAAACGCAACAGCCAATGATTCCACGCCGCATCATCCGTCGTCAGCCGTTGCACATTGCCGCCATCCATTCCCAACATGTCCGTGGTCAACGCCGCTTTGATTTTACCCTCATCGTCACAATCGACAATCGCCGCCAACAGCCGTTGCATTTCCACCGCCTCAAAACTGTCGAACAGTGATTCACGGCTGAACAACACACTGGGAATTGCGCGCTGACGCAGCACGGCCTGCATTTGTTGCGCTTGGCGATTGGAGCGGGTTAAAATCGCCACATCGCCCGCGCTCAAGCTCGCATGTTGTTGCAATAAAACAATGATTTCTTCTGCCACCCACGCAGGAATGAACTGTTGGGCGCGCGCTTTGCTGATGCGCTTGCCTTCGGCCACAGGATGGCGGTCATCGACCCACCACAGCCGCAACGGCGCGGCGGCAAATGCCGCACCCAAAGCGCGGTCTTTTTCATCATCAACGGCGGGTTTATGGGCCGCTTGCACGGGATGAAACGATAAATTATCAAATAAAAACGGTTGTTTAGCATAGCCAAACAAGCGATTGACCGCGCCACACAACGGCGGCGAAGACCGCCAATTAAAACCCAAAGTGTAGCGACGGTCGGCATCAGCGGCGGCTTGCAAATAAGTGAAAATATCCGCGCCGCGAAAGCTGTAAATCGCTTGCTTGGGATCACCGATTAAAAACATCGTTATATCAGCCTGTTGCTGATAAATGCGCCGAAAAATCGCATATTGCAAGGGGTCGGTGTCTTGAAACTCATCAATCAACACCGCGGGAAATTTTTGCCGAATCCCCCGCGCTAAAATCTCAGCGTTGTTGCCGTGTAAAGCTTGGTATAAATTAACCAGTAAATCATTGAAATGTAATAAATTTCCTTGCTGTTTGCGTTTAATCAAGGCCACATGCGCTTCGCTGAACAAAGCGTGTTTAAGGTGCAACAGCTTTTGCTGATAAAGGCCCAACAAAGCGGCTTGTGCATCCAACAGGTTTTGCGCCAAGCAAAAAAACGGATGCTCAGGCGCAGGCTGGTTCTTTTTCAATGCGGAATGAAGAAAACGCACGGCAAAAAATTCAAATTTATCAGGCACAAACAAACCGTCTTCTTGCCCCGCCCATAAAGTCATGGCCATCAACAACGTTTCAATCGCTTGGGCATTGTATTTGTTGCGGTTCAAGCTGGGGTGATGGCGCAAAATAGTCTGCATTTCATCAACCACTTGCGGCCATGCGTTTTTGACCTGCGCCAAAGCTGTTTGATACGCGGTGCGCGTTGCAGTCAAAGCCGCGTCATCTAAGCTAACTTGAGGAATAATCTGCAAAAATGGATGGTGGCTGTGGTCTTTGAGCAATTTTTGTAAACTGCTGGGGCTGGTTTTTTCATTGAGCGCGTATTCGATGAACCACAAGTCGTTTTGATAAAAATGTTGCCGCCAAAAATCGGCGACAATGTCGACCAACAAGCTGTTTTGGTTTTGAATCAGTTCAGCATCAAACAACACGCCGCTTTCAAATGCCTGTTCTTGCAACATGCGTCGGCAAAAACCGTGAATGGTGAACACCGCCGCCTCATCAAAGCCACGCACGGCGTTGTTGAGCCGTTCAATCGCCATGGGCGTGTCGTGGGGCTGGTGTTGTTGATAAGTTTGCACCCATTGGCTTAGCAAAGGGTCAATATTATTATCTTGTTTTTCAAACAGTTGCTTGGCTTCTTGTAGGTGACGGCGAATGCGGGCGCGCAATTCTTCTGTGGCCGCTTCGGTGAAAGTGACCACCAAAATTTGCGACACAGCGCGTTGTTGCTCGACAATGAGCCGCACGAATAAAGTGGACAAGGTGTACGTCTTGCCCGTGCCTGCACTGGCTTCGATTAAATTGATTCCCGTCAATGGGTCAGAAATGGCTTGAAAACACTGCATATACCCTCCAACAGCTTGTGTTGCCGTTATTGTATCACCGTTTATGACCACAGCCACCCCTAAGCCTTCAAACAGTAAACTCTATTAAATCAATTTGTTAGCAGATTTAAGACTAAAATTGTTGCGCCCGCCACTGACAGCACCGTGCCGAGCAAAGGCAGGTTATACACATATAGATTGCCCATGGACAACATCAGGCTGCCGCTGATGAGCAACGCGCCGCCCAACAAGGCACGAATTTTTTGTTGCTTGCCTTGTCGCAGTTCTTGGCGTAACGCTTTGATTTCTTTTAAAGTTTGTTTGTGTTGTTGGTGTTGGTGTTGGATTTGAGACAAAGCGGCACGGCTGAGTTCAGGCACAAGCGGCAACGTTTCCAGCCATTGCGGCACGCTGTTTTTCATGTTGTGTAAAAACGCACTGAAGCCGATTTGCTCTTTCATCCAGCGTTCCAAAAACGGTTTGGCGGTGGTCCATAAATCCAGATCGGGATAGAGTTGGCGACCCAAGCCTTCGATGTTGAGCAAGGTTTTTTGCAACAACACCAATTGCGGTTGCACTTCCATATCGAAGCGGCGCGCCGTTTGAAATAAATTGAGCAAAAACAAGCCGAAAGAGATTTCTTTGATCGGGCGGTTAAAAATCGGCTCACAAACACTGCGAATTGCGCCTTCAAATTCCTCAATGCGGGTGTGGGCAGGCACCCATTCGGAATGCACATGCAGTTCTGCCACGCGCCGATAGTCACGGCGGAAAAAGGCCAAAAAGTTTTCGGCCAAATAGTGTTGATCTTCGCGTGACAGCGTTCCCATGATGCCAAAATCAACCGCAATGTAGCGCGGGTTGTTTTTCGGGCTTTTATCGTCGATGAAAATGTTGCCGGGGTGCATGTCGGCGTGGAAAAAATTGTATTTGAATACTTGGGTGAAAAAAGTTTCCACCCCATTTTCGGCCAAGGCTTTGAAATTGATGCCGTGTTTTTTCAACGCCGCCATGTCGCGCACGGGAATGCCGTGGATGCGCTCCATGACCATCACTTTTTGGCGGGTGTATTCCCAAATTACTTCAGGCACATACAACAGCGGTGAGTCGGTGAAATTGCGTTTGAGAATGGCGCAATTGCCCGCTTCGCGCATTAAATCCAGTTCATCGTGCAAGGCTTTCTCAAATTCGGCCACCACTTCAACAGGGTGCAAGCGTTTGCCTTCTGACCAATAACGTTGCAGTAAATTAGCGAACATATACAATACATTAATGTCTTTTTGAATTTTGAGCAAAATATTGGGGCGGACGATTTTGACCACCACTTTGCGGCCATCGTGTAACACGGCGGCATGGACTTGGGCAATGGAAGCGGCGGCCAGCGCATGATGGTCAAATTGGGCAAACACTTGGGACAACGGTTTTTGATAAGTGGTTTGCAAAATGTCGTAAACCTGTTCGGTGGGGAAGGGTTGAACTTTGTCTTGTAATCGCGCCAATGATTCGGCGATGTCGTCGGGCAGTAAATCACGGCGGGTGGACAGAATTTGGCCAAATTTGATGAAAATCGGCCCCAAGGATTCCAAAGCCAAACGCAGGTGTTCACCACGCGATAAGCTGAGGTCGCGTTGCCAATAATCGGGGGTTATCCACAATAAAACCCGCAATAAAGGGTAATGGCGGACAAAGGGCAACAGTTGGTCAAAACCATGGCGCACAAAAATGCGATGGATGTTGTATAAGCGAAACAGTTGACGAGGATAAAACATGAATAATGACAGTTAAAAAAACTGTCCATTCTACCGTGAGTTGGGTGCTAAAGCGAATTTTCCACGATCTCACGCAAAGCGGCGGTGATTTCTTGGGTCAGTTTTTGGCCGTTATCGTTGAGCAATTCAGGTTGGGTAAAGGCCACATAAACTTGTTGTGGTTCATCGGTTTTGATAAAAACGGCAATGGTGAAGGGGCAAACGTTTAAATTCAAGGGGTTAAGTTGAATCATTTGGTGCGACCAGCGCGCACTGCAAAATTCAATGGATTCGGCTTGAAGAAATATGTTTTTTTTAATGTCCAAATCTTTGGCGGTGCGGTTGAGCATGTCACTGATGTGCAAGGTGTTGCTGACATTCAAGCCTTGGTCAGCAATGGCCATTTTGATGTTTTCCACCGTGGTGGCATAATCTTCAGAAGCGGGGTACAACAGGCTGCGACCGTCTTGGGTCAATTCTCCTGCATGGGTGGCCATCATCGGCCACAACAAACACAAGCATATAAAATACTTCATCTTTCCTCTCCGATGATGGATTAAGCAGGTCTATGTGGACTTTCAGCCCCCTATTTTATGGCCTGTGCGCGATAAAAAAGGCTAAATTCTTTCTGTCAGACAGACTATAATACCAGCAATTTTAACCCATAGGACCCCTTGTACCATGCCAGTGAAAAAAAAATTATATATTTGTTTCTTCGCTTTATTCGGCTTCGGTTGGTTTGCCCCGTTGGCACACAGTGT
This sequence comes from Thiomargarita sp., assembly GCA_020726335.1. Classification (GTDB taxonomy): domain Bacteria; phylum Pseudomonadota; class Gammaproteobacteria; order Beggiatoales; family Beggiatoaceae; genus DYSU01. Next base: position 20,132 of record DYSU01000002.1, on the reverse strand, counting down.
TGCCACCACTGATCATGTCGAAACACAAAAAAATAACCTTGTTGTCCCCGTACAAACCAGTTTTGTGGGCAATTATGTCACCATCGGTGGCACGGTCGCGCCTAAATACAGTTCAACCTTATCTGCACAAATGCCCGGTCGGGTGTTGCAAATTGCGGGCAAAGAAGGTGACCGTTTCAAACACCAAAATGTGTTGGTGGTGTTGAATACGGAAGCTTTATTGGCCAAACGCCGTGCGGCAGAAAGTCAACTGGCTTCAGCCAATGCGGCATGGTATAACGCCAGCGTTCAACATCAACGACAACTTTCCTCGCCCAGCACTTCGCAAAATGCACCCGGTGGCATGGGTATGCCCAATATGTTTGACCAAGTGATGACCAACCCCATGGCTGATATGATGGGAACACGCGACACCGATACCGAACGGTACGCCGATATTGAACAACGACGCTCTCAAATGGAACAAGCGCGCCAACACACCATGCAAATTTACGCTGAAATTCAACAAATTGATGCCAATTTGCGTGACACCCGCACACTCGCGCCGTTTGATGGTGTGATTGTCAAAAAATTGGTGGAAGTGGGCGACACGGTACAACCCGGTCAACCGATGTTGGAATTTGCTGACACCAAAGCATTGCAAGTGGTTGCCGACATTCCTGCGCGCTTGGTGCATAACCTCAAAGAGGGCGACAATGTTTTGGCCAAACTGGATGTCAGCGAAGGCGAAGTCAATGTGAAAGTGGCCACTATTTTCCCTGTGGCCGACACCAACCGCCACACCGTGCGGGTTGAATTTGATTTGCCGCCCAGCACCAAGGCTTCGGCGGGAACGTATGCTGAAATTCGCTTGAACGACACCCATGCGGCCATCAACAATTATCCTGTGATTCCTGCCTCATCCATTGTCTGGCGCGGTGGGTTGCCCATGGTGTATGTGATTGATAACAATCAACAAACCAGTTTACGCATGATTCGCATCGGTGAAACATTGCCCACGGGCGAAATCACCATTTTATCGGGCTTGCGAGAAAAAGAATTGATTGTTGACAAACCCGCCCCCGGTCTAACTTCAGGCCAAACGGTTAACCCACCTGCACAATAGATGACTGTTATGAGAATCAGACAAGAAGCTTTAACCTTTGATGACGTGTTGTTGCTACCCGCACATTCCACGGTGTTGCCCAATCAAGTCAAATTGCACACCCCCTTGAGCCGCAACATTATGCTGAACATTCCCTTGATTTCAGCCGCAATGGACACCGTAACCGAAGCACGGTTGGCGATTGCGTTGGCACAAGAAGGCGGCATCGGCATTATCCATAAAAACATGGGCATTGCCGACCAAGCGCAACAAGTGCATAAAGTCAAAAAATTTGAAAGCGGCATCATCAATGACCCCATCACCGTCACCCCGCAGACCAGCATTCGTGACGTGTTGCATTTGACCAAAATTCACCAAATTTCAGGTGTGCCTGTGGTGGATGGCGAACAATTGGTGGGCATCGTCACCCACCGTGATTTGCGCTTTGAAACCCATTTGGATGCGCCTGTGTCGTCCATCATGACAGCGCAACACCAATTGGTGACCGTCAAAGAAGGTGCGAGCAAACAAGAAATTCAACATTTATTGCACCAACACCGCATTGAAAAACTATTGGTCATCAATGATGAATTTCACCTGCGCGGCATGATTACCGTCAAAGACATTCAAAAAGCCACTGACAAACCCCATGCCTGCAAAGACAGCGCAGAGCGGTTGCGCGTGGGTGCGGCGGTTGGCACGGGTGCAGGCACGGAAGAACGGGTGGAAGCATTGATCAACGCAGGCGTGGATGTCATCATCGTTGACACCGCCCACGGCCATTCCCAGGGCGTGTTGGACAAAGTGCGTTGGATAAAACACCATTATCCGCACAGCCAAGTGATTGGCGGCAACATCGCCACCGCAGAAGCCGCGTTGGCCTTGGTCAGTGCGGGTGCAGATGCGGTTAAAGTCGGCATTGGACCCGGCTCTATTTGCACCACCCGCATCATCGCAGGCGTGGGCGTGCCACAAATCAGCGCAATCGCCAACGTGGCCGAAGCGTTGAAAAGCACAGGCATTCCGCTCATCGCCGATGGCGGCATCCGTTATTCAGGCGATTTGGCCAAGGCGATTGCCGCAGGTGCGCACAGCATCATGGTCGGCAGTTTGTTCGCAGGCACAGAAGAAGCCCCCGGTGAAGTGGAATTGTTTCAAGGCCGCTCCTATAAATCCTATCGCGGCATGGGGTCTTTGGGTGCGATGGCGCAAAAAGAAGGCTCAAAAGACCGCTATTTTCAAGACAGCAATGACGTGGAAAAACTCGTGCCTGAAGGCATTGAAGGGCGCATTCCCTTCAAAGGCAGTCTATTTGGCGTGATTCATCAATTGATGGGCGGTTTACGTTCCAGCATGGGTTATACCGGTTGTGCGAACTTGGCTGAAATGCGTACCCAACCTGAGTTTGTCCGCATCACCCACGCAGGCATGACCGAAAGCCATGTTCACGATGTCGCCATCACCAAAGAAGCCCCCAACTACCGCGTGAGTTAAGAGCGCGGTTTGGGGATAAAAAATGGGTGGGTGTAAGCCTGCACGGTCGATGCGAAAATGAATTTGCCCTTGGGTGGCGGTGTTGAGAATCAAGGCATTTTGCCGTTGATAACGGGCAACCACTTCTTGATGCGGATGTTGCCATTGATTAAAATAGCCCGTGCTGAACACCGCATAACGCGGCGCAACCGTTTGCACGAAGCGGTTGAGTGACGATGTTCTGCTGCCGTGGTGGGGAACCAATAAAATATCGGCTTTGAGTTTATCGCCTTGTTGTTGCCACAACCCATATTCGCCTAATTTTTCCAAGTCAGCGGTCAATAAAATCTGTCCTTTGGCATGACTGATTTTTAACACACAACTGCTGTTATTGCCTTGATAAGCCCAGCCTTTGGGCGGATACAACACCTCAAACCGCACCTCATCCCACCACCATGTTTGTTGCGCGCACGCCTCGCCTTGGGTTTGTGGCCAACGTTGATAAACAGGGCTGATTAAGCGGGTTTTGGGATAATGCGCCAAAATATCCGGCACGCCGCCGCTGTGGTCGTTATCGCCGTGACTGATGAGCAACGCATCTAATTTTTTGACCCCATGGCCTTGCAAAAAGGGCAAAACCACCTGTTTGGCCATGCTCCATTCGGTTGAACCAATGCCCGTGTCATACAACAACGTGTGGTTTTGAGTGCGCGCCACCACCGCCAAACCTTGCCCCACATCCAACACATCCAGCCAAACGCTGTTGGCAGGCGGCTTTTTGGGCTGAAAACTCAACCACGGCAACAGAAAAATCAAGCCCGTCCAACGGGCGGGAAAATGGCGCGGCAACAGCAAAATCAAGCCCCCGACAAATGCACACAAACCCCAAACCCACGGCACAGCACCGTGTTGCCAAACTTGTGGCCATTCATTGCTTTGCGCCAACAAAAGCCACAGGGTTTGCATGTTGTCGGCAGAAAATTGGAACAAATCAGCCGCCGCTGTTTGACTGAACGGCAACATCAACACCGCCAGCAAGGCCAACGGCACCACCAAAAAACTGACCCACGGAATCGCAACCAAATTAAACGGCAACGAAAACAACGGCAGTGCTTGGAACAACGCCACAATCAGCGGTGCAAGGCCAATGAAAATCACCCAATAACTGCGCAACCATGGCTTATGCCACCAGCGTTGCATGTTGGCTTTGAAAAAATGTCTTGAATAATGAATGTGTTGTACAGCTTTACCCGTAAAACCGACTAAAATCACGCCCACCGCAGTAAAAGACAAATAAAAACTGGGCGACAACACGGCAAAAGGTTGGATAATCAACACCCACAACAAACTGAGGCTGAAAATTTGCCATGCCGAATGGCGTTGATTGCGCCACACCCCCCAAAAAAACACGGTCAACATGATGAGTGCGCGTTGGGTCGGCAGGCTGAAACCGGCCAACAGCGCATAAAACAGCGCGAACAGCCACGCAAAACCTGCAACGGCATAAGCGGTTGGCAGCCATAAACTGATGGCAGGCCACAGCCGCCAGAAAAAATGCCCGATAAGCCCGCCAAAAAAAGCGGCCAAACCGATGTGTAAACCTGAAATCGCCATTAAATGCAAGGTGCCTGTTTGGCGTAAAATCTGCCATTGTTCGGCTTGCATCGTGGTTTTTTCGCCCAATACCAACGTTTGAATCAATGGCTGTTGTGGATGGTCTGCCAGTGCGTCACTGATCGCACGCTGAATTTTTGCTCTAACCGATTGTAAATAAAAGTTAAATTGATAATAAAGTTGTTGTGGCGGGGAAAAGTTGAGTTGAATCGGCTTGGCCTGTTTGCCCACTGTGCCGCTGGCGTGCAAACCGTGGCTGATCATTGAAGCCACTTGGTCTTGACCATATTCATTGCGATAACCATGCGGTGGTTTAAGGCGCGCCTCCAATTGCCATTGCTGGCCTGCAACCAAGGCTGGGGCACTATACCAATTAAGACGAATTTTAACGGGTTTACGCCAATAAATTTGTTGTCGGTCATACAGCTTGAACACCATAAAATCAAATTGTTGATAGGTTTTTTCATGGCGGTTGATTTTAGTTTGCGGTAAGCTGTGAATATAGCCCTTGATTTGCACATTTTGGTTAATCATTTGCATCGGTATTTTTTGCGCAAAAAACAGTTGAGCATAGAGCAAAAACCACACAGCTCCCAAACCCATGGCAACAAAAAACCGCCCAGCAGGCCACAACTTCAGAGCAATGCCGCCGATAACAAGCAAAATGAAAAGCAAAACAGGTGAAAACAGCGGCAAGCGGGTGAAAATTTGCCAAACCAACATGCCTGCAAAAAAACCAAAACTGATGAATAACATTTGTTCAATTTAAACCCGTATTAAAGGAAACAAGGTATTGGCTTGGTCAATACAGTTAACCCCATGTTTTATTTAAATCATTCAAAAGAACCCGCTGAAATGGTGCAAAAGCATTCATTGAGATTGATGCGCTTGGGCTTCATTTTTAGCTCAGTGTTGATTGTTTGCATCATTGTGGTGAGTCTGCATTATTTGCAAAAAATAAAAAATACCTCAGAGCAGATGGTCATAGAAGGCAGTGTTAAATTACAATTAAGCCACCAAATGGCCAGCGCAGTGCGCCAACGCGGTTATTTATTATTGCAATTTTTGTTGTTAGAACAACAAGTTGATAAAGAAGATGTCTTAATTTTATTTGACAACCAAGCAGGGCATTATGCCAAAGCGCGTAAAGAATTGCTCAGTCTGCCCTTATCTGACACAGAAAAACACATCATTGCGGATTTAGACCGAGAAATTCGCATTAGCCGCCCATTGCATGAAGAAGCCATCAATGCTTTTTTATGGGACGAAACGCAAACCGTGCAATTGATATTAAACCGTACCTTAAAAGCGCGTAACTCGCTGCTAAACAAATTATCTCAACTAACTGAATTACAAGAAAAAAACGCCAAAGAAGCGGTGGCGCAAATTGAAAATCAATACCAACACGCCAAAAACAGCATGTTGTTATTGGGCTTTCTTGTTTTATTGCTGGCGGTGGGCATATTTTATTTGGTTTATTATAATGCCTTGATATACAACAGAAAAATGTCAGATACCCACACAGAATTAAAAGCCATTCGTTATAAACTGGAACAATCTAATTGGGAATTACACCACAAACGCCAATTGGCCGATGATGCCAACAAAGCCAAATCAGAATTTTTAGCCAATATGAGCCATGAACTGCGCACCCCGCTGAACGCTATCATTGGTTATAGCGAAATCATCCAAGAAGATGCCAATTTATTGACGGATAAAAGCATTGCCAATGACATCGACAAAATCCACCATGCAGGCCATCATTTATTGAATGTAGTCAATGACTTATTGAATTTATCCAAAATTGAAGCGGGCAGAATGGAATTGTATTTGGAACACTATCCGTTAAGCGCGTTGTTGGATGATGTGGTGGCCACTATTTATCCCTTGATTCGCCAAAAAGGCAATAAATTATTGCCTCATTATGAAAAAAACTTGGGCATGATTGAATTGGATGTGATTAAAATGCGCCAAATTTTATTGAATTTACTCAGCAATGCCAATAAATTCACTGAAAACGGCGAAATCACCTTATATGCCCAAGCCAACCATTGTTTGCATTTGTCCATTCAAGACACAGGGGTTGGCATGACTGGCGCGCAAATTAATAAATTATTCAATCCTTTTATTCAAGCCGATCAATCTATTACCCGCAAATATGGCGGTACGGGTTTGGGTTTGGTCATCAGCAAACGTTTTGTTGAAATGATGGGCGGTCGCATTGAAGTCAACAGCCAACAAGGTCAAGGCAGCGTATTTGAAATCTATTTGCCATTACAACAAAACCCCTAAGTTAGATTGCTATTAAGCCCAATAAAATTTAAAATGCCGCAGGTTTGACACAGCAACGGCACAGGCATGAAAGCATCGATTTACCAAAAATTAGACCATTTAGCCGATAGATTTGAAGAATTGGGGGTATTATTATCTGATCCCGACGTGATCGGCAACCAAAATAAATTCAGAGAACTTTCCATTGAATATGCTGAATTAGAGCCTGTGGCGCAACATTTTCACCGTTATCAACAAATTCAAAAAGCGATTGAAAACGCCAAAGAACTGCTCAAAGACCCTGACGAAGACATGCGCGCCTTGGCCGAAGAAGAACTCAACCAAGCCCAAGATGAAGCAGAACAACTCAACAGTGAATTACAACTGCTGTTATTGCCCAAAGACCCCGACGACAGCCACAACACTTTTTTAGAAATCCGCGCCGGCACAGGCGGCGACGAAGCGGCCATTTTCGCAGGCGATTTGCTCAAAATGTATTTGCGCTACGCTGAACAACAACGCTGGCAAGTGGAAATTTTAAGCGAAAGCTTGGGCGAACACGGCGGCTATAAAGAAGTCATCACCCGCATCATCGGCAACGCCGCTTATTCACGCTTCAAATTTGAATCAGGCGGTCATCGCGTACAACGTGTTCCCGAAACCGAAACCCAAGGGCGGGTTCACACCTCTGCTTGCACGGTTGCGGTGATGCCCGAAGTCGATGAAATCGATGAAATTACCATCAATTCCAATGATTTACGCATTGATACTTTTCGCGCCTCGGGCGCAGGCGGCCAGCACGTCAACAAAACCGATTCAGCCATTCGCATCACCCATTTGCCCACCAACACCGTGGTGGAATGCCAAGATGAGCGTTCCCAACACAAAAACAAAGCGCGGGCGATGTCGCTGTTGCAAGCCAAATTATTGCGCGCCGAACAAGAAAAACAACGCGAACAACAAGCCAGCACACGGCGCAACTTGGTGGGCAGCGGCGACCGTTCTGAACGCATTCGCACATACAACTACCCGCAAGGACGTATCACCGACCACCGCATCAACCTGACGCTGTACCGTTTGGCGGAAATCATGAACGGCGATTTAAATGCGTTAATAGACCCGTTGGTGCGCGAACACCAAGCCGACCAACTGGCTGAGATGGCAAGCTGATGCGGTTGTTGGCTTTAGACACGGCCACCGACGGGTGTTCTTGCGCACTCTACAACCAAGGGCAAATCAGCGCATTGGCCGAAAGAACGCCACGCGGCCACAGCGATTTGATTTTGCCCATGATTGACCGGTTGTTGCGTGATGCCCAACTCAAACCCACGGATTTAACCGCGCTGGTGTTTGGCCAAGGGCCGGGCAGTTTCACAGGCTTGCGCATCGCTTGCGGTGTGACCCAAGGCATTGCGTTTGCGGCTGATTTGCCCGTGATTCCCATCTCTGATTTGGCGGCGATGGCGCAAGCGGCTTATCGCTTACACCATGCGCGCAACGTCTTGGTCGCGTTGGATGCGCGCATGAATCAAATTTATTGGGGCGTGTATCAAGCCGATGACGCAGGCTTGATGCAAAAAGTGCAAGCCGAACAAGTGATTAACCCCGAATCGGTGATTTATCCATCAGGTGAGTGGACGGCGGTGGGCAACGGTTGGGCGGTTTATCCCCACACGCACACCATGCCCACGTTGTCCGCTGTTTATCCTTTGGCGCAAGACATGTTGACGCTGGCCTTGCCGTTGGCACATAATCCACCTTGCACTGCGGCCCGTTGTCGCCCTGTTTATTTGCGCGACCAAGTGGTGCAAAGTCCGCAAGCTAAATGAATGATGGACAACGTAAAACATTGCGCAAGCCCCTGGGATGGTTTATGCCAATATTAAAAGATATATGTGGCACAGGGACAAACTTCCGTTTAAGCTGGCGGCCATGAGCAAACCATCTGATTTTAATGACAGTGAATTGTGGGTGATTAACAACACCTTGAAAGAACGTTACGGCAGAGAAATTGAGATTCAATTGGGTGATTCTGACATTCGCTTGCGCCCTGAACACCGTGAATTAACCCCCTGCCCTGTGGTGGTTTGGCAGGTGAATGATGTCCATTTTGTGGTGTTCAAAACACAGCCTGAACGCTACCGTTGCCAGTTTTTTTATCGCGGTTTTCAACAATACGGCACAGGCACTTACGAATACGACAACATCGCCGAATGTGTCACCCGATTATTACAAACCCAAGCCGACCATGTGTTGAAAGAACCACTGCAAAGACTACCCAACCTTTGACCTGACTATAGAGGAGTTTATTGTTTAATGACAGCTAAAAATGCTTTTTATGCCCAATCTGGCGGGGTCACTGCCGTGATCAACGCATCTGCCTGCGGTGTTATTCAAACCACACGCCAACACAAAGACAAAATCGCCAATGTTTATGCAGGCCGCAACGGGATTATCGGTGCGTTGACTGAAGATTTAATCGACACCAATCAAGAATCTGATGCCGACATCGCCGCTTTACGCCACACCCCTTCAGGGGCTTTCGGTTCTTGCCGTTTCAAATTAAAAAGTTTGGAAAACAACAAAGCCGAATACGAACGTTTAATTGAAGTCTTCAAAACCCACAACATCGGTTATTTTTTCTATAACGGCGGGGGTGATTCGGCGGACACTTGTTTGAAAGTGTCGCAATTATCCGAAAAAATGGGCTTCCCCATTCAAGCGATTCATGTGCCTAAAACCGTAGACAACGATTTACCGATTACCGACAACTGCCCGGGGTTTGGCTCTGTGGCTAAATACATCGCGGTGGCCACCCAAGAAGCCAGTTTTGACGTGGCATCCATGGCCAAAACCTCCACCAAAGTGTTTGTCTTGGAAGTCATGGGTAGACATGCAGGTTGGATTGCCGCTGCAGGTGGCATGGCATCAACCGAAGACAACGAATTGCCGATTGTCATTTTGTTCCCTGAAATTGATTTTGACCAAGACAAATTCTTGGCCACAGTCAAAGAAAAAGTGGAAACCTTTGGTTATGTGTCAATTGTGGTGTCTGAAGGCGTGAAATGGCCTGACGGTCGCTTTTTGGCCGAACAAGGCACCCGCGATTCTTTCGGTCATGCCCAATTGGGCGGAGCCGCCCCTGTGGTCGCCAACATGGTCAAAGACGCATTGGGCTATAAATTCCATTGGGCAGTGGCCGATTATCTGCAACGCGCAGGCCGCCACTTGGCTTCCAAATCTGATGTGGAACAAGCCTATGCAATGGGACAAGCCGCCGTTGAATTGGCCTTGGCAGGCAAAAACGCCGTGATGCCCACCATTGTGCGCACGTCTGACGCGCCTTATGCGTGGGAAGTCGGCTCTGCCAATTTAGCCGATGTCGCCAACGTCGAAAAAATGATGCCGCGTGAATTCATCACCGAAGATGGTTTTGGTATCACCTCATTGTGCCGCGATTATTTGCAACCTTTGATCACGGGCGAAGATTATCCGCCGTATAAAAACGGCTTGCCCGATTATGTGGTGCTGAAAAAAATGGCCGTTGCCAAACAATTGTCTGATTTTGTGAAATAAGCGAGTATAACCCCATGAGTTTTGCATTAATTTTCGCTATATTATGTGCTTTAGGCGCGGTTGGTTATGGCATTTATTCCTATCAATGGATTTTGGCCAAACCCGAAGGCAATGAACGGATGCGCGAAATCGCAGGCGCGATTCAAGAAGGGGCAAAAGCCTATTTGAACCGCCAATATTCCACCATCGCCATCGCTGGCGGGGTGATTTTAGCCGCAATCGCTGTGTTTTTAGACACTTACACCGCTGTGGGCTTTTTCATCGGTGCGCTGTTTTCGGGCTTAACGGGCTACATCGGCATGAACATTTCCGTGCGTTCCAATGTGCGTACAGCCGAAGCCGCCCGCAATGGCATTGCCGCCGCCTTGGATGTTGCTTTTCGCGGTGGTGCCATCACAGGCATGTTGGTGGTTGGCTTAGGGCTGTTAGGCGTGGCAGGCTATTATGCCGCCTTGACCTTGATGACCCCCGCAGGTCAAACCGTCAGCATCGCGCCTTTGGTCGGCTTGGCTTTCGGTGGCTCGTTGATTTCCATCTTTGCCCGTTTGGGCGGGGGTATCTTCACCAAAGGGGCGGATGTGGGCGCGGATTTGGTCGGTAAAGTCGAAGCAGGCATTCCCGAAGATGACCCCCGTAACCCTGCGGTGATTGCCGATAACGTCGGTGACAACGTGGGCGACTGCGCAGGCATGGCCGCTGACTTGTTTGAAACCTATGCGGTGACAGTGGTTGCCACCATGTTGTTGGGCAGTTTGTTGTTCACGGGTGAAGCCAGCCACAACGCGGTGATTTATCCTTTGGTGTTGGGCGGCGTGTCCATCATCGCGTCCATCATCGGCACATTTTTCGTTAAAACCTCTGAAGGCGCGAAAATCATGAATGCCTTGTATAAAGGCTTGATGGTCGCAGGTGCGATCGCCGCCGTGGTTTTTTTACCTGTAACCTATTGGTTAATGGGTAATGTGGAAGGCGTAACCCCCTTAAACTTGTGGTTTGCCGCCTTGATTGGTCTGGCTTTAACAGGTGCGTTGGTGTTTATCACTGAATACTACACCGCCACTGAATTTTCGCCCGTTCGACACATTGCGCAAGCCTCAACCACAGGTCACGGCACCAACGTGATTGCGGGTTTGGGCGTTTCCATGAAATCCACCGCCTATCCTGTGTTGGCTGTTTGCGCGGCCATTTATATGGCCTATGAACTGGGCGGTTTGTATGCGATTGCCATCGCCGCCACGTCCATGCTGTCCATGACGGGCATCATCGTCGCGTTGGATGCGTATGGGCCTATCACGGACAACGCAGGCGGGATTGCGGAAATGGCTGAATTGCCTGAAGAAATTCGCAACATCACCGACCCATTGGATGCCGTGGGCAACACCACCAAAGCGGTGACCAAAGGCTATGCGATTGGTTCAGCAGGCTTGGCGGCGTTGGTGTTGTTTGCGGATTATACCCATGCGTTAAATGCTCACAGCGGGGGCGCGCCCATCGTGTTTGATTTGAGCAACCACATGGTGTTGATCGGTTTGTTGATTGGCGGTTTGGTGCCTTATTTGTTCGGCGCGATGGCAATGGAAGCGGTGGGTCGTGCCGCAGGTGGCATTGTGATGGAAGTGCGTCGCCAATTCAAGGAAATACCCGGCATCATGAAAGGCACCCAAAAACCCGATTATTCGCGGGCAGTGGACATGTTGACCAAAGCGGCGATTAAAGAGATGATTCTGCCTTCGTTGTTGCCCGTATTGGTGCCGATTCTGGTGGGCGTGATTTTGGGTAAAGAAGCCTTGGGTGGTTTGCTGATTGGCACCATCGTCACAGGCTTGTTTGTCGCCATTTCCATGACCACAGGCGGTGGCGCATGGGATAACGCCAAAAAATACATTGAAGATGGCAATCACGGTGGCAAAGGCTCTGAAGCGCATAAAGCGGCGGTCACGGGCGACACTGTCGGCGACCCTTACAAAGACACGGCAGGCCCTGCGGTCAACCCCTTGATTAAAATCATCAATATTGTGGCGTTATTGATCGTACCTTTGTTGTAAAAGCTCTAAACAAGAAACCGCCCGATGGGCGGTTTTTTTATGCTTAAAATTCATGCTTTTAGGGATGCCATGGATTATAATCCCAAATCGTGGCCAAACTGGGCTTCTAGGCGCAAAATAATCGCACCGACCCGTTCAGTGGGGGAGTCTTCAAATTCTTGAATCCAACTGACTTCAGGCTCAACTTCGACAAACAGCCAAGGTTTGTAAATATTTTGCCTATACAAAATGCTGATGCGTTTTTCTTTCAGCCATGTGCTGGGGCGCGTAACGCCTTTGGTGGATAAATTCAGCGAAATCGCTTTTTTTGCACTCAAACCATGAAGCAACGAAGCCCCTGTTTCCCAATCCATGCCTTCGCTTTCTTGCGAGAATGTACCCATGCCGTTAAGGCGCAAAACGGTGCGTTGATTGAACAAATATTCCCAATCTAAACGGCTACTTTCACCAAAACCACCGTTGTCATCTTCCCAAAACACGCTTTGGGTGGCGCGAATCAACGCCCGTGGGCTGTAGGCATAGCTGTAGCGATAACGCGCACTGACAAACGAACGCACAGGCAGTTTGGCGCGAATGCCTGCACTAAATTGCAACGTGTCTTCTAAACCCGTGAGAGGAGTCCAGCGCAACCCGATAAAGCCGCCACCTGCGCGAAAGCGCGCCGAAGGTAAACCAACGGCTTCACGGATGTTGCCATCGCGGGCATTGCTGGGTTCCACATTTTTGTCATCTTCTTCACTGGAAATCATCAATTGCAGGCGGTTTTTTAATTGGGGCAAACGCACTTTGGCGCGTAAAATCGCGCGGAAATTGCTGTCATTGCCTTGGGCCACGCGCAATGCAGTTTTGACGGTTAAGCGGCTTTTCAGGTCTTCTTCTTCATAGCGTGCATCACCAAAAAAGTGGTCAAACCACAAAGCTGCACCGCAAATTTTAGACGACACTTTGTATTGGGTGCGATCCAGCCAATCCAAACGCGGTTGTTTTGGAAACAAACAAGGGTCAACTTGGCTGACAGGTTTATCAATGGCCACTTCGGCTTCTTCTTGGCCATAAACCGATGGCACATTGAGCAATAACAGCCCTAATAAAGGGCCATAAATCAAGCGAGAAAACAGGGGTATTTGCATGGTGATAACTCCTTGATGGAAAAAAGATTAGAGCCAAAGGGGGTTTTTGATCAAAATTCTGACTAAAAGTTTAGCACACTCCTTGTATGAGAAAGAATTTATTTCTGCCCAATTTCAGCCGTTGCCGATTCAGCCGCTTGGGGCAATTCGCCATAAGGGCGCACTTGCAAAACCTTGGGCGGCTGGGCATAACCATGGGCTTGCACCGTCGCTGTATACGCGAAAACATGGTCAAATTGGCTGGGTTTTTCCAACGGTTCTTTGTCATTGTCGAATGAAGGGCTGTGGTTTTGGTCATCAGGCGCACTATCTTCGCTGGGCGCGTCATCATTGACTTGAATGGCAATGGTGTAATAATTGCTGGTGTTGGCAAAATTCAGCCATACGCTGATGTCATTGAATATTTCGGGGTTAATCGGCTGTAAAATTTCATTTAACTCATTGATATTTTTGAAGGGTTTTTTTGCGCGATGGTGGATGATTTTTTGCGCAATCTCTGCGTTCATGCTGGGAATCCATGCCAACGCATCCATGCTGGCAAAATTGGGGTTAACGCCTTGGTGGTGGCTGAACAAGGTAAACACCGATTCCAAATTAACTTCGCCAAACACCTCCTTGAAGCCTTTGATTAACAACAATTCATCCAAGGTTTCCAGCGCGCCATTGCGTGGCAAATAAGGCTGTTTAAGTGACTGATAATATTCATCTTCTGCGCCGTTTAACCGTTTGAGTTTGTCAGCATCCATCCAATCTTGCCACGCATCCAACAGGGGGGTGATTTTTTGCAAGTCTTTGCCCAACCGCTGTTCTAAAATTTTTTGCAGACTGTCAACATTCATCCGCAACAAACTGAGTTTGCCAATGTGGTCAAACGCACGCACTTCCACGTTGGCGGGCAAAGGATAGGTCAACGCCAACAGCCGTCCATCAAAAGCCAATAGCGGGTCTTGCCGTTCGCTGATCGGAATTTTATGGGTTTCTTCATCGGGCGGCATCCGTTGCAACATCAGCTCCATTTCAGTTTGGCGCAATGCGCGCAAAATCAACGCCCAGCGGTTGACCCCCGTTTTATTATAAAAAGCCACTTTGGCCGATAAACGGGTTTCACTGACCAAGGTGCCGACCAACAAGGTCAGCATCACCAAAAACCACATGACGATAATCAGCAACGCCCCGCGTTGCGGTTTATTCACGCGCATGAAGGCGGTATTCAGCCGAACAGGCATGGGCAATCAAACCTTCGCCACGCGCCAAAATCGAAGCAGTTTGCCCCAATTCCCGTGCGCCTTGCGCAGAACATTGGATCAAAGACGAACGTTTTTGAAAATCATACACCCCCAGCGGCGAAGAAAACCGCGCACTTTGCGAGGTGGGCAACACATGGTTGGGGCCGGCGCAATAATCGCCCAAGGCTTCGGCGGTATAACGTCCCATAAAAATCGCACCTGCGTGCTTGATGTGGCTCAACAACGCTTGTGGCTCGGCCACCGACAATTCCAAATGCTCGGGCGCAATGGTGTTGCTGATGCGCGTGGCTTCCAATAAATTTTTGACTTGAATCAACGCAGCGCGGTCATTCAAGGCTTTTCCAATGATGGCGGCGCGTGGCATGGTGGGCAACAATTTTTCAATCGAAACCGCCACTTGCGATAAATAATCGCCGTCGGGACAGAGCAAAATGGATTGCGCTTGTTCATCGTGTTCCGCTTGGGAAAATAAATCCATCGCCATCCAATCAGGGTTGGTTTGGCCATCGCAGATGATTAAAATTTCCGAAGGCCCTGCGATCATGTCAATGCCCACCGTGCCAAACACTTGGCTTTTGGCCACTGCGACATAAATATTGCCCGGACCGACAATTTTATCGACTTTTGGCACCGTTTGCGTGCCATAAGCCAACGCCGCCACCGCTTGCGCGCCGCCGATGGTGAACACTTGGTTCACGCCTGCAATCGCCGCCGCCGCCAAAACCAGTTCATTCAATTCGCCTTTGGGCGCAGGCACGACCATGATGATTTCCGCCACGCCCGCCACTTTGGCAGGAATCGCATTCATCAACACCGACGAAGGATAAGCCGCTTTACCGCCCGGCACATACAACCCCACTTTGTCCAGCGGGGTGATTTTTTGCCCCAACAGCGTACCATTGGCCTCGGTATAAGACCACGATGCTTGCACTTGGCGTTGATGATACGCGGTGATGCGCTCACTGGCGTATTGCAACGCTTGGCGTTGTTCATGAGAAACACGGGTCAACGCTTGTTGCAGGCGTGCGGCTGAAACTGTCAAAGCGGCCATAGAATCGGCAGTGCTGGCATCCCATTTTTGGGTGTAGGCCAAAACAGCGGCATCACCGTTTTGTTTGACATCGGCCAAAATGTTGGCCACGGTATGGATAACTTGGCCATCGGCCACGCTGTCCCAAGCCAATAACTCATTGAGTTGTTTATTAAAACCGTTGTCTTGGCTGTTGAATCGCCGAATGTTGAGCATGGTGATTTCCTTTGGTTGAATCTTTTATCGCCTTATTATAACCCAAATAAAGGAAGCATCATCATCGCTTGCGAATGGGGCAACTCGTGAATCAGCGGCAAATATGGCATAATGAAGACCAATAACAGCCACAATAAAGGAGTTCAATGGATGAATATTTTATTTTTGATGTACGCATGGGAAAGAATCGACCCTGATAACGATTCCAGCATTCGATTGATTCATGAAACCGTTGTGCGCGGCCACACGGTGGCTTTGGCCACCATCCATAATTTAACCATGCGCGAATCGACCGCGATGGCGTTTTGCAGTGTGTTTGTTAAGGGCGAAAGCGTGCCAAGCACGGTTTCTTTGTTTTATAAAAAAGCGACGTTTCGCAAAGTCAAATTGCCGTTGGCGGGGTTTGATGCCATCTTCATGCGATCCAATCCGCCGCTGAATGCCGCTGCCTTGAATTTTCTGGATTCGGTGCGTGATGATGTGTTTATTATGAATGACATCAACGGGTTACGCATCGCCAACAATAAATTATACACCTCTTCTTTTAATGACCCTGAAAACCGCTTCATTCCCAAAACGTATGTGTCGAAAATGCCTGATTATTTAACCACGGTGTTAAAAAATTCGGCCACTGATAAAATGATCATGAAACCATTGGACGGTCATGCAGGCAAAGGCGTGATCATGGTTGAAAAACAAGCTTTGGCCAGTTTCCGTTCGCTGTTGGATTTTTACATTTACAGCGGCAACCCCAATGGCAACTATGTGATTTTACAAGAATATGTGGAAGGCGCAGACCAAGGCGATGTCCGCATTTTAATGCTCAACGGTGAGCCGATTGGTGCGATGAAACGGGTGCCTGCCCCTGAAGAAGTGCGTGCCAATGTTCATGCGGGCGGCAGTGTGGTCAAATATAATTTAAATAAAACGGAACGTGATTTGTGCAAATTAATCGGCTCTAAATTGGTGCGTGACGGGCTGTATTTTGTCGGCATTGATGTGATTAACGGAAAATTGATTGAAGTCAATGTGTTAAGCCCCGGCGGTATCATGCGGATCAATAAACTGAATCGCACCAAACTACAAAAGCAAATTATTGATTTTGTAGAAGAAAATGCCAATAAAAAACGGGCATTGCATTTGCGTAAAGATGAATTCACGCAGGCCATGGGTGATGAATAGACTCAGCATCGAAGCCTGTTTGCAAACCATTCAACAACGCCAGCCATTACACGCGGTGGTGGATGATTTGCTGGAAATCAAAATTGAAGCGTATGGTTTTTTTATTTGCACGGCGATTCATGACGGTCATCACTTGCGGGCAGATTTGGCGGAAAAATGCGTGTTATCCTCGGCTGAAAGACGCTATGAAGAAGACCCTTTCACCGCCGAAATGATTGCTTCAATGCCCATCACGTTGGTGGCTTTGGATTCGCGTTATGAATATGATTTAAATCGCTGGGCTGACCGCTGTGTTTATCAAGAAGCGTGGGGCAAAACCGTGTGGCAACCTGCATTGTCTCGGGCGCAAAAAAAACACAGCCTTGAAAAACACGCTCAATTTTATGCCATTTTATTGGAATTGGTCAAAACCTTGGAAAAAATCCACGGCAATTGTTTAATTTATGATATTCATTCATATAACTATTTGCGCCGTGACAGCGATGACACCCCCACATTTAACGTTGGCACCGAACAGCTCAACACCCAATTGTGGAACAAAGTGATTCGCCATTGGTCAAAAAGTTTGGCCAAAATCAGTTTGCCCAACATCACCACCCGTGCCGCTGTGGATGAAGTGTTTTATGGCCGTGGTTATTTGACCGCTTTTGTGCAACAACATTTTTTCAAAACCTTGGTCTTGCCCACCGAAGTCAAAAAAATCTACATGGATGAAAGCACGGGGGAAGTTTTTCCTTTGGTGTTGAACGCGCTGAAAGTCGGCTTAAAAGAAGTGATTTTGGCCAATGCGATGTATTTTAGCAAACAATGCAAACCCAAAACGCCCTCAATTAAAACCAAATTATTGTCCTTGTATATTGAACCTGCGGTGGCGCATGTTGATGAAGAGCTTTATAAATTAGCCAAAGGAATCAGTACATTAACTTATATTAACCCTAAAAACATTGTGGGCGAAAAAAAACGGTTTTTTGCCAAGCATTATAATTATCAACCGCAGTTTGATTATCGCCAAGTGAGAATCAATCCGTTTGAATTTCGGGAAAAACTCTATCGTTTGCCCGTCGATGCGATTAAAGATGCATCTATTCAGCAATTATATAGGGATGTGATTGATACATTTGCCACCAAGATTGATTTATTGTCCACCATCAACAGCGAAAAATTTTTATACAATTCATTGCGTTATTACGGTGAACCCAGCGATGATGACATCCGCATTGCCAAATTTTTATTGTTTGCCAAACCGTTTGAACCGATGCCGCCGCGCAACCTCAATGCCGAACAAGCCAAAGCCCAATGTCTGCAAGCCTTAAAAATGTATAAAATTCAATGCAAAGTACAAATTACCCATAAAATTGTGGCGTTGGCGATGGTGGTGGGCAAGACCATGATGATCAATAAAAACATCAAAGTCAACCAAACCGAAATGAATGCGCTGATTCATCATGAATTGGGGGTGCATATGGTGACTTCTTCCAATGCCGATTTACAACAGCTTAACGTGTTTAAATTGGGCTTGCCGGGCAACACCTACACCCAAGAAGGTTTGGCCATTTTGGCCGAATACATGACAGGCAACATCAGTTTGCCACGGTTGAAAACGCTGGCGTTGCGGGTGATTGCCGTACAAATGATGATTAATCGCCATGATTTTAGCCATACGTTTCGCAGTTTGATCAACGATTATGATATGGACAAAGAAGAAGCGTTTCGTTTGACGGTGCGGGTGTATCGCGGCGGGGGTTTTACCAAAGATTTTCTGTATTTACGCGGGGTTAAAGACGCGCTTCTCTTTTATCAACGCGAATCATTGAATAATTTATATGTCGGCAAAACAGGGTTTAGCCATTTAAAAACCATCAATGAAATGGTGGAACGCAAGATGGTGAGCAAACCGGTGCATTTGCCTGTTTATTTGCAACAAAACTTGAATATTCACATCAACCCAATCATTGAATATTTAATTAAATCAGCTTATTAAGCAAGAGGAAACCGATGAGCCTGTTCTTGAAAATCACTTTGTTTTTATTCACGAGCCTTTGGGCCAGCGCGCTGTGGGCGGAGACGTTCTTGACCGTCGTTGATGAAGCCAAACTGTATTATTTATTGCCGAATATGAATAAAAAAGCGAACTTGGAGGCCAGCGGTGTGGCGGTGAAAGACCAGCGGTTTTATGTGATTTTTGACAACATGACCGATGTTGCGGTGATTGCCCGTATGGCCAAAAACGACCCCAAAAACCATTTGCAAAAGCTGGCGATTGAAGCGGGTTTATTGACTGATTTTGAAGGTTTAAGCTTTCATCCCAAAACCCAGCACTTGTTTGTGTTGAACGAAACCCAAGCCCAAGGCGATGCGTTTGAAGGCGGGGTGTTTGAATACGACAGCCACGGGCTAAAAAAATACAGCGCGTTGCCTTATCGTCTGCTCGATGAAAACAAAGGCTTTGAAGGCATCAGCGTGGTCAACAGCCCAGCGGGCGATTTTTTATTGGCGGTTTGTGAAGGCAATCAGTGTGAAAAAGACCCCGAAGGCCAACAAGCAGGCCATGGCCGCATGGTGGTTTTTAAAGACCAAAACGGGGCTTGGGTTTATCAGCAAACCATTGAATTGCCTGAAACTGTTCAGTTTATTGATTATGCAGGTTTGGCCATTGATAACAACCGTATCGCCCTTGTGTCGCAAGAATCTTCGGCTTTGTGGCTGGGTAAAATTGACACTGAAAAATGGCAAGTCGGAGAGGGCAAAACCTATTCATTTCCGCGTGATGCGGCCAATGAAGTGATTTATTGCAATGTCGAAGGCATCGCGTGGTTGGATGAACACAGGTTGGTGGCGGTCAGTGACCAACGCAAAAAAAGTTCGCAACCTGAACGTTGCAAAGCCAAAGACCAATCCATTCACATGGTATCCGTCAAATAGTGTTTGGCGGCCTACTTTGCGCGTCGGTGCGCCAGCTTCTTCTTCATCACATCGCACAGGCGGGCATCTTTGACCATGAATTCACCCCCCGCATGGGTGAAATTGTGCAATTCGTAGAAGTGCTTGACCTGTGCGATTTCTTCAGCTTTCGCCGCTTTGCCGTAGTCATCGGTGAGGGGAAAAGCCTTCAAGCCGATAAGACAATTGCTCAAGTCAATCATACTGCCCATGCGGCGCAACAGGGCAGAGCCGATGCCTTGTCCGCGATAAAGTTTTTTTACCTTCAATTCAGCGATAAAGACCAAACAATCGCACTCAATTTCTTCAATCTGCTCGGTTGGC